>NZ_ANAS01000020.1:0-308222 GCF_000341205.1 Nocardiopsis baichengensis YIM 90130 | reverse complement strand
CCGAGCCCCCGCCCCCCCCCCGCGCCGGCGCGGGCCGGACCGGCGGGGACGCCGTGGCCCGCACCGCCCGCGGCGGGGCGCTGAACACGGCCGCGGCCGTCGCCGGGGCGGCGCTCAACCTGGCGCTGGTGGTGGCGGTGGCGCGCGGGTTCTCCCAGGACACCGCGGGGCTGCTGTTCGCCGCGACCTCGGTGTTCCTGATCGCCTCGTCGGTGGCCCAGCTGGGCACGGCCAACGGGCTGGTCTACTTCCTGGCCCGGGCGCGGGCGCTGGGCGCCTCCGGGCAGGCCGGGCGGCTGCTGCGCACGGCACTGGCCCCGGTGGCGGCGGCGTCGCTGGGCCTCGCCGCGGCCACGGCGGTGCTCGCCGAGCCGCTCGCGGAGCTGATCGGCGAACCCGACGCGGCCCTGTACCTGCGGCTCCTGGCGGTGTTCCTGCCGTTCGCCGCGGTGACCGAGGCGCTGCTGGCGGCCACCCGCGCCTACCACGACATGGCGGCCACCGCCGCCGTCGAGAAGGTCGGGCGGCCGCTGGGACAGCTGCTGCTGGTGGCCGGCGCGGCGGCGGCCGGGTCGGCGGGCCTGCTCGCGGTGGCCTGGGCCGGCCCCTACCTGCCCGCCGCCGCGGTCGCCTGGCTGTGGCTGCGCCGGGTGCTGCGCCGGGCCCCGGTGCCGCCGCCCGCGGACCGGGACGACGCGGCGCCGGCGCCCGGCCCCGTCGGCCCACGCGAGTTCTGGGGGTTCACACTGCCGCGCTCGGCGGCGCAGGTGGCCCAGATCGGGATCCAGCGCAGCGGGATCGTGCTGGTGGCCGCGGTCCAGGGGGCGGCCGCGGCCGCCGTGTTCACCGCCGGGACCCGCCTCCTGGTGGCGGGGCAGTTCGCGACGCAGGCGGTGCAGTTCGCCGCGGGCCCCCGCCTGGCCGAGATGCTCGCGCTGGAGGACAGGGAGGGCACCGCGCGGCTGTACCGGTCGGCGACAGCGTGGCTGATCTGTCTGACCTGGCCGCTCTTCCTGCCGACGGTCGTGTACGCCCCGCTGGTGATGGAGGTGTTCGGACCGGGCTATGCCACCCCGGCGGGGACAGGGGTGCTCGTCGTGGTCGCCCTCGCGCAGATGGCCTCGGCCGCGCTGGGGATGGGCGACCTGCTGCTGACCATGGCGGGGCGTACCGGTTGGAACCTGGCCAACAACCTGCTGGCACTGGCGGCCAACCTGGCGCTGTGCCTGCTGCTGATCCCGCCGCTGGGCGCGGTCGGGGCGGCCCTGGCCTGGGCCGCGGCGATCGGGGTGCGCAACCTGCTGCCGCTGGTCCAGCTGCACCGGACGGTGGGGGTGCACCCCTTCAGCCTCCGGTGGGCGGCCGCGGCGGGGGCCTGCCTGGTCTGGTTCGGCGGGGTGCCCGCGGTGTGCGCCGCCGTGTGGGGGACGACCGTGCCGTCGCTGGCGGTGGCGCTCGCGGCGGGCGGCTGCGGGTGGGCGGTGACGGTCTGGCGCCTGCGCACCCTGCTCGACCTGGACGGCCTGGTCCCCAGGCGCTGGAGGCGCGGCCGGCCCTGAGGAGGGGGCGCCCTCCGCGGTCCCGATCATGGATTTCCCCACGAAACAACACATGGCGATGAAGAAATTACTCAGAGTTATGCAATGATGTCCCCGTGCCAACCGCGTTCATGGCGCCCTCCGGGCGCGCTTCGAGTTCGACCGCCGGCGCCCCTTCCGCGAGCACCGTCCCGCCGGAGGGCGCGCCGATCCTGTTCGTGGCCTCCAGCGGCGGCCACCTCGCGCAGCTCATGGCGCTGCGCCCGTGGTGGTCGGGGCGCGCGCGCAGCTGGGTCACCTTCCGCACCCCCGACGCCGAGGCCCTGCTCAACGGCGAGGAGGTGCGGTGGGCCCACCACCCCACCACCCGGGACGTGCCCAACCTGCTGCGCAACACCGTCCTGGCGCTGCGGGTGCTCGCCGCCCGCCGCCCGGCGGCGGTGGTGAGCACCGGCGCGGGGGTCGCCCTGCCGTTCTTCGTGCTGGCCCGGCTGATGCGGGTGCCCACGGTCTACATCGAGGTCTACGACCGCATCGAGACCCCGACGCTCACGGCCCGCCTGTGCCGCCCGTTCACCCGGCTCTTCCTCGCCCAGTGGGAGGAGCAGCGATCGTTCATGCCCACCGCCATCACCGTAGGACCGCTGCTGTGACACAAGCGCCCGATTCCCCCGACGCCCCGCTCGTCCTCGTGGCCCTGGGGACCGACCACCACCCGTTCAGCCGCCTGGTGGAGTGGGCCGACGCCCTCGCCCGCGAGCGCCCCGGGGTCCGGGTCCTGGTGCAGTACGGCCGCTCCCCTGCCCCCGAGACCGCCGAGGGCGAGTCCTTCATCGCCCCCGACCGGCTGGAGGATCTCATGCGCTCGGCCGCCGCCGTGGTCACCCACGGCGGGCCCGGGACGGTCACCACCGCGCGCCGCGCCGGGCACCTGCCGCTGGCCGCGGCCCGCGACCCCGAGCTCGGCGAGCACGTCGACGACCACCAGCTGCGCTTCGTCGCCCGCCTGGACTCCTCCGGGCTGGTCCGCTCCTGCGCGACCGCCCAGCAGCTGGCCGCCGCGGTCGACAAGGCCCTGGCCCACCCCGGCGAGTTCCGCATCGGCTCCGACGCCCCCGGCGGGACCGGCGGGCAGGCCGGCGAGGCCGCCGCCCTGCGCGCCGGCGAGCTCATCGACCTGCTGGCGCCCCCGCCGCACGCCGAGCGCCCGCTGCCCGCGCTCGCCGAGGCGCCGAGCGAGTGGCCCGAGGTGTGCGCCGTGGTGCCCACCCGCGACCGGCCCGACCTGCTGCGCCGCACCCTGCGCTCGATCGCCGAGCAGGACTACCCCGGGGTGCTGCGCACCATCGTCGTCTTCGACAACGACGACCCCGACCCCGCACTGGCCTCGGACGACGCCCTGCGCCCGGTCGAAGTGGTGGTCAACGACCACAGCCCGGGCCTGGCCGGCGCCCGCAACACCGGGATCCTGGCCGCCCGGGGCGACTTCGTGGCCTTCTGCGACGACGACGACACCTGGTTCCCCGGAAAGCTCCGCTCCCAGGTGGAGGTGCTGCTCACCGACCCCGGCACCGAGATGGTCTGCTGCGGCATCCGCGTCGTCTACGACCGCACCGAGGCCGAGCGGACGCTGGACCGCACCGCCGTCACCTTCTCCGACCTGCTGGGCTCCCGGCTCACCGAACTGCACCCCTCGACCTTCCTCATCCGGCGCGCGGCGCTGGTGGACGGCTGCGGCCCGGTCAGCGAGGAGCTGCCGGGCAGCTACGCCGAGGACTACGAGCTGCTGCTGCGCATGGCCCGCCGTGCCCCCGTCCGGAACATCCCCGCGCCGGGCGTTCGGGTGCTGTGGCACCGCCGCTCGCACTTCGCCGGGCGCTGGCAGACCATCGCCACCGCGCTGCGCTGGCTGCTCGACCGCTACCCCGAGTTCCTGCTGGTGCCCAGCGGCTACGCCCGCGTCGCCGGCCAGATCGCCTTCGCCGAGGCGGCCGCGGGCCGCCGCCGGACCGCCCTGCAGTGGGCCGGACGCACGTTCCGAGCGCGCGCGCTGGAGCCGCGCACCCCGCTGGCCCTGGCGGTCGCCTGCGGCCTGCCGGCCGCCTGGGTTCTGCGCACCCTGCACCGCCACGGCAAGGGGATCTGAGAACCATCCCGACGCACTCCTGACGGGGCCTTGGTACGCCTGTGGGAGCATGCCGCGCTCTTTCGCGTCCGGCCGGAGCGGCTCCGCTGTCAGCGACCGCACGGGGGCCGTCCCAGAGGGGGCGTCCCCGCGTTCGACGGCTCTCGGGAATCCCGTGCCGGGTGCAGCGTACTCGCGACCCGTGGAGCACGGTGACCGGCATTCCGGCCGGTCAGCAGCACACCGTCAGCGCTGAAGCGCACGGTCCGCGCTCGGGGAGGCCGGCCTCTGCGCCGAGAACGACGTGCCGTTGGACGTGCAGGGCGACGAGGTGTTCGGATCCAAGGGCCGCAACGTCGGCACGATCGACGGCGACCGGCCGGCCGGCGCCCCCTGGCAGGGTCCGCCGTTCGGGGCGAAGGGCCCGACATCAGCGGCCGGCACCGACCCGGCGGGGGCGGTCGCGTCCTGCGCGGACGCCCTCACTCCTCCCGGCGGCGGCCGAGGATCTCGTCCTGCACGGTCCGCAGGTGCTCACCGGTCTGCAGGGCCTTCTCCACGATCTCCTTCACACGCTCGGGCACGGCCACGTACGGATGCCGTCCCGCCAGGGCGTACCCCCATTGCGCGTAGGCGTCCTGCCGGACCCGGAAATCACAGGTGGGAGCGGTCATCCCGTCCCACATCTTCACGGCCTTCACCCGCTCGTAGCGCTTGAGCACCTCGGGGATGTCGGCGTACCACTCGGCGGTCCCCTTGGGGTCCCCCGGGATCGGCACCGTGCCCATCTCACCGATCATCACCGGCTTGTCGGGGTCGATCCCGTGCTCGGCGCCGTTCTCCTGGATCCACTCGTAGGCCGGGCTGAGCGCGTCCTCGAAGGAGAGCACATGGTCCCAGTGCGGCATGAGCTCGCACCCGGTCATGTTGTAGGCCTCCCAGCTGATCCAGTCCACGTAGTCGTTGCCCGGCCACAGCTCCGGGAGCCGCGGCAGGTTCTTCGGCCAGCCGGTGACGTTCCAGACCCACACGGCGTTCTCCGCACCGTTCTCCCGGTACAGGTCGACGATGTGGCGCCAGGCCCGGACGAACTCCTCCGGGGTCCCGCGGGTGTGGTAGCGCTTGTTGGCGTCGGCCTCGTGGTCGAAGGTGACGAACACCGGGTACTCCAGGCCGGCGATGCGGCGCGCCTGCGCCCGCAGGGACCGGTCGAAGCGGCCGTGGATGATGTCGGAGTACTCCTGCGTCGGGTGGTCCCGCACGTTGAAGCGCTTGGCCTCGATGTTGGCGTGGATCAGCCGCCCCTCCTCGGCGAGCTCCAGCTCCTCGTCGGTGGGGATCTCCGTCTGGTCGATGCCGTTCCAGGTGTAGACGATGTCGAGCTTGCGCCCGGCCGCCTCCTCCAGCGGCTCAGGGTCGCCCTGCCAGGGGCTGGCGCCCCACCACAGGCCGCAGGAGGGCTCCATGATGTCGCTCACGTCGCACCGGGGGTCGCCCCCGGGCGGCTCGGGCGGGACCCCCGGCGACGTCGTCGGCTCCGGGGAGGGCGCCGGCGTGGGGGACGGTGTCGGCGGCTCCGGGGACGGCAGCGGCGAGGGCGACGGGCTCGGGGACGGGGACGGGGACGGGCTCGGCGAGGGCGTCGGGAGCTGCGGGATCTCCAGGCCGCCCGCCGACGGGGACGGGCTCGGTGAAGGACTCGGTGACGGGCTCGGGGACGGGCTCGGGGACGGCGTCGGCTGCTGCGGGATCTCCAGGCCGCCGGCCGACGGCGGCACGGACGGGGACGCGGACGGCGAAAGGGACGGCGACGGGGAGGCCGACGGGGACGGCACTCCCGACGGTGAAGGACGGGGGGAAGGGCTGGGCGAAGGACTCGGCGACAGGCTCGGGGACGGCGTCGGCTGCCGAGGGATCACCAGGCCTCCCGGCGGCTCCTGTGAGGCCTGGGCGGCCGGCTCGGGCGACCCCGGGGCCACGAGCCCGAAGTCCTCGAAAGCCCCCTCCTGTTCCTCGCACGACGCGGTGGCCACGAGCAATGCCGCCACCAGCGCCCCCGTCCGCAGCGCACCGGCACGCCCGCGCTCCCGCTCCACGATCGGCCCCCTCCCAGGTCACCCTGGAACCCCCTCGGGAGAACCCTGGAGTATGACAATACGCAACTGATCGACGACCAAAGGTGATCGAATCGGGCGTGTCGCTTTCAGTACCCGAATCTCCACCGAACCGGGAGGGTCAGCGCGGACACGGCGACCCGCGCCGGGGGCGCCAGCTGCGAGCGCCAGCCCACGTCGGCCCGGACCCGCACCGGACCCGAGGTCAGGCGCATCGGGTTCCCCGAGACCGTGTGCGCCGGCGACAGCTCCGCGGACCCGTCCGCCCCCAGCGGCAGCCCCTGGGCGCCGCACCCGGCGAACTCGGCGATGGCGCGCAGCTCCCCCAGCGGGTCGCTCGCGAAGTCCTCGTAGCGCACCCGGCGCGTGGGCAGCCCGCCCCGCTCCAGCGCCGCCAGCACCCCGTTCTGGGCCATCCACTGCACCGCGGTGCGGGCCGGGGAGTAGCGCGCCATGTACTGCTCGGGGCTGGTCGGGCGCGCGTCCGGCCGGGGGACCCGCTTGCCCCAGGCGTGCGCGACCGCCCGGGGGTCGCGCACGATGTGCAGCAGCCGCATCCGGGCGCCGTAGCGCAGCCGCAGGCAGGCCGCCAGCGAGGCGTGCTTGCTGGAGTCGACCACGGTGGCGCACCCGCTGACCGCCGCCACCGCCCGGTAGAGCCGGTCGTAGAAGGCGGTGTAGCGGGCCGCGCGGGCGGCCAGGTCCGGCGGCGGGTCGTCGGAGAGCAGGGCGGGCACGAACCGGGTCCGGTCCACCGCCGCCTTGAGCTCCAGCACCTCGGCGGCGTCGACCCGGTCCCAGCCGCCGAACGCCTCCCGGCCCACCCGCACCCAGAACGGGCAGCGGCCGAAGGGCTCACCGCACCCGCACACCTCGTCGTCCACGAGGCTGCGCCGCCACATGTGCACGACCTCGCCCATCGAGCACACGCCGGGCACCTCCCCCAGCAGCCGCTCGATGAGCGTGGAACCGGAACGGCCGATCCCCCCGACGAACACCAGACGAAATCCGCTCACGGGGCGCAACCTTAGTACGACGCGTCACGCCGCGCTCGCTTTCCGTGATTTGCGCAGGTGGTTCGGGTGCCGCCCGGGAGGCGCGGCGGTTCCGGATCAGTCGGCGTCGATCACCATGCCCGCGCCGACGGTGGCGTTGGTGCCCTCGTCGACCAGGATGAACCCGCCGGTGATGCGGTTGCGCTTGTACTCGTCCACGAACAGGGGCTGGGCCGCGCGCAGCGCCACCCGCCCGATCTCGTTGAGCGAGAGCTCCCCCGCGTCCTCGTCCCGGCTCAGGGTGTTGACGTCCAGCCGGTAGAGCAGCTCGCCGACCTTCACCTTGGCGGTGCGCGTGGTGTGCTTGAGCAGCAGCTTCGAGTTCGGGGTGAGCGTGCGCGACTCCGACATCCAGCAGACCATCGCCTGCAGGTCCCGCGCCTGGGCGGGGCGGTTGTTGGGGCGGCAGATCATGTCGCCCCGGGAGACGTCGATGTCGTCCTCCAGCAGCACCGTCACCGACTGCGGGGTGAAGGCCTCCTCCAGGTCGCCGTCGGCGGTGACGATGCGCGAGACGCGCGTGGAGATGCCGGAGGGCAGGTGGACGACCTCGTCGCCGCGGCGCAGCACCCCGCCGGCCATCTGCCCGGCGTAGCCGCGGTAGTCGTGCAGCTCGGGGTCGTCGGCCTTGTGCGGGCGCACCACGTACTGGACCGGGAACCGCGCGTCGATGAGGTTGCGGTCCGAGGCGATGTGCACGTTCTCCAGGTGGTGCAGCAGCGAGGTGCCCTCGTACCAGGGCATCTCCATGGAGCGCTCGACCACGTTGTCGCCGTGCAGCGCCGAGATGGGGATGAACGCCAGGTCGGTGACGTCCAGCTTGGCGGCGAAGTCGGTGAACTCGGCGCGGATCTGCTCGAACCGCTCCTGGGAGTAGTCCACCAGGTCCATCTTGTTGACCGCCACCACCAGGTGCGGCACCTGCAGCAGGGTCGCCAGGAAGGCGTGCCGGCGGCTCTGCTCCTGCAGCCCCTTGCGGGCGTCGACCAGGATCACCGCCAGGTCGGCCGTGGAGGCGCCGGTGACCATGTTGCGGGTGTACTGGATGTGCCCGGGGGTGTCGGCGATGATGAAGGTGCGCCGGGGGGTGGCGAAGTACCGGTAGGCGACGTCGATGGTGATGCCCTGCTCGCGCTCGGCGCGCAGGCCGTCGGTGAGCAGCGCCAGGTTGGTCTGCTCCTCGCCCCGGCCGCGGCTGGTGCGCTCCACCGAGTCGAGCTGGTCCTCGAAGATGGACTTGGAGTCGTAGAGCAGGCGGCCGATGAGGGTGCTCTTGCCGTCGTCGACGGACCCGGCCGTGGCGAACCGCAGGATGTCGTTGGTCATGGTGCGCGCATTCCTCGGGAAGGGTTCGGTGCGGGTGGGGCCGGTCAGAAGTAGCCTTCGCGCTTGCGGTCCTCCATGGCCGCCTCGCTGGCGCGGTCGTCGGCGCGGGTCTGTCCGCGCTCGGTGATGCGCGTCGCGGCGATCTCGGCGATGATGTCGTCGATCTCGGTGGCGGTGGAGCGGACCGCTCCGGTGCAGGTCATGTCGCCGACCGTGCGGTAGCGCACGGTCGCCTCGAAGACCTCTTCGCCCTCGTCGCGGTTGATGAAGGGGCCGTCGGCGAGCAGGATGCCGTCGCGCTCGAAGACCGGGCGCCGGTGCGCGTGGTAGATGGAGGGCAGCTCCAGCTGCTCGCGCCGGATGTAGTCCCACACGTCCAGCTCGGTCCAGTTGGAGATGGGGAAGACCCGGATGTGCTCGCCGCGGTCGATCCGGGTGTTGAACAGGTTCCACAGCTCGGGGCGCTGGGCCTTGGGGTCCCACTGGCCGAACTCGTCCCGGAAGGAGAAGACGCGCTCCTTGGCGCGGGCCTTCTCCTCGTCCCGGCGGGCCCCGCCGAAGGCCGCGTCGAAACCGTGCTCCTCGATGGCCTCCAGCAGGGCGGCGGTCTGCAGCCGGTTGCGGCTGGCCCAGCGCCCGGTGGGCTCGGTGACCTTGCCCTGGTCGATCTGGTCCTGGACGGAGGCCACGACCAGCTCCATCCCGGCCTGGGCCAGGCGGCGGTCGCGGAACTCCATCACCTCGGGGAAGTTGTGCCCGGTGTCGACGTGCATCACCGGGAAGGGCACCCGGCCGGGCCAGAACGCCTTCTCGGCCAGGCGGAGCAGCACGAGGGAGTCCTTGCCGCCGGAGAAGAGCAGGACCGGGCGCTCGAACTCGGCGGCGACCTCGCGCATGATGAAGACGGCCTCGGCTTCGAGGTGGTCCAGTTGGGAGAGCCGGTACCGTCCAAGCTCCGCTGCCGTGCCCATGTCCTGCGCCTCGCTCCCGTGAAGTCCGACGGCGGACCGCGGCCCGGCCGGCCTAACCGGCCGCCTGGGGGCCCGCCCCGTCCAGATCCGCCACGTCGCGGATGCTCCCCAACAACATACCCGACAATTCCGGTCGACATACAAGGATATCTGGCAGCGACGGGTCGAGCGCGTTGTACTCCAGGGCGGAGCCGTCGATCCGGGAGGCGTGCAGCCCGGCCGCGTGCGCCACGGCGACCGGCGCCGCGCTGTCCCACTCGAACTGGCCGCCGGCGTGCACGTACAGGTCGGCCATGCCCAGCAGCACCGCGCAGATCTTGGCCCCCGCCGACCCCATCGGCAGGATCTCCGCGCCCAGCGCGGTGGCCATCTTCTGCACGAACTCCGGGGGCCGCGAGCGGCTGGCGGTGATCCGCAGCCGCTGGCCGCTGGGCCGCTCGCCGGGCAGCCACGGCGGCTCGGCGGTGGAGAGCGTGGACCCCTGGGCGGGCAGCGCCACCGCCCCGGCGGCCAGCCGCCCGTTCTCCCACAGGGCCACGTGCACGGCCCAGTCGGTCCGGCCCGCCTCGGCGAACTCCCGGGTCCCGTCCAGCGGGTCGATGATCCACACCCGCCGCGCGCTCAGCCGTGCCGGATCGTCCACCCCCTCCTCCGAGAGCACCGCGTCGCTGGGGCGCAGCCGCCCCAGCGCGGAGAAGAGGAACTCGTGCGATGTACGGTCGCCCAGGGTGCGCAGGACGTCGGGCTCCTCGAACCCGTGCCGGGCGCGCAGCCGGAGCAGCTGCTGCCCCGCCTCGCCCGCCAGGTCCCGTGCGACTTCATGATCGTTTCGGATGCTGCTCACCGGCCTCAGTACGCTCCCGCTCCGCGGATCACCGCTGACCACGTCTTCCAGAGAATCTGCACGTCCAGGGTCAGCGACCAGTTTTCCACGTAACGCAGGTCCAAGCGGACCGATTCCTCCCAGGAGAGGTCGGAACGCCCGCTCACCTGCCACAGACCGGTCATCCCCGGTTTCACCACCAGCCGCCTGCGCACGTCGCGCCCGTAGCGCGCGACCTCCTCGGGAAGCGGCGGCCGCGGCCCGACCAGCGACATCTCGCCGCGCACCACGTTGACGAGCTGGGGAAGCTCGTCCAGGGAGTAGCGGCGCAGCCAGGCCCCGACCGACGTCACGCGGGGGTCCGCGCGCATCTTGAACAGCACACCGTCGTGCTCGTTGGCGCCGAGCAGACCGCCCTTCATCTCCTCGGCCGCCGGAACCATGGTACGGAACTTCACCAGAGGGAAGCGGACCCCGTCCTTGCCCACGCGCGTCTGGCGGAAGAAGACCGGTCCGCCGTCCCCGGCCCGGATCGCCACCGCCAGCACCGCGAACAGCGGGGACAGCAGCAGCAGCGCCGCCCCTGCGGCGACCCGGTCGAACAGCCCCTTGACCACCCGGCGGGCGCCCTCCAGCTCGGGGTGCTCCACGTGCAGCAGCGGCAGTCCGGCCACCGCGCGGATCGTGGTGCGCGGCCCGGCCACCTCCATCAGCGCCGGGGCCACGGTCAGGTCGGTTCCGCACTTCTCCAGCGCCCAGGCCAGCCGGCGCAGCTCGATGCCGTCCATCTCCGGACAGGCCAGCACCGCCACCGCCTCGGCGCCCACCGCCTCGGCCGCCTCGGCCGCGTCCCGGAAGCCGCCGAGCACCGGCACCCCGTCGACCGCGTCCGGCCCGGCGCCCGAGCGCCCGTCGGGCAGGCACGCCCCCACCACCCGCATGCCGTGGTAGGGCTCGCGGCGCAGCTGGCGCACCAGCCCGGCGGCGGCCTCGCGGTGGCCCACCACGACCACCCCGCCCATGCACCGCCCGGCGCGGCGCATCCGGTGCAGCCGCTTGCGCCAGCCGTAGCGCAGCACCAGCGCCGCCGCCACCGTGGCCGGCAGCGCCACCAGGACGTACCCGCGGGCCAGGGCGGGCACCGCGGCGAACCCGGCGATGGCCACGGCCGCCGTCAGCACCACCCCGGCGGCCAGCACCCGGCGGAACTCCTCGGTGCCCACCCCCAGGAAGCGGCGGGCATAGCCCCCGGCCAGGGCGGCCGAGACCACCCACAGCACCGGCAGGGCCAGCGACAGCCCGGCGTGCGCCGCGGCGGCGGGCGTGTGCACCTCCCCCTGGAAGTGCAGCTGGTGGGTGACGGTTCCGGCCGTTCCGGCCGCCGCGGCGTCCAGCGCCACCAGGCCGCGGGTGTACCCGCGCACCCAGGCGGCCGGGGCGCGTTCGACCCTGCGCTCACCGGCCCCGCTGCGCACGTCGAGGGCCACCGCCATAGTCCCCTCCCCTCGCGACGGCCGCGCCGCCGACCGTGGATCCGGCCGAACCGGACCGGCGTGAGCGGGGTATCGGCAGGCGCGAAATCTCTTCCCTGATGGGCCAACAGTAGCCAAGAGTGTTCATTCAGTCGCGTGACGTGACCTAATCGGGTAAAGAAAAAACCCGGCCCGGGGCCGGGTCCTTTCCGCCGGAGCGACGGGGCGCCGCTCAGGCGGAGGTGTGGAAAGTGTTCTGGGCCCGCTCCAGGCCCTCGGCCACGACCGCCTCCACGGCGTCGGCGGCGCGGTCCACCTCCAGGGGCAGGTCCTTGCGCTCGGTGGAGGAGAAGTCCTTGAGCACGTAGGCCGCCGGGTCCATGCGCCCCGGCGGGCGCCCCACGCCCACCCGCACGCGCAGGTAGTCGGGGCCGGAGAGGGACGAGGTGAGCGACCGCAGCCCGTTGTGGCCGCCGGCGCCGCCGCCCCGCTTGAGCTTGAGCGCCCCGAAGGCGATGTCCATGTCGTCGTGGACGACGACGATCCGCTCCATCGGGACCTTGTAGAACCGGCTCAGCCCGACCACCGGGCCGCCGGAGAGGTTCATGTAGCTGCGCGGCTTGGCGAGCACCGCGGGCACGCCCGCCAGGCGCCCCTCGGCCACGTCGGCGTGGGCCTTGTGCGCCTTCCAGCGGTGGCCGCCGCGCTCGGCGAGCTCGTCCACCACCATGAAGCCCACGTTGTGCCGGTTCCCGGCGTACTTGGGACCGGGGTTGCCCAGCCCCACCACCAGCCAGCGCTCGCTCTCGGCCACGCCCCGTCCCCCGTCGTCGCCCGCGCCGGACGCACCGGCGCCGGCTCCGGAAACAGCCGGTGCGCGGCCCCCGAGCAGACGCTCCAGGAGGCCGCGCACCGGACCCATGCCCATCGGTGTCGACAGGGCCGACTACTCGGCGGACTCGGAGGCGGCGGACTCGCCCTCGTCCTCGGCCCCGCCCTCGGACTCCTCCTCGGAGGCCTGGTCGGCGGAGACCGAGGCGACCCAGGCCTCGGGGTCGGTGACCAGCTCCACACCGGCCGGCAGCGTGATCTGGCCGGCGGTGATGTGGGAGCCGTCCTCCATGCCCTGCACCGAGAACTCGACGCCCTCGGGGATGCGGGTGGCATCGGCGGCGACCTCGATGGTGGACAGGTCCTGGTAGACCGAGGCGCCGTGGGCGACATCGCCGGTCAGGTTGACCGCGATCTCGACGTTGACCTTCTCGCCCTTCTTGACCACGAGCAGGTCGACGTGCTCAAGGAAGCCCTTGATCGGGTCGCGCTGCACGCTCTTGGGCAGGACCAGGTTCTCCCGGCCCTCGACCCCGTCGACGCGCAGCAGCGCGTTCGGGGTCTTGAGCGCGAGCATCAGGTCGTGGCCCGGAAGGGTGATGTGGCGGGGCTCGGTGCCGTGGCCGTAGAGGACGGCCGGCACCTTACCCGCGCGGCGGGCGCGGCGTGCGGCGCCCTTGCCGAATTCCGTGCGCGGCTCGGCAGCGATGCGTACCTCGGACACGACAAAACTCCTCGGAGGTTCGTCCCCGCAGGATGCGGGGAACACGACTTCTCTGAAACGACTCCCGCGGGACACGGGAGAACTGCACGGGATCGGTCCCGCAGGCAGGCGGAGACGCCGAAGCGCGCCGCGCCCGGGCACGGCGACCACGCGGCATCGGCCCGGTGGCCGCAGTGGAACCCCGCGGACACGGGGACACGGGGACACTCGGTCCAGTCTAATGCCTCGTCCGACGTCTTCCGTACACGCCGGTACCCGGGGAGGGGCCGGCCCTCCCCGGGCCGGGCCGGTCAGCCCTCGAAGAGGCTGGTGACCGACCCGTCGCTGAACACCTCGTTGATCGCCCTGGCCAGAAGCGGCGCGATCGACAGCTGGGTCAGCTTGTCGAAGGCGCGCTCCTTGGGCACCGGGAGCGAGTTGGTGATGACCACCTCGGAGATGCGCGAGTTCTGCAGCCGTTCGGCGGCCGGGCCGCTGAGCACGCCGTGCGTGGCGGCGGCGATGACGTTGCTGGCGCCCTGCTCGTACAGGGCGTCGGCCGCCTTGACGATGGTGCCGGCGGTGTCGATCATGTCGTCGACCAGGATGCAGGTGCGGCCCTTGACCTCGCCGACGACCTCGTGCACCTTCACCTCGTTGGCGACCTCGGGGTCGCGCCGCTTGTGGATGATGGCCAGCGGCAGGCCCAGGCGGTCGGCCCAGCGGTCGGCGGTGCGCACCCGGCCGGCGTCCGGCGAGACCACGGTGGCCTCGGTGCTGTCCACCCGGCCCTTGATGTAGTCGGCCAGCAGCGGCAGCGCGAACAGGTGGTCCACCGGTCCGTTGAAGAAGCCCTGGATCTGGTCGGTGTGCAGGTCGACCGCCATGAGCCGGTTCGCCCCCGCGGTGGCGAACAGGTCGGTCATCAGGCGGGCGGTGATCGGCTCGCGGCCCAGGTGCTTCTTGTCCTGGCGGGCGTAGCCCAGGAAGGGCGTGATCACCGTGATGCGCTTGGCCGAGGCCCGCTTGAGCGCGTCCACCATGATGAGCTGCTCCATGATGGACTCGTTGATCGGGTCGGAGTGGCACTGGAGCACGAACGCGTCGCACCCGCGGGCCGATTCCAGGTAGCGGACGTACATCTCGCCGTTGGCGAAGTCCTGGAACCTCGTCGGAACCACCTGGATGCCCAGCTGCTCGGCCACTTGCTCGGCGAGCTCCGGGTGCGTGCGCCCGGAGAAGAGCATCAGCTTCTTCTGACCCGCGGCCTTAATGCCGGTCACTTCTCAGATCCCCCACAGACACTGTGTCATTCGCCTTTGCCGGCGCCTTCGTCGCGGATCTCGGCGTCCCGGAGCGCGCGCTCGGCGGCCTCGGCCGCGGCGGTCCCCGGGCGCTTCCGCTGCACCCACCCGTCGATGTTGCGCTGCGCGCCGGCGGAGACCGCCAGCGCGCCGGGCGGGACGTCTTCGCGGACCACCGTTCCGGCGCCGGTGTAGGCGCCCGGCCCCACCTCGACCGGGGCGACGAACATGTTGTCGCTTCCGGTGCGCGCGTGGTCGCCGATGGTGGTCCGGTGCTTGTCGACGCCGTCGTAGTTGACGAACACCGACGAGGCGCCGACGTTGACGCCCTCGCCGATGTCGGCATCGCCGACGTAGGTCAGATGCGGGACCTTGGAGCCGGGGCCGACGGTGGAGTTCTTCACCTCGACGAACGTGCCGGCCTTGGCGCTCTCGCGCAGCACCGCCCCAGGGCGGAGGTAGGCGAAGGGGCCGACGGTGGCGCCGGGGCCGATCTCGGCCCGCTCGGCGTAGGTCTCGCGGACCACCGCCTCCTCGCCGACCAGCGTGTCGGTGAGCGTGGTGCCCGGGCCCACCTGGGCGCCCTCGCCGACCCGGGTGGAGCCGCGCAGCCGCACCTGCGGCTCGACCACCACGTCGCGGCCCAGCTCGACCTGGACGTCGACCCAGGTGGAGGCGGGGTCGACCACGGTCGCGCCGGCGCGCATGAGGTCGCCGAGCAGGCGGTCGTTGAGCAGGCGGCGCGCCTCGGCCAGCTGCGCCCGGTCGTTGACCCCCTGGATCTCCACCCAGTCGGCGGCCGGGGCCGCGCCGACCCGGTGGCCGTCGCCGCGCAGGATCGCCACGGCGTCGGTGATGTACTCCTCGCCCTTGGCGTTGTCGGTGGACAGCCGGTGCACGACCTCGGCCAGCAGCGCCCCGTCGAAGGCGTACATGCCGGAGTTGATCTCGTCGACGGCGCGCTGCTCCTCGGTGGCGTCGGCGTGCTCGACGATCTCGGTGAAGACCCCGTCGGCGTCGCGCACCACGCGGCCGTAGCCGGCCGGGTCGGGCACCTCGGCCGAGAGCACGGTGACGGCGTTGCCGGCCGCCTCGTGCGCCTCGACCAGGCCGCTCAGGGTGGCGCCGCGCAGCAGCGGGGTGTCGCCGTAGGCCAGCACCACGGTGCCGGACAGCGAGGCGCCCTGGTCGCGGAGCTCCTCGACCGCCACGCGCACGGCGTGGCCGGTGCCGTTCTGCTCGGCCTGCACCGCGGTGGACACCTCCGGCGCGGCCTCCTTGACATAGGCGCCGACGCGCTCGCGGCCGTGGCCGACGACGACGACGGTCCGCTCGGGGCCGAGCTCGTCGGAGGCGGCCAGGACGTGGCCCAGCATGGCCCGCCCGCAGATCTCGTGCAGGACCTTGGGAATCCGGGACTTCATTCGGGTGCCCTCGCCCGCCGCGAGGACGATGACGGCAGCCGGACGGCTCACGCTCACGGGCGGAGACTCCTCATGTCGCTGGCGGTATCGGATGCGTCGTCGCGTCGACGCTGCCGGGCGGGTAGGCCCCCGCGCGGCCGACGTGACCTGTCGGCGAGGCTGAACATCGCCCTGCGCGCACGCGAACGGAACGGGATCAGGGGCCGACAGGGGAAGGATACATGCGGCGGTCGGGGGCCTCGGGGGCGCACCCCGGCGCGCTCGGGCGGCGGCCCCCCGGCCGGCGGGGCGCGCGGCGCGCGTGTGAGATCGGTTACCGGGCGGCCGGCGGCGGCATCCGGGCCGCCGCGCGGCCCTGCGCGCGACGGAGGGGACGGACGGGGACGGGCTCCCGGGCCAGGACTCGAACCTGGACAAACGGCACCAAAAACCGCAGTGCTGCCATTACACCACCCGGGACGGTCGGCGGCGCGGCCGAGCACGCGCCTCCGGGACTCACGATAGCCGCTCCCCGACATCCGGTCATCCCGAATCCCCCGCGCACCCCCGCGGCGGCGGCCGCCCGCACCCCGGCGCACCGGATCGGCGCGCACCCTTGCGCAACCTACGGCCACGTAGGTTACGGTTACGTAGGTATAGGTTTCCGACGCGATCGCCGGGCGGTCGGGCGGCGGGGACGTGCGCGGATCCGCGCACGTCCGCGCAGAACGCAACGCCCCGCACGGCCGTCACGAGAACGCAGGTGGAGAGAGATGACCGCAGTAGTCACCGAAGGCGTCACCGGGGGGACCGGGGCGCCCAAGCGCGCGCCCGAGCCCGAACTCGACCCGGAGGGCACCAGCCGCGCCCAGCGGTTCACCGTCTTCCTCTTCGTGCTGGTCCCGCTGTTGGCCCTGGTCGCCGCGGTCCCGTTCGCCTGGGGATGGGGGCTCACCCCGCTCGACCTGGGCATCGGCGCCGCCTTCTACCTCGTGTCCGGCCTGGGCATCACCGTCGGGTTCCACCGGCACTTCACGCACGGCTCCTTCAAGGCCAACCGCGGGCTGCGGATCGCACTGGCGGTGGCCGGCAGCCTGGCCATCGAGGGCAGCGTCATCAAGTGGGTGGCCGACCACCGGCGCCACCACAAGTACGCCGACGCCGAGGGCGACCCGCACTCCCCCTGGCGCTTCGGCGACGACTGGCGCTCGGTCGCCAAGGGGCTGTTCTACGCGCACATGGCGTGGATGTTCCTGAGCGAGGAGAAGACCTCGCCCAAGCGCTTCGCCCCCGACCTGCTCCGGGACAAGGACATCGTCCGGGTCGACCGGCTGTTCCTTCCGCTGGTGCTGTTCTCGCTGTTCGCGCCGGCGGCCATCGGCGGCCTGGTCACCATGTCGTGGTGGGGCGCCTTCACCGCGTTCTTCTGGGCCGGACTGGTCCGGGTGGCGCTGCTGCACCACGTGACGTGGTCGATCAACTCCATCTGCCACACCATCGGCGAGGAGAACTTCGAGGTCCGCGACCGCTCCCGGAACGTGTGGTGGCTGGCCATCCCCTCCTTCGGCGAGTCCTGGCACAACCTGCACCACGCCGACCCCACCTGCGCCCGGCACGGTGTGCTCAAGGGCCAGGTCGACATCTCCGCCAGGATCATCTGGCTCTTCGAGAAGGCCGGCTGGGCGACCAAGGTCCGCTGGCCCAATGCCGAACGCCTCGCGGCCAAGCGCGTGAGCGTCTAAAGTCAGGAACCATCATGGAAGCCGTGAGCGAGACGAAAGGCCGGTCCCGCAAGAAGCGGATGACCGGCAAGGAACGGCGGGAGCAGCTCCTGGACATCGGCCGGGAGCTGTTCGCCGAGCGCGGCTTCGACGGGACCTCCGTGGAGGAGATCGCGGCCCGCGCGGGGGTCTCCAAGCCCGTGGTCTACGAGCACTTCGGCGGCAAGGAGGGCGTCTACGCCGTCGTCGTGGACCGCGAGATGCGCACGCTGCTGGACATGGTCGGCCGGTCGCTGACCTCCGACCACGCCCGCGGCAAGATCGAGAACGCCGCCCTGGCGCTGCTGCAGTACGTCGAGGAGAACAGCCAGGGCTTCCGGATCCTGGCCCGCGACTCGCACGCCGCCTCGGGCACCGGCAGCTTCGCCAGCCTGATCAGCGACATCGCCACGCAGGTCGAGCACATCCTGGCCGACGAGTTCAAGGAGCGCGGGTACGACCCGAAGCTGGCGCCGATGTACGCCCAGTCGCTGGTGGGCATGGTGGCGCTGACCGGCCAGTGGTGGCTGGAGGTGCGCAAGCCCAAGCGCGAGGTGGTCGCCGCGCACCTGGTGAACCTGGCCTGGAACGGGCTGTCGGCGCTGGAGCCCAAGCCCTCCCTGGAGTCGGTCGACCGCAAGCGGCCGGAACGCTAGGGCGTGTTCCGGGGGCCGGTCGCCCCGCGCCGTGTCGGGCACACTATCTTGATATCGAGAGATAGGGTGTGCTCATGCGTGATGAGGTCGACGGGCTGGTCGAGGCGTGGCGTGCGGAGCGCCCCGACCTCGACGTGGCGCCGCTGCAGGTGCTCAGCCGCGTCTCGCGGCTCGCGCGCCACCTGGACCGGGCCCGGCGCGCGGTCTTCACCGACCACGGCCTGGAGCCGTGGGAGTTCGACGTGCTCGCCGAGCTCCGCCGCTCCGGGTCCCCCTACGAGCTGAGCCCGGGGCGGCTGCTGCGCGCCACCCTGGTGACCTCGGGGACCATGACCAACCGCATCGACCGGCTGGCCGCGGCCGGCCTGGTGCGGCGGCGGCCCGACCCCGCCGACAAGCGGGGCGTGCTGGTGCGCCTGACCGACGAGGGGCGCGAACGGGTGGACGCCGCCCTGGAGGCCCTGCTCGGCTACGAGGAGTCGATCCTGGAGCCGATGCCGCCGCAGGAGCGGCGGGCGCTGGCCGCGCTGCTGCGCTCGCTGCTCTCCCCCCTCGACGAATGACCGCGTTTCGGACACTCTTGTTACCGGGCGGTACCCGTCCCCCTCACCGGGGTGCCGCCGGGGCGCGCAGGGAACGTGTCCGATTCGAGCGGAGATCTACGTGCACATCACGCGCAGCGCCGCCCTCGCCGCGGCGGTCCTCCTGGCAGCGGCCGCCTGCTCCTCCGGGGAGTCCGGAGGGGCCGCCGAGGAGCGGTACTACCTGTCGCTGGGCGACTCGCTCGCCGTCGGCGTCCAGCCGGACGGCGAGGGCGGGTTCGAGGAGACCACCGACGGCTACACCGACGCGCTGTACCGGACGCTGAAGGACGGCCGCCCCTCCTTGCGCCACGAGCGGATGGGCTGCGGGGGCGAGGACACCACCACCTTCATGGACGGCGGGCTGGAGGCCTGCGGCGAGCGGTACACCGAGGGCACGCAGCTGGCCCAGGCCGAGCGCTTCCTGGAGGAGAACCGGGGACGGGTGGACCTGGTGACCCTGGACATCGGCGGCAACAACTTCACCGGCTGCGTCGACCTGGGCGGCGGGAGCGGGGCGTCCGAAGACGGCGGGGGCGCGGAGGATGCAGAGGACGAGGACACGGGCGGGTCGCCGGAGGTCGATGTCGACCGGGCCTGCGTCGACGAGGGCCTGGACCGCCTGAAGGAGGAGGTCCCCGAGATCACCTCCCGCCTGCGCGCGGCCGCCGGTCCCGATGTGCAGATCATCGGCATGACCTACTACAACCCCTTCCTCGCGGCGATGCTGCTGGAGGAGTCCGGGGACGGCGCCGGTGCCCCGGACGGCCCGGACGGCCCGGACGGCGGTGACGGGGCCTCCGGCGACGAGGAGGCAGAGGAGGCCGAGGGAGCCGACTCCTCGGAGGACGAGCTGGTCGACTACGCCACCGACGTGCTGGTGGAGATGAACGGCGTCCTGCGCACCTCCTACAGCGACGCCGGGATCCAGGTGGCCGACGTCGAGGAGTCCTTCGAGTCGGAGAACTTCGCGCCCGCCGAGGGCGAGGCGGACATGCCGACCAACGTGAAGAACATCTGCGACTACACCTGGATGTGCAACACCGAGGACGGCCCCGACATCCACACCAACCAGGCCGGGGCCCTGTACATCGCCGAGACCTTCGAGCAGTTGGTGGAGAGCGCCTGATCCGCCGAGCGCGCGCGGCGGCCGGCCCCGGACGGCACCGGGGCCGACCGCCGTCTCCGCTCGGTCCGCCGCCCTACTGCCCCCTGCTGGCCGCTACTCGCCGATCCGCTCGGCCTCGGCGAGCCAGCGCTCCTCCAGGTCCTCCTTCTCGGCCTGGAGGGTCTTGAGCTCGGCGTCGAGTTCGGCCAGTCGGGTGTAGTCCTCGGCCGCCTCGGCCATGAGGGCGTGCAGCTCCTCCTCACGCGTGCCGATCCGGTCCATGCGGCGCTCCAGGCGCTGCATCTCCTTGTGCACCGCGCGCTGCTCGGCCGCCGAGAGCGTCGGCGCCCCCTCCCGGGACTCCGAAGCACCCTTGCCCCCGGACTCGGCGACGCCGGGGACCGCGTCGCTCCCCTCCTGGTTCGCGCGCCGGGACAGGTACTCGTCCACGCCCCCGGGCAGGAAGGCCAGCGACCGGTCGCCCATCAGGGCCAGCGTGCGGTCGGTGACGCGCTCCAGGAAGTAGCGGTCGTGGCTGACCACCACCAGCGAGCCGGGCCAGCCGTCGAGGAGGTCCTCGAGCTCGTTCAGGGTCTCGATGTCGAGGTCGTTGGTGGGCTCGTCCAGCAGCAGCACGTTGGGCTCGTCCATGAGCAGGCACAGCAGCTGGAGGCGGCGCCGCTCACCGCCGGACAGGTCGCCGATAGGCGTCCACTGGCGGTCGCCCCGGAAACCGAAGCGCTCCAGCATCTGCCCGGCCGTGTACTCGCGTTTGCCGATGGTCACGAACTGGCGGACCTCGTTGACCGCCTCCAGCGGGCGCGTCGCGGGGTCCAGTTCGGCCAGGTTCTGCGACAGGTGGGCGAGCTTGACCGTGCGGCCGCGGCGCACCCGGCCGGCGTCGGCCGCGCGCTCGTCGGCCAGCAGGCGCAGCAGGCTGGACTTGCCGGCGCCGTTCACCCCGACCAGCCCGATCCGGTCGCCCGGGCCCAGCTGCCAGGTCAGGTCCTCCAGAAGGGTGTGCTCCCCGGCCTCCAGGCGCACGTTCTCCAGGTCGATGACGGTCTTGCCCAGCCGCGCGCTGGCGAAGGTGACCAGTTCCACCGTGTTGCGCAGCGGGGGGACGTCGGCGATGAGCGCGTTGGCGGCGTCCACCCGGAACTTGGGCTTGGAGGAGCGCGCCTGGGGACCGCGCCGCAGCCAGGCCAGCTCCTTGCGCATCAGGTTCTGCCGGCGCTCCTCGGCCGCGGCGGCCAGCCGCTCGCGCTCGGCCTTGGCCAGCACGTAGGCGGCGTACCCGCCCTCGTAGCGCTCGACCCGGCCGTCCACCACCTCCCAGGTGCGGTTGGTCACCGCGTCCAGGAACCACCGGTCGTGGGTGACCACCACCAGCGCCTCCTTGCGCGCGTTGAGGTGGTCGGCCAGCCAGGCGATGCCCTCGATGTCGAGGTGGTTGGTGGGCTCGTCCAGCACGATCAGGTCGTGCTCGGCGGTGAGCAGGCGGGCCAGGGCGGCACGGCGGCGCTCGCCGCCGGACAGGGTGGACATCCCGGCGCCCAGGTCCCACCCGCCGAGCAGGCCGCGCAGCACGTCGCGGACGCGCGGATCGCCGGCCCACTCGTGTTCGGCGCGGTCGCCCAGGACGAAGGCGCCGACGGTGGTCTCGGGAAAGCTGTCGCGCTGGTGCAGGAAGCCCACCCGGAGCCCGCGGTTGTGGATCACGCGGCCGGAGTCGGGCTCGGTGGACTGGGCGAGGACGGAGACCAGGGTCGACTTGCCGCCGCCGTTGCGGCCGACGACGCCGATCCGGTCGCCCTCGTCGATCCCGAGCGAGACACCGTCCAGCAGGACGAGCGGGCCGAAGGCGAGCGAGACTTCCTGAAGATTGACGAGGTTCATCGTCTTCCCATTCTGTGGGCTCCGCCCCAGTGGAATGACACACCTCGGGCGCCGGCCCCTCCGATCGCGGGTCGGCGCCCGTCCCGTTCCGCACCGCCGCGGGCCCTTCAGAGCAGGAAGAAGTCGCGGGCGGAGCGCGCGATGCCCTCCACGTCCAGGCCGTGGGCGCGGTCGTGGTCGGCCGGGCTCCCGTACTTGCGCAGTTCGGCCTCGCGGGAGACGCCGAGCGCGCGCTGGCGGTGGCGCCGGTCCTCCAGGGCCGCGGCGACCTCGTGCGCCGAGGTCCCCGCCAGGTAGGGCTCGACCAGCAGGACGTCCGCGCCGCCGGCGGCGGCGACCAGGCGGTTCAGTCCGGCGCGGTCGAAGGGGCGCGGGGTGGCGGTGTAGGCGACGGTCACGTCCAGCCCCTCCGTGGCGGCCAGGACCCGGTCCAGCATCGGCCCGACCGCGACCACGACCCCGGCCGAGCGGGGCGATCCGGTGCGCACCGGGACCAGCCCGGAGCCGACCGGCCCGGGGGCCGCGTTCCCGTACTCGCTGAGGCGGACGTAGACGCGGTCGTCGCCGGGCAGGGAGGCGCGCACCAGGCGGTCGGCCTCCTCGGCGTGGCCGGGCACGTGCACGGTCCAGCCGGGCAGCGTGTCCAGCAGCGCGACGTCGCCCGGGGCCATGTGGGTGCGCCCGGCCCCGGCGTAGTCGTAGGAGGCGCCGATACCGGCCAGCACGGCGCCGGCCCCCTGGTGGCCCAGGTCGAGTTTGACCTGCTCGAAGGGGCGCTCCACGAGGAACGAGGAGAAGGTGTGCACGACCGGGCGCGCGCCGGTCAGGGCCAGCCCGCCGGCGACGCCGATCTGGAGCTGTTCGCGGATGCCGACGTTGACGACCCGTCCGGGGTGGCGGGCCGCCGCACCGGCGAAGCGGTCGGTGGAGATGTCGGCCAGGACCACGGCGATCCGCGGGTCGGTGTCCATGGCCTCGTCGACGGCCCGGGCGAAGGCGTCGCGCATCGGCTGCGGGACGACGGCCCCGGGCCGGGCGGCGCGCCCGGCGGTACGGGTGTCGGTACGGGTGTCGGTGCGGGTGTCGGTGCGGGCGGTCTCGACGGTGGCGGTCATGTTCCTCACTCCTTGGGCTGGACGCGGGCGATCACGGCGTGCGGGGTACGGGGGTCGCGGACCGCGAAGGCGGCCTCCAGGGCGTCGTGGTCGCGGCCCCACACGGTCTGCGCGGACCAGCCCTCCTGCTCGAACCGGGCGGCGATGCCGCCGGGCCAGCCGTGGCTGGCCGACCGGTTGTCGATCACGACGGCGGTGACCGCGCCCAGGCCCAGCCGCGCGGCGGCGGCGATGGCCTCGTGGTTGCTGCCCTCGTCGAGCTCGGCGTCGCCGACCAGCACCACCACGCGGGGCCCGGTGCGGCCCCGGGCGCGCAGCCCGAGGGCGGTGCCGACGCCCAGGCCCAGGCCGTGGCCGAGCGAGCCGCTGCCGATCTCGGCGCCGGGGACCAGGACCCGGTCGGGGTGGTGGCCCAGCGGGGAGTCGAAGGCGGTCCAGGCGCGCAGGTCGGCCACGCTCAGGAAGCCCTTCGCGGCGAGGACGGCGTAGTAGGCGGCGGGGCCGTGCCCCTTGGAGAGCAGGAAGCGGTCGCGGTCGGGGTGGTCGGCGGTCTCCGGCGAGACGCGCAGGACGCGGTCGTAGAGGACCCAGAGCACGTCCAGCGTGGACTCGGCGGCCGCGCGGTGCTTCTCGTCCCCGGTCATGAGGCCGACCAGCGCGGGGAGGTCGGCGTACCGGCTGAGTGCTGTCGTCGTCATGGCGCTCAGTCTGTAAGCTCGAGTTAACTTGAGGTCAACCGTCCACGACCGCCGTCGACGCACACAGGGATGTGACATGGCTCACTTGCCGGTCAGGCTGACCATCGGCCAGATCTCCGAGCGCAGCGGGATCGCCCGCACCACGCTCCGCTTCTACGAGGAGCGGGGCCTGATCCAGTCGGAGAGGACATCGGGCAACCAGCGCCGCTACCACCGCAACACGCTGCGGCGCCTGGCGTTCATCTCCACGGCGCAGCGGGTGGGGCTGTCGCTGTCGCAGATCCAGGAGGCGCTGAGCACCCTGCCCGACAGCCGCACCCCGACCGTGGGCGACTGGACGCGGCTCTCCGAGGAGTGGCGGACCGAGCTGGACGCCCGGATCGACGCGCTGCAGCGCCTCAGGGACCGCCTGACGTCGTGCATCGGGTGCGGCTGCCTGTCCCTGAAGGACTGCCACCTGAACAACCACGACGACGTGCTGGCGTCTCAGGGGCCGGGGGCCCCGGGGCTCAAGCCCGCCCGGGAGGGCGGACTCTGACCCGTGGGACCGCGGGCCGTCAGCGGCCCGCCGGTGCGCCCTCCGCGCCCTTCTCGGCGCCCTCGACGATCCGTGCCCCCGGGACGTCGCCGTGGGCGGTCAGGGCGCGCTCACAGGCGCCGGACTCCTCCAGGGACCGGGCCACCTCCTCCGCCGCGTGCGCGTCGGCGGCCAGGAACGCGCACGTGGGCCCGGAGCCCGAGACGATGCCCGCGAGCGCTCCCGCGTCGCGCCCCGCCCGAACGGTGCGGTCCAGGTCCGGGCGCAGGGACAGCGCCGCCCGCTCCAGATCGTTGCTGAGGGCCCCGGCGAGGGCCGCGGGGTCGCCGTCGCCCAGGGCCTGCACCAGAGCGTCGTCTCCGCGGGGCTCAGGCGCGTCCGGGCGGAGCCGGTCGTACTCGGCGAACACCGCCGGGGTGGACAGGCCGCGCGCGGACAGCGCGAACACCCAGTGGAAGCGCCCCGGAGCCGCCAAGGGCTCCAGCACCTCGCCGCGCCCGGTGCCCACCGCGGTCCTGCCCAGCAGCGGGAACGGGACGTCGCTGCCCAGGTCGGCGGCGAGGCGGCGGAGCGCCTCCGCGTCCAGCCCGGCGCCGAACAGCGCGTCGCAGGCGAGCAGGGCGGCCGCCGCGTCGGCGCTGCCCCCGGCCATGCCGCCCGCCACCGGGATCGCCTTGTCGATCCGGATGTCCACGCGCGACCGCTCCTCGTCCAGGCCGGCCTCCCGGGCCACCAGGCGGGCCGCCCGGGCCGCCAGGTTGGTCCCGTCGAGCGGCACCTCGGCCAGGTGCGCGTCCAGGCCTTCGGCGGCCGCGCGCACGCGGATCCGGCCGGGAGCGGCCCCTGCCGGGTCGGGCCGGGCCCATCGGACGGTAACCTCGTCGAACAGTGAGACAGCGTGGAAGACGTTCACGAGATCGTGGTATCCATCCTCGCGTACCGGTCCCACCGCCAGCTGCAGGTTGACCTTCGCGGGCGCCCTTACGGTCACGGCGGTATCAGCGGTCATGAGCCCTAGATCATAAAGGAACCCCCCTGCCAGTGAGCCCGGACGCCGAAGCGGGGCCCAGATCGCCCCGCACGCGCCCCGGAACACGGGGCGGTGCCTCACGACCCCATGCGCACAGGTCACTCGGAGTGATCGGCTCCGGGCCGCTCTGGCCTGCGCGGGTGGGTATAGGGCCGAGATCCCCGCTACCTTGGGGCCGGACGGAGTGTGGACACCGTCGGGGAGGGTCGCTTGCCGTCGGATGGGCTCCCAAAGGACCTGGAACCGCTGGCCGCCGGAGATCCGGCGACCATCGGTCCCTATGTGCTGGCCGGACGGCTGGGCAGCGGAGGAATGGGCACGGTCTACCTGGGCCGCGCCCCTGAGAAGGGTGCCCAAGTCGCGATCAAGGTGATCCGGCCGGAGCTGGCCTTCGACGAGGCCACCCGGGCCCGCTTCCACGACGAGATGGAGAACGCCCGGCGGGTCGCCTCCTTCTGCACGGCCAAGATCCTGGACCACGGGACCTTCGAGAACCGGCCCTACATGGTCACCGAGTACATCTCGGGGACCGCCCTGGCCGAGCACATCTCCCAGCACGGCCCGCTGGACTCCAGCACCCTGCACGGCTTCGCCCTCGGGGTGGCCGCCGCCCTGGCCGCCATCCACCGGGCCGGGCTGGTCCACCGCGACCTCAAGCCCGCCAACGTGCTGCTCTCCCTGTCGGGGCCGCGGGTGATCGACTTCGGCATCGCGCGGGCGATCAACACCTCCACCAACCACACCCAGACCGGCATCGTCATGGGCAGTCCCGGTTGGATGGCCCCCGAGCAGCTGCTCGAAGAGAAGGTGACCACCGCCGCCGACATCTTCGCCTGGGGGTGCCTGGTCGCCTTCGCGGGGAACGGGACGCACCCCTTCGGCAACGGCGACGCCATGACCCTCGGCAAGCGGGTGCTCTTCGCCGAGCCGCAGATCGGCGACCTCGACAGCCCTCTGGACCGCCTGGTGGCCCGCGCGCTGGCCAAGGAGCCCGAGCGCCGCCCCAAGGCGCAGGACCTGCTGCTGGAGCTGGCCGGGGGCGAGGACACCGGCGGCGCCGGCACCAACGACCCCAACGACATGGTCAGCCACGCCCTGCACCAGTCGTGGCGGCCCAACCTGCCGCCGATGCCCCCGGGGCCGCCGCTGCCGCCCCTGGGCCCGGGCCCCAACCCGAACATGACCAACGGCGGCATGGCGCACCCCGGCCCGCCCCCGCAGGGGCCGCCGCCGGGGCCCGGCCCCTACCCGCCGCCGGGCGGCCCCCCGGCGGGCCCGCCCGGGCCGCACCCGGGCGGACCGCAACAGGGCCCACAGGGGCTGCAGGGGCCGCAGGGGCCGCCGCCGCCCCCGCAGGGGCCGCACACCAGCCAGCCGGTCCAGCGTCCGGCGGGCGTGGCCCAGCAGGCGCCGGCGGGGCAGACCGGCCAGTTCGCCCGGCAGGGTCCGCCGCCGCCCCCGCAGGGGCCGCACGGGCCTCCCGGCCCGCAGCAGACCGGTCCGATCCCGCTGCCCCCGCAGGAGCAGCAGGCCCAGCCCTACGTGCCCCCGGCGCCGCCACCGCCGCACCGCCCGCTGCAGCCGGCCCGGAACCGGATGAAGTGGGTGGCGGTGACCGCCGCGGTCGCGGTGGTGCTGGCGGTGCTGCTGGTCGTGGTGCTGACGCTGCTCAGCGGCTCCGGGCTGCCGCTGCCGTGGAACTCGGGCCGCGACGACGCCGACGCCGCCTCCGCGCAGGAGGAGCAGGGCGACGACGACGGCCAGGAGCGGGAGGACCGGCAGGACGAGGGGGCGCAGGACCTCCCCGACCCGGGTGCCCCGGGCGCTGCCGGCAACGGCGACTCGGTGTTCACCGCCGGGGAGTACGACTGCACCGACCGGCTCGACGGTCGCCTGCAGGTCGAGAACGGCGCCTACTGCGTCTTCGAGGTCGAGCTGCACAACGGCGGCGACGAGCCGCTGCGGCTGGACCACGACCGGCAGCGCCTGGGCGCGCCGGGCATGGGCGACATCACCGCCGAGCGCCCGTCCGAGCGGGAGGCCGAGGCCCCCTTGTGGGAACCGGTGGCCCCGGGTGAGAGCGTCGGCGGCGACCTGGTCTTCATCGTCCGCGACCCCGGACCGGTCCGCGACGGCGTGCTGGAGCTGACCGCCGACGACCGCGCCCCCGCGGCCGACCTCCCCGTCGAGGAGTTCACCGAGAGGGGCTGACCCCCGCCCTCCGTGGGAGAGCCGCCCCCGGCCACCGGGGGCGCGCTCGGCCCGCCGGGACGGCCGACGGCTCACCGGCACGCATCGACCGTGGTGGAAACACCACTTTCGATGACCGACGCGCCCCGGCCCCATCGCAGACCGTGGCACCGTGGCAAGCCCCGGTCGACGATGGCGTCCGCTGGAGCGGTGCGGTGTCCGGCCGCCTCGGTCCTCCGACGGGCAGGCCGTCGGTGAGGGGGCGAATGCTCACCGGGTCCCAACCGGTCTCCGGACGCTTTTCCCATGCGGCTTCCGAAAGCCTCACTGCTGAGCCTTCCGTTCGCCGCGGCCCACGGCGCCGCGGGCCGCCCGAGCACATCACCGATATGAGGGCCCGGGGCTCGGCCATGGACGCCCGCCACCGCGCCCGCGGGCGTGTCGGCGGGCGTGTCGGCCGATACCGACGCCCCGGAACAGCACGTCTAGCGGAGCGCGTGCCCGTAGGACGCCATGAGGGGCGCCAGGTCCGGTTCCCCGAAGCGGTCGCGCATCTCCATGAAGCGGGCCGCCTTGTCCGCGCCGAAGCGCCCGACGGAGCGGGTGAATGTCTCGGCGGAGACGAAGGACGGTGGGGCGCTCTTGCTGTGGAACTTGTCGGCGTACATGACCAGCTCCTCCTCCGCCGACTCGGCGAAGTAGTCGCCGAGGGGCATCGGCAGGCCTTGGGAGCGGATGTCGTCGCAGCCGATGCCGACCCCCGTGTGGTGGGAGCAGAACCGGCACAGCTCTTCGGGGAACCCCTCCTCGGCCAGGAGACGGTGGCCCAGGTGTCCGTGGCTCACGTAGCGCTCATGGTCGAGCTCCCCGGAGGGGGTGTAGAGGAGATAGACGCCGATGTCGTGGAGGAGGCTTCCCGCCCGCACCATTTCGGCGTCCAGGCCGATCCCGCCCCGGGCGAGGAGCTGGTCCGCGATGTCCCTGACGATCGTGCAGTGGGTGTAGACCGACTCGAACGCCTCGAGGGTGGGCGCGTACTTCTCATGGAGGGCACGGATGTCCTGGTCGTCGGGAAGGCGCATGCCCGCAACCCTAAACGCGTTTCCCGGCCCGGCCGCACCCGAGCCCCCGGGGGGGCCTGGAGCGGTGGACGCGACCAGGGCGCGACGGCGGCCGGAGGGCGCGCTCAGTCCGACTTGTGCGGGGTGTGGCGGGCGATCCTGGCGAAGTCCTCGATGCCGAGAGCCTCTCCCCGCGCCGTGGGGTCGACGCCGGCGGCCCGCAGGGCCTCTTCGGCCCGGGCCGCCGAGCCCGCCCATGAGGACAGGGCCGCACGCAGGGTCTTGCGGCGCTGGGCGAACGCCGCGTCGATGACGGCGAACACCTCGCGGCGGTCCGCGTCGGCCACCGGCGCGTCCCGGCGCTCCAGCGCCACCAGGCCCGAGTCGACGTTCGGCGCCGGCCAGAACACGTTGCGCCCCACCGCGCCGGCACGGCGCACGTCGGCGTACCAGGCCGCCTTGGCCGAGGGCACCCCGTAGGTGCGGCTCCCCGGTTCGGCCGCCAGCCGGTCGGCGACCTCGGCCTGGACCATCACCAGGCCGCGGCGCAGCGAGGGCAGCAGCTCCAGCAGGTGCAGCACCACCGGGACCGCCACGTTGTAGGGCAGGTTGGCCACCAGCGCGGTCGGCGCCGGGCCGGGCAGCTCGGCGACGCGCATCGCGTCGGCGGCCACCACCCGCAGCCGGTCGGCCAGGTCGGGCGCGTGCTCGGCGACGGTCCCCGGAAGGGCCTCGGCCAGAACCGGGTCGACCTCGACCGCGGTCACCCCGGCGACGTGCGGCAGCAGGGCGAGGGTGAGCGACCCCAGCCCGGGCCCCACCTCCAGCACGGTGTCCCCGGCCCCGACCCCGGACACCCGGACGATGCGGCGCACGGTCCCGCCGTCGATCACGAAGTTCTGGCCCAGGGACTTGGTGGGCCGCACACCGAACCGGTCGGCGAGCCGCCGCACGTCGGCGGGGGTGAGCAGGCGGGCGCTGTCGGAGCTTCCAGAGTCGGTCACTCCGACATTTTGCCAGGCGGCGGAGGCACTCCGGGTCGGACGTGCGGGAGGTGCGCCTCCCGGGGAGCGCCCCGGGGCCTCCGTGCCTCGGCGGCGCCTCAGTCGAACAGGTGGCGGCCGCATTCGGGCCACTGGCCCTGCCAGTTCCCGCCGACCATGTCGTAGAGGCGCTGCGCCCGCATGGTCTGCTCGCCCGGCGGGGCCGCGGCCGGGGAGCCCGAGCCGCCCGCCGCCTCCCAGGTCGACTGGGAGAACTGGTACAGCCCGTAGTACCCGCCCGCCGAGTTCACCGCCGACGGGTCCCCTCCGGATTCGCACTGGGCCAGCGCCGACCAGTTCAGGCCGCCCGCCTCCCCGCCCGCCTCGGCCGGTGCGGCCTGCTCCTGTCCGCCGGGCTCCGCAGTGCCGATCTCCACGATCCCCTCGACCGGCTCCTCCACGACCTCTTCCTCCAGGACGTGCTCGCTCTCCCGGCCCTCCTTGAGGACCGGAAGCACGGTCACCCGCTTCACCCCGTCCTCGGGCTCCCTGGCGACGCGCTCCTCGCCCTTCTCCAGCTCATCGGTCTCCCGCTCCTGCGTCTCGGCCTCGATCGCGACCTCGTCGGTCCGCGGCCCGGCCAGCGCCTCGGTGACCCGGACCACCGCCCCCTCCTCGGCGGGCTCGTCCACCTCGGGCACGACGATGTCGTGCTCACCGACCTCGATCCCGTTCTCGGCCAGCACCTGCCCGACCGTCGCGGCGGTGGTGGCGACCTCCCGGCGCACGCGGTCGCGCAGGACCACGACCCCGCGCGCCCGCTCGCCGGTGACCTCCAGCCCCTCCTCGGGGATGGGCGCCGAGCGCTTCTCGGACAGCTCCAGCGGCTCCCCTGACAGCCCGATCTGGTCCAGCGCCTGGCCGACCGTCAGCGCGGCCACCCTGTGCGTCTCGGGCTCCCCTCCGTCGATGGCCACGGTCAGCTCACGGGCCGAGCGCACCACGACGGCGCCGCCCCGGGCGACCTCCTCGCCGAGACCGGGCGCCACCGCGTCGCCCTCCCGCAGCCGCACCCCGGCCGCGTCCAGGACCTCCTCCACGGTGTCGGCGTAGGTGTGCACGACGCGCCGACCGCCGTCCACGTCCAGCAGCACCCGCCGGTCCACCGCATAGGCGGTGCCCCCGCCGGCGAGCAGCAGCGCCAGCACGCCGGCGGCCACGGCCAGGGCCCAGCTCGGCACCCGCGCGGCGAAGGGGGGAACGACGGCCAGCGGGGGCAGGGCGGGCGGGGAGAGGGGGGCCGCGCCCCCGCGGGTCCGGCGCCGGCCGCCGCGGCTCCGGTGCCCCGCTCGTGGTGGTGGATTGCGCACGGTTCTTCCGATCTTCCGACCTGTGACAGGAAAATGGACAAAGAATGCGGTAGCGGGGAATGCGCGCATTCACGGCGCGCGATTCCGAACGGCGCGGGCCGCAGGTGGGGACGTGCGCGAACGCGCTCGTCGCGGGGGCGCCCGGACCCGGGCTCCGCGGGAACGTCGGCGGCCGCGCCGACACCCGGACATTATCACCGCACACTTTCCGAGCACATTCATCGACCGAATTCCGCGGCGCGCCGAATCCCTTTGATGAGGGGAAGCCCGTTTCCTCCCCGCCCTCCCCCGCGCCCTCGGAGGCCTGCCGCGCGCGCCCCGTGCACCGCCCGCCGCCGCGCGACCGGCACAATAGGAAACCGAGCGAGGTTCGATTCCGAGCGGAGGTCGATCGATGGGACCCCTGAAGGGCGTGCGGGTGCTGGAGTTCGCGGGCATCGGCCCCGGCCCGCTGGCCGCCATGCTCCTGGCCGACCTGGGCGCAAGCGTGATCCGGCTGGACCGCCCCCAGGCGGCGCAGGCCGCGGCGGCCGGGGTCCCCGGCCACCTCGACCACGGCCGCCCGGTGGTCGGCGCCGACCTGAAGACCGAGGAGGGCCTGCGGACCGCGCGCCGCCTGGCCGGGGCGGCCGACGTGCTGCTGGAGGGGTTCCGACCCGGCGTCATGGAGCGGCGGGGGCTGGGCCCCGAGGACTGCGCCGCCCTCAACCCGCGGCTGGTCTACGCCCGGATGACCGGATGGGGCCAGGACGGCCCGCTGGCCTCCGTCGCCGGCCACGACATGAACTACATCTCGCTCAACGGCGCCCTGCACAGCATCGGCCGCCGGGGCGGGGCCCCCGTCCCCCCGCTCAACCTGGTCGGCGACTTCGGGGGCGGAACGATGCTGGTGGTCACCGGCATCCTGGCGGCGCTGGTCGAGCGGTCGGTCTCGGGCCGCGGGCAGACGGTGGACGCCGCGATGGTCGACGGCAGCGCCTTCCTGATGTCGATGATCTACGAGCAGCGCGAGCGCGGCGGGTGGACCGACGAGCGCGGCGACAACTTCCTCGACACCGGGGCGCCCTGGTACGACGTGTACACCTGCGCCGACGGGCGGCACGTCTCGGTGGCCTGCATCGAACCGCAGTTCTACGCGGCCTTCCTGGAGGGGACCGGGCTCGCCGGCGCCGACCTGCCCGACCAGTGGGACAAGGAGCGCTGGCCGGAGCTGCGCGAGCGGTTCGCCGCCGTGCTGGCCACCCGGACCCGCGACGAGTGGGCGGAGGTCTTCGGCACCGAGGACGCCTGCGTGCAGCCGGTGCTGTCGATGGCCGAGGCCGCCGACCACCCGCACATCGCCGCGCGCGGCACCGTCGTGCGCAAGGACGGCACCACCTTCCCCGGACCCGCGCCGCGCTTCGGCCGCACCCCCGGGCGCGCCACCCGCGACCCCGGGTACCCCGCGCCGACGCCCGAGGAGGCCCTCAAGGAGTGGGGCGTGGAGCTCCCCTGAGGGGAGACGAAGGGCCGCACCATGGAGTCCTCTGGCGCGGCCCTGAAGCCCCGGTCAGTCCTCCAGCCCGAACGCCCGCCGGCCGTTCTCGGCGACCCGGGCCGCCAGCGCGTCCTCCTCCTCGCCGCGCGCCTCGGCCAGGGCCCGCAGCGTGAGCGGGACCAGGTACGGCGCGTTCGGCCGCCCCCGGTAGGGCTTGGGGGTCAGGAACGGGGCGTCGGTCTCCACCAGCAGCAGCTCGGCCGGGGCCACCGCCGCCGCCTCCCGCAGGTGGTGCGCGGACGCGAAGGTCACGTTCCCCGCGAAGCTCATGAAGTAGCCGTGCTCGGCGCACACCTTCGCCATCTCGGCGTCGCCCGAGTAGCAGTGGAACACCACGCGCTCCGGCGCACCCTCCTCCTCCAGGATGCGCAGGACGTCCTCGTGGGCCTCCCGGTCGTGGATCATCAGCGCCTTGCCGTGCCGCCCGGCCACGTCGATGTGCCGCCGGAAGGAGTCCTGCTGGGCCGCCTTGCCCTCCTCGCCGGTGCGGAAGTAGTCCAGGCCGGTCTCCCCCACGGCCCGCACCCGGGGCAGGGCGGCCAGGCGGTCGATCTCGGCGACCGCCTCCTCCAGCGCGCGCTCGCCGCCGGCCTCGCGGCGCTTGCCCGCCCAATCGGTCTCGTCCACCTCGACGCCCGGGGCGCCGTCGCCGTGCACGATGCGCGGCGCCTCGTTGGGGTGCAGGGCCACGGCCGCGTACACGGACGGGTGCGCCGCGGCCAGGTCGGCCGCCCAGCGCGACGACTCCAGGTCGACGCCGACCTGCATGAGCGGGGTCACGCCCACCGCCTCGGCGGCGGCGATGATCGCCTCCGGCTCGGGCTCCTGCATGTCCATGTGGGTGTGGCTGTCGGCGACCGCCACGCGCAGCGGCTCGGGGGCCGGCGGAGGCGTCTGCGCGTTGCGGTTCCGCACGGCCGCTCCACTGCGCTTGCCCATGGGTTCTGCTCCTCGCTCACTGCTCTCGACACACGTGCGCGCCCGGGCCGCCCCGGGGGCGCCCGCACGCGCGCGGCGGACCGTGGGGTACAACGGTCCGCCGCGTCCGGTATTCCCCGGGCCTCAGCCCGCCTCGGCCTCCAGGCGCGCCAGCTCCTCGTCGACGACGCTCTGGTCGAGCTTGGCGAAGAGCGGCTCGGGCTTGGACAGCGGGGTCCCGGGCCGGATCGGGCGGGACTCCCACACCGCCTCGTCGTCGCCGTAGTCACCGGTGATGACCGGGTACTCCGACGTGCCCTCCTCGCCGCCGATGGAGTCGCGGGCGGTGTCGATCCGCGGCATGCCCGACCACTGGCCGGTGCCACCGAGCATCGCATGCACCTTGTTGGACGACTCCGGAAGGAACGGCGTGAGCAGCGTCTTGGCGTCGTCGACCAGCTGCAGCGCCACGTGCAGCACGGTCTTCATCCGTTCCGGGTCGGTCTTCTTCAGCGCCCAGGGCGCCTGGTCGGAGATGTACTTGTTGGCCTCGGCGACGGTGCGCATCGCCTCCTGGAGGCCCGCCTTGAACCGGGAGGACTCCAGGTGCTCGGCGACCGCCGCGAACGCCGCGCGCGAGCCCTCCAGCACGGCCCGGTCCTCGTCGGTGAGCTCCCCCGCCTCGGGGATCTCCCCGAAGTTCTTGGCCGCCATGTTCAGCGAGCGGTTGACCAGGTTGCCCCAGGCCGCCACCAGCTCGTCGTTGTTGCGGCGCACGAACTCCGCCCAGGTGAAGTCGGTGTCCTGGGTCTCGGGCCCGGCGGCGATGATGTAGTAGCGCAGCGGGTCGGCCGAGTAGCGCTCGAGGAAGTCGCGGACGTAGATGACCACGCGCCGCGAGGAGGAGAACTTCCGCCCCTCCATGGTGAGGAACTCGCTGGAGACCACCTCGGTGGGCAGGTTCATCCGGCCCAGCGCGCCCGCGTCGCCGCCGCGGTCGCCCTCCCCGTTGTAGCCGAGCAGCATCGCCGGCCAGATCTCGGAGTGGAAGACGATGTTGTCCTTGCCCATGAAGTAGTAGGACTCGGCGTCCCCGCCCTGCCAGTAGCGGCGCCAGGCCTCCGGGTCGCCGGTGCGCCGGGCCCACTCCACGGCCGCCGACAGGTACCCGATGACGGCGTCGAACCACACGTACAGGCGCTTGTTGGCCTGGTCGCTCCAGCCCTCCAGCGGGATGGGCACGCCCCAGTCCAGGTCCCGGCTGATGGCCCGCGGCTGCAGGTCGTCCAGCAGGTTCAGGGAGAACTTCAGGACGTTGGGCCGCCACTGGCCCGACTTGGAGCGCATCCACGTGCCCAGGACCTCGGCGAAGGCGGGCAGGTCCAGCATGAAGTGCTCGGTGTCGACGAAGTCGGGGGCCTCCCCGTTGATCCGCGAGCGCGGACCGATCAGGTCGACCGGGTCGAGCTGGTTGCCGCAGTTGTCGCACTGGTCGCCGCGGGCGCCGTCGTAGCCGCAGATGGGGCAGGTGCCCTCGATGTAGCGGTCGGGAAGGGTGCGCCCGGTCGAGGGCGACACCGCCCCCTTGGTGGTGCGGGCGAAGATGTAGCCGTTGTCGTACAGGCCCCGGAACAGCTCCTGCACCACCGCGTAGTGGTTGCCGGTGGTGGTGCGGGTGAACAGGTCGTAGGACAGGCCCAGGGCGACCAGGTCCTCCACGATGATCCTGTTGTAGCGGTCGGCCAGCTCGCGGGCGCTCACGCCCTCCTGGTCGGCCAGCACCTGGATCGGGGTGCCGTGCTCGTCGGTGCCGCTGACCATGAGCACGTCGTGGCCGCGCATTCGCTGGAAGCGCGAGAAGACGTCCGAGGGGACCCCGAACCCGGATACGTGCCCAATGTGGCGCGGCCCGTTGGTGTAGGGCCAGGCCACCGCGGTCAGGATGTGGCGTTTCGACGACATGCCTCAAGACTAAAGCCCGCGGCCCCCCGGCTTCGCACCGTTCTTCCCGCGGCGGCCGGGGCGGGACGCTCCGGGAGCGACACCCGCCCGGGCCGTCGGTAGGGTGGTCGCCATCGCAGTCCGAAGGTGGTGGTCCCGGTGCTCGCACGTGCGCTGGCGGCCCTGCTGTGCACGGCGCTGCTGCTGGCCGGGGCGCCCGCGGCGGCCCAGGCCGCCGCCTCCCCCCTCGGCCCCGGCACGGCGACGGTCCTGCTGCCCGGTGACGGGGTGGAGGTCGCCGCCCCCGGCGGACCGCGCGATCGTGCGCACGACCGCGACGCCCGGACGTGGGCCCGGGACGGCCATCCGTCGACGGCCGCCCTCCCGGCCGGCAAGGGGGACCACCGCACCCTTCGCGACCTGCCCGAGGCCTACGCGGTCCCCACCCCGCACCTCCCCTCCCCGCTGGGCTTCCGGGGGACGGTGGTGCCGACCCGCGACCAGAGCGCGCGCGGGGCCGCGGAGGTGTCGGCGCTCCCCCTGGGCCGTGCCCCGCCTCCCTCCGCGGCCCCATCGACCGCTTGACGACCGTTCGACCGCGGTCGGCGGGGCCCTCGTGCGCCCGGGCCCGGACGGCCCGGAAAGGACCGGGAAACGAAGACGCACCTGAAGAGGGAGTGCATTGTCCACACAAGCGGGAGCGGGCTCGCGCTGGTTGCGCGGGATCATCTCCCTGATCATCGTGCTCGGCGCCTTCGGCGCCGCGTGGTTCATTCCGCCGAAGCTGGGGCTCGACCTCAGCGGCGGCACCCAGATCGTGCTGCAGACCCAGGAGGGCGAGGACGGCACCGAGGCCAGCGCCGAGAACACCGACAAGGTGATCGAGGTGCTCCGCCAGCGCATCGACCGCCTGGGCGTCAGCGAGGCGACGATGTCGCGCTCGGGCGACGACCGGATCATCGTCGAGCTCCCGGGGGTCCAGGACCCGACCGAGGCCGCCGAGATCATCGGCCAGACCGCCCAGCTGACCGTGCGCCCGGTGCTCGGCGTCGAGGCCTCCCAGGGCGGCATGGGCATGGGCATGCCCGGCGCCGGCGGCGGGGGCGCCGTCCCCGGTGGCGGCGGCGACAGCGCCCGCGCGCCCCAGGACGCCCCCGAGGAGGAGGGCTCCGGCGAGGGCTCTGAGGACGGTTCCGAGGAGGAGGGCTCCGAGGAGGACCTCTCCCAGTTCGACCAGGGCCAGCAGGGCCAGCAGGGCCAGCAGGGGCAGGGCGGCCAGCCGCAGGACATGTCCGCCCCCGACCCCGACAAGGTCGAGGAGACCCTGCCCGACGACCAGGGCCAGATGCTCCAGCTCGGCGACGCCGCCCTCCAGGGCGAGCAGATCTCCAGCGCCGAGGCGGTGCTCGACCAGACCACGCAGAGCCAGTGGCAGGTCAACGTCTCCTTCCAGGGCTCGGGCAAGGAGGCCTGGAAGGAGATCACCGGCGAGGCGGCCTGCAACCCGCAGGGCTCCCCGCAGCGGCGGATCGCGATCGTCCTGGACGACCGGATCATCTCCGCGCCCGAGGTCACCACCGACACCGCCTGCGACGTCGGCCAGACCACCGGCCAGACCACGATCACCAGCTCCACCTTCGACTCGGAGTCGGCCGAGGAGCTGGCCGTGCTGATCGAGGGCGGCTCGCTGCCGCTGCCGGTCACCGAGATCCAGCGCCAGACCGTGGGCCCGACCCTGGGCGCCGACGCCATCAAGGCCAGCTTCATCGCCGGCGCGGTGGGCATCGCGCTGACCGCGCTCTACATCACCGTGTCCTACCGCCTGGTCGGCTTCCTCGCCTCGCTGGCGCTGGCCTGCTACACGCTCATCGCCTACGCGGCGCTGGTGGCGCTGGGGGCCACCCTCACCCTGCCGGGCCTGGCCGGGTTCGTGCTCGCGATCGGCATGGCGATCGACGCCAACGTGCTGATATTCGAACGCGCCCGCGAGGAGTACCAGCAGCAGAAGAAGGTCTACGAGGCCAACAAGTCCGCCGGCATGGCCGACGCGACCGACGCCGAGACCCAGCAGGCCGAGGCCGGGGTGCTGTCCCGGCGGCGGCGCCGGGCGATCCCGCCCAACCTGCAGAAGGCGTTCGTCCAGGGCACGCAGAAGGCCTGGAGCGCGGTGCTGGACACCAACATCACCACGCTCATCGCCGCCGCCCTGCTGTTCTTCCTGGCCTCGGGCACCGTCCAGGGCTTCGGCGTCACGCTGGGCCTGGGCACCGTCGCCTCGATGGTCTCCGCGCTGGTCATCGCCCGCGTGCTGGTCGAGTGGGCGGTGCGCCGCAAGGTCGTCCGCAACCACCCGGCCTTCAGCGGCCTGGGCAAGATCAGCCGGGTCCGCCAGTGGCTGCTCGACCACGGCCCGGACCTGATGAAGCGCGGCCGGCTGTGGCTGACCATCGCCGGGCTCATCGTGGCCGTGGCCGTGGCCGGCATGGTGGTGCGCCCGCCCAACTTCGGCGTGGAGTTCACCGGCGGCCGGGTCATGGACTTCACCACCACCGAGCAGATCAGCCCCACCGAGGCGCGGCAGATCGTCGCCGAGGAGGGCGGCCAGCCCAACGCGGTGGTGCAGGAGTCCGGCGACGGCGACATCGCGGTGCGCACCGGACCGATCGACGACGCCGAGGCCCAGCAGGTCCAGGACGCGCTGGCCGACGCCTCCGGAGGCGCGGAGAAGGTCAGCGACGAGAAGATCGGGCCCAGCCTCGGCGACGAGCTGCGCAACAAGGCGCTGCTGGCGCTGGTGGCCGCGCTGGTGCTGCAGATGATCTACCTGGCCTGGCGGTTCCGGTGGTCGTTCGGTGTGGCGGCGATGCTGTCCCTGGCCTTCACACTGATGGTGGTCATCGGGACGTTCATCTGGCTGGGCAAGCCGATCGACGGGGTCTTCCTCGCGGCCATGCTGAGCGTGATCGGGTTCTCGGTCAACGACACGGTCGTGGTCTTCGACCGGATCCGCGATGAATGGGCCCGCGACAGCGAGTCCCGGTTCCGCCGGATCGCCAACACCGCGATCCTGAACACCATCCCGCGGACGGTGAACACCACCATCGGCGGTGTGTTCATCCTGGCGACGCTGGCCCTGTTCGGCGGCTCCACGCTGCAGGACTTCTCCATCGCGATGCTCGTCGGCCTGGTGACCGGCGTCTTCTCGACGGTGTTCGTGGCCTCTCCGCTGGCGGAGTGGCTGCAGCGCTTCGACAAGACCCCGCCGCCGCACGTGGTCAAGGAGAAGAAGGCCAAGCAGCGCAAGGACCAGCGCGCCGCCCGCGACAACAGCGACGGCGCCGTGGTGTGACGGACCGGCGGCGGCCCCGCGCCGCCGCCGCGCACGGCCAGGGGGGCGTCCGAGAGGGCGCCCCCCTTCCCGTGTCCGCCCGCGCCCGGGCCGTCCTCAGATCCCGTGCACGGCCGCGTACACCTCGCGCTTGGGCACCCCCAGCTCGCGTGCGGCCTCCTGGACGGCCTGCTTGCGCGGCACCCCGCGGGCCTCCAGCTCGGCGACGGCCGCCACCAGGTCGTCCGCGCCCAGTGCCTCGCGCCGCTGCGGGGCGCCCCCGACCACCACGGTGATCTCGCCCTTGACCCCGCCCTGTGCCCATTCGGCCAGGTCGGCCAGCGTCCCCCGGCGGACCTCCTCGTAGGTCTTGGTCAGCTCCCGGCACACCGCCGCCCGCCGGTCGCCGCCGAACGCGCGCGCCATCGCCGCCAGGGTCCCGGCCAGCCGGTGCGGGCTCTCGAAGAACACCAGGGTGCGCCGCTCGGCGGCCAGCTCCCCGAAGGCGCGGTCCTGCCCCTTGCGCGGTGGGAACCCCTCGAAGCAGAACCGGTCGGTGGGCAGGCCGGAGAGCACCAGCGCGGTCGTCACCGCCGAGGGGCCCGGGATCGCGGTCACCCGCACCCCGGCCTCGGCGCAGGCGGCCACCAGCCGGTAGCCCGGGTCCGACACGCCGGGCATGCCGGCGTCGGTCACCAGCAGCACGTCCCGTCCCGCGCGCAGCTCGGCCAGCAGCTCCTCGGAGCGCCGCGCCTCGTTGGCGTCGTAGTAGGAGACGATGCGCGCCCCGGCCTCGCCTCCGGGCCGGATGCCCATCCGCTCGGTGAACCGCCGCAGCCGCCGGGTGTCCTCGGCGGCGATCAGCGGCGCCTCCTCGATGGCCGCCAGCAGCCGCGGCTGGGCGTCCTCCCCGTTGCCGATGGGGATGCCGGCCAGCGTCAGCACGCCGGCCCCTTCCGCCGGTGCGGCGCCTGGCGCCGCTGCAGGCCCGTCGGTCACTTATCGCCCCCGGTGTTAGACGCTACGGTTGGCACTGCCCGGTTGGCACTGCCCCAGGGCCGCCGGTCCGGCACGGCCACCCGTCCCCGACCCGACTATAAGAGCCGCGATGACCACCACTGCACCGCCCGACGCGGCGGACCCCGCTCCCTCCACCGCGCGCGTGCAGGCGCGACCGCAGCCCCCGATGCCCCGGCCCTCGTGGCCCGGCTGGGCCGCCGCGGTCGCGCTCGCCCTGTTCGCGGGGGTGCTGCGGTTCGTCCGCCTCGGCCAGCCGGCCGAGATCTACTTCGACGAGACCTACTACGCCAAGGACGCCTTCGCCCTGTGGCGGTTCGGCTACGAGCACGAGACGCTCGACAACGCGGACGAGCTGCTGGCCCAGGGGGTGCACTCCATCTGGTCCGGGGGGCCGGACTTCGTGGTCCACCCGCCGGTCGGCAAGTGGATGATCGCGCTGGGCGACCAGGCGTGGGGGCTGCTGCCCTTCGGCACCTCGATGAGCCCGGAGGGATGGCGGGTGGCCTCGGCGCTCGTGGGGGCGCTGACCGTGCTGCTGATGGTGCGCGTCGCCCTGCGCATGACCCGGTCGTGGATGCTGGCGGCGGCCGCGGGACTGCTGCTGGCCCTGGACGGGCTGCACTTCACCATGAGCCGGCTGGCGATGGTGGACGTGTTCGTCACCTTCTGGGTGCTGGCCGCCTTCGCCTGCCTGCTGATCGACCGGGACCGGATGCGGGACCGTCTGGCCGCCGCGCCCGGCGCGACCTGGCTGGGCCTGCGGTGGTGGCGCCTGGCGGCCGGCGTCTGCCTGGGCCTGGCGGTGGGCACCAAGTGGAACGCGCTGTTCTTCATGGCCGCCTTCGGGCTGCTCACCGTGGCCTGGGACTACGGTGCGCGGCGCAGCGCCGGGCAGCGCCGCGGCGGGGGCCTGCGCGACCTGCGCCTGACCTGGCTGCTGTTCGACGCGATCCCCGCCTTCGTGCAGACGGTGGTCGTCGGAGCGGTGGTCTACACCGCCTCCTGGGCGGGCTGGTTCGCCTCCTCCGACGGCTACGGCCGCCACTGGGGGGCCGAGAACGCCGGTCCCGGGGTCTCCGCCCTCCCCGGGTGGCTGGAGGGCCCCGTCAACGCGGTGCGGAGCCTGATCCACTACCACGCGCAGATGATGGAGTTCCACAACGGGCTCTCCGAACCGCACGACTACGCGTCGCGGCCCTGGGAGTGGGTCGTCATGCGCATTCCGGTGGCGTTCTTCTACGACGGGGAGTCCGGGGGCTGCGGAAGCGAGAAGTGCTCCTCGGCCATTCTGAGCATCGGCACCCCGGCGCTGTGGTGGATCGGCCTGATCGCGCTGGCCGTCATGGTCGGATGGTGGGCGACCTACCGCGACTGGAGGGCGGGGGCGGTGCTGCTGTGCACGGCCGCCGGCTGGCTCCCCTGGTTCGCCTACCCCGACCGCACCATGTTCGTCTTCTACGCCCTGCCGTTCCTGCCGTTCATCGTTCTGGCCATCGTTCTGATGCTCGGACTGGCGATGGGCGACGGAGAGAAGGGCGCCGCCTACCTGCCCGCCCGCCGGGCCCTGGGCGGCGTTCTGTTCGGCGTGGTGCTGCTGCTGGTGATCGCCAACTTCGCTTTCCTGTATCCCGTCCTCAGCGCGGAGAGCATCCCCTATGAGCAGTGGGCCGAGCGGATGTGGTTCGACACCTGGATCTTCGGCAGCGGCGGGGGCGGCTGACCGGCCGGGAGCGGCGCGCGGCGGCCGCCCCCGGCAGCCCGGGCGGGCACCGGGGGCGGCCGCATGACAGGGCCGGAAACAACGTCCGACGAACGGTGAAAATTCCAATTCTGTCCTCGGGATTTTCACACGGAAAGCTCTCGGCACGGACGGGGGCGACTGGTAGTCTCAGGCCCGGTTGCGGATGCGGTTTCCACGGTTAGCTTCGGCGCCTCGCGAAACTTCGCGCGGGCGCCGGTCGTTTGGGCAGGAGACTCCCGGGGGCGGGCGCCCAGCAACCCGGGACCAGCAGGGTGCGGTCCCGTTTGTAGTCCCCAAAGGGAGAGCGAATAATGGCTCAGGGCACCGTGAAGTGGTTCAACTCTGAGAAGGGTTTCGGGTTCATCGCCGTCGAGGGCGGCGGCCCGGACGTGTTCGTGCACTACTCGGCGATCGCGGGTACCGGCTTCCGGAACCTGGAAGAGAACCAGTCGGTCGAGTTCGAGATCACCCAGGGGCCGAAGGGGCCGCAGGCCTCCAACGTGCGGTCGCTCTAAGAGCTCCCGAACGCTCCTGAACTCGGCCCTTCGCCCGGTCTCCGGGCGGAGGGCTTCTGCTGTGCCTCCCCCGCCACCTGAGCCCGCAGCAGGGCGACCTGCTCGGTGAGCGCGTCCAGGCGGGCCACCACGTCCTGGTGCTGCTCCAGCTCCAGCTCCTGGTCCTCGCGCCACCGCTCGGCGTTGACCTCCTGCTCCAGCGCGGTCACGACCACGCCGATGACCAGGTTGAGGATGACGAACGCGGTGACCACCATGTAGCCGACGAAGAACACCCAGGCCGCGGGGTGCTCGGCCATCACCGCGTCGGCGACGTCCGGCCAGTTCTCCGTGGTCATCACCATGAACAGGGTGAACAGTGAGGTGCCCAGGTCGCCGAAGTACTCCGGGGCGGTGCGGGAGAACAGCTTCTCGGCCAGCACCGCCGAGGTGTAGACGGTGATCAGCAGCAGTCCGATCACCGTGCCCATGCCCGGCACCGCGCGGAACAGCGCACTGACGATGTGGCGCATCTGCGGCACCACGCTGACCAGCCGCAGGATGCGCAGGATCCGCAGCAGGCGCAGCACCGAGAAGCCTCCCGTGGCGGGGACCAGCGCGATGCCGACCACGAGCATGTCGAACCAGTTCCACGGGTCGCGGAAGAACCGCGCGCCCCGCGCGTACCCCTTCAGCAGCAGCTCGGCCGCGAACAGGCCGACGAACGCGGTCTCGGCGGCCCGGAACCAGGGCTCCCAGGCGCGGAACAGCCCGTCGTAGGTCTCCAGCCCCAGGGAGACGGCGTTGAGGACGATGAGGACGATGACCGTGTTCTGGAACCACGCGGCGTCCACGATCCCGGCCGCGCGGTCGCGCAGTGTCGGCTCGCCCAGTATCGGCTCGCTCACCCTTGTCTCCCCCGCCCCGAGGCGCCTTCGGCTTCACCGGACGGGGCACCACCCTAGCCGTCCGGCGGGAGCCGAGCGGTGCGAGGACGACGATTCCGCCCTTACCTGACCGACCGCAACACTCGGGGCGGGGTCGGAGGCAGGGGGGTGGGCCGTAACACCTCTCTCTCAGAGGGGCTAACCTGCATGGGGTACCGGCAGGTGAGCCGGGGGGCCGACGGAAGGAAGGGCATGTTCAACATCGGAGCGGGGGAGTTCCTCGTCCTCGGCCTGCTCGCGATCCTGGTCTTCGGCCCCGAACAGCTCCCCAAGGCGGCCCAGCAGGTCGGACGGGTCCTCAGGCAGCTGCGCCGGATGGCCGACAGCGCCAAGAGCGACATCCAGGAGGGCCTGGGCCCGGAGTTCAAGGACTTCGACGTGCAGGACCTCAACCCCAAGCGCTTCGTGCAGAAGCACTTCTGGGAGGCCGAGGACGACGAGGAGGAGAACCGTCGCCCCGTCTCCCAGCTGAACGGGCGGCGCCCCCCGTTCGACGACGAGGCGACCTGAGGGCGAATTCTCCGGTTCCCCCGATTCCTCTGATCCCCCGGGCCTCCGCGCAGGCCTCCCGACGGGAGCCTTCACAGGATCGGCCGGCGGTCAGCCGAAAAGCAGCACGATGAACAGGAACAGGCCGCCCAGCACGACCGAGGCCACCAGGATCACCGGGGAGCCGAACAGTGCGATGAGCAGTTCGGCCAGCAGGGTCCCGCCCAGCGCCGCCGCCGGCCACACCCACCGCGGGCCGGGCTCCCAGCCGTTGCGCCGCTCCCGGGCCAGGGAGACCGCCGCCGCGGTGCCCACGCCCGCCCAGAACAGCAGGTGCCAGAAGGCCCGGGTGGCCGGGTCGATGTAGTCCGCCGCGCTGCCGGCGGCCATCACGAACAGCACCGTCACCGCGACCAGCCGCGCGTGGCCGCCGCCGCGCAGCTCCGGGATGCGCTTGCGGCGGGCCGGGGTGCTGCGGCGGAACGGGGTGCCGGCCACCGGCTCCTCGGCGGGTCCGTCCCCGTCCGGCTCCGGCACGGCCCGCCACCGGGGCGCGTCGGCGCCCGGGAGGTGGTAGCCGCCGGGGAGGGCCTCGGTCTCGGGGTACTCGGTCCCGCCCGGGTACTGCGGGCGTTCCGGGCGGTCCGCACCGCCCGCGGGGTGGGGGCGATCGGTCACGGTGCCTTCCTCTGACGGCTCACGCGGTCTGCGGCGGCCCGACTCCGATCGGCGGTCGGCCGCGGGCGTCCTCGTCTGCTCCCTACCCCCGGGGCGCGGGGGGCAACCGGGCCCGGAAACGGCCGAGCCCGGCCCGGTTGGTCCGGGCCGGGCTCCGACACGGGGACCGGGGCGCCGTTCACGGCCTCCGCCGGTCGGTCGTGCGCGCGCGCCGCCGCGTCCCCTGCGCCGTCCGGGTCACTCCTCGTCCGACAGGAGCCTTTCGACGATGTCGATGGAGGCGTCACCGATGGTGTCGGTGCTCCACCAGCTCCACCCCGACCACCAGCTCCAGCCGGCCGCCGCGTACCGGGTGACGCCGACCTCCGAGGAGGCGGCCTCGTCCGCGGACGCGGGGAGTGAGGCGCCCGTGACGGCGGCTCCGGCTATGGCCGCGATCACGCAGATCTTCTTGAGCACAACACACCTTTCACTCGTCTCGTCGTCCATCCCCGTAAATAAGATGACCTATCGGTCACAGCACGCACAAGACCCAGATGCAAATATTAATGTCGACCTAGGCCCTATTTCAGACCATGTGGCGAATAGTCCGGAACGACAATGGCTCCCGGTCGGCCGCGTGGGCGCCTCTGGACCCTCGATCACCTCTGTGACCGGCATGAACAGCGTTTCGCACGGATCCGGACCCGCCGGAGGGTGGGAAACTCCGCCACCCCTGAAGACCGTCCGCGCGCGGTGCCGGCCCGTCGGTGCCGGGACTTTCGTCGACCGGCGCCGGTGACCGGCGGACGGTGAATTCCCCCGCTTCCCGGGGTAAATTCAGCGCATGTCCCGAACTTATCGCACCCGCGGCGTTCGGGAGGGGTGCTCACCGGGAAAGATCCCTCTTATCGGCCCGGAGGGCCTGCGGAGGCGCCCGGTGCGGGACCATCGTCCCCTGCGCGCACCGGCACCGCTCCGCCGACACGCGGGCGGCCCCGGATGCGACGAAAGCCTGGCCCCCGGGATTCGGGAACCAGGCTTTCACCTGCTGTGGAGCTGAGGGGATTTGAACCCCTGACCCCCTCGATGCGAACGAGGTGCGCTACCGGACTGCGCTACAGCCCCTCAAGACGTTCTCAACCTTAGCAGCTCCGCAGGAGTGCTCCGAACGCCTTCGGGGCGCGCGGGGCGCCGCGCGCCCTCAGTCGCCGACGGCGCGCTGGTGGGCGTCGGCGTACTGGTCGTAGACCTCCTGCTCCCGAGGGGCGGGCATGTCGATGACCTCGGCCGTGCGGGCCCTGCGGGCCTCCTCCGCGCGGCGGAGCGCGGCGGCCCGGCGCCTGCGGCGATCCCGCTCGGCCGCACGGCGCTCGGCGTCGGCCTTGGCGGCCTCGCGCAGCAGCACCAGGTGCCCGGCGAGCAGCAGCACCGGAGGGGCCAGCACCCACCACGGGCCCAGCCCCATCGCGACGGCGGTCCCGGTCCCCGCCAGGAGGGTGCACAGTGCGAGCGTGCGGCGGCGGCGCCGGGCGATCACCCGTGCCCGGGAGGGCCCGGCCGCGGGGTAGGCCTCCCGGCGGGCCGGTGCGCCGCGGGGACCGGCCCTGCGCTCCCGCCGGCCGACGCGGTCCGCGCCCTCGCCGCCGGAGTCGCCGTCGGGGTCCCCGGCACCGGCGCCGTCGGCGTCGTCGGCCCCCCCGCCGCCGTCACGGCCGCCGCGACCGGGGTCGGGACCGTCCGCGTCGCCGTCGTCACCGTCGCGCGGCCCCGGGAGGTACTCGTCGTAGGACAGGACCCGGGTGCGGTCGGGGTCCTCGTCGTCGTCGGCGTCCTCGCGGCCGCCGTCCTCCTCGCCGGGGCCGGCGCCCAGGTCGGTGTCGGGTTCGGCGCCCGGCTCGGGGCCGGCGCCGTCGCGCCGCAGCAGCATGGGGACCAGGACGATCAGCCAGACGAGGACAATGGCCAAGTACAAGGCAGAGCTGTTCATGGCCCCTCCTTGCACCGCCGGTCACCGGACACTCCCAGACGCCCCGGCGACGCCGCTCCCCGCATACGGCCGGGCTCCGGCACCGCGGCCCGTCCGCAGCCGGCTGCGCGGCTCAGCGTTCCATGCGCCGTCCCCCATGCGCCGTATGCACGTGTTACCGACATCGTTGATGCGTCTACGTTCCGCACGGTACGACCGAGTGTCCGTAAATGCGCAATATTCGGACCGGAGTGTCGTGAGATTGCAGTCTTCCTCTTCCTCGGCCACCTCCTCCGCGAGGAGAAACGAAAGCGGGCGCGGCGGCCGCCGCGCCCCCGGCGCCCCGCGCCCGGCCCGTCGAGGGACCGCGGCGCCGGTTCCGGTGATTATCCCGCGCCCGGCCCGCCGCCGACAGGGCTTCGGCGAGGCGGCCGGGAGGTCGTCCACCGCCCCCGGCTACGCGGGGCGTCGCCATGGTCGCACAGCGCGGACGCTTCCGGTTCCCGGCACCGCTGCGGGCGAGCCGTTCGGCACATGCCAGGGGTTTCCGGCCGCGTTTCGCGCCCGGTGCCCGGCCGGGAGCCGCCCGTCGGCACCCTTTCGGGCGCCGGACCGGCGCCGCCTCCCGGGGGGCGCCGCCCCTGTCAGGAGGAGCGGCCCTCGGAGGTCATTCCGCCGTCCCGGCTGCGCCAGCGCGTGAGCAGCCCGTTCGGGACGTCCTCGACGGTCAGCGCGTAGCAGATGTGGTCCCGCCAGGCCCCGTCGATGTGCAGCTGGCGGCGGCGCACGCCCTCCTCGCGGAAGCCCAGCTTCTCGGCGACCCGGCGGCTCGCCCGGTTCTCCGGACGGATGTTGGCCTCGATGCGGTGCAGTCCGACGGTGAAGAAGGAGTGGTCGACGGCCAGGGCGACCGCCGTGGGGGTGACCCCGCGGCCGGCGACCTCCCGGTCGATCCAGTAGCCCACCTGCGCCGACCGCGCCGACCCCCACACGATGGCACTCACCGTCAGCTGCCCGGCGAACCGCCCCTCGTAGGTGACGGCCCAGGGCATGGACAGCCCCTGCCGGGCCTCACGCCGGATCGCCTGGAGCATGGCCACGTAAGGGGTGAGCGAGGAGGTCTGCAGCGGCATCTCGGGGTGGGTGGGCTCCCACGGGCGCAGCCAGTCGGCGTTGCGCACCCGCGTCTCCCTGAGGGCGCGCGCGTCCCGCACGCGCAGCGGCCGAAGCCCTACGGGCCCCTCAGCGAGCGTGACGGGCCAGCCGCGAATCCGACTCAACGTCGCTCGTCCTTTCCGGCGCCTCGCGGGCCTGTCCGGTTCCGGGCGCCGCGCCGGCCGCCCCCGGGCCTGGGGTCCCCGGTCGGTCCCGGGCGACACGTCCCAGTATTCCACCCCGGCCCCGGAGCGGCGCGCCGCCGCTCACGCCCCCGTGGCGGACCGCGGGTGGTCGCCGCCGCGCATCTGCTCGATGGCGTGGGCCAGCACCGGGGCGAGCACCTCCATGCCGTCGCGGACCCCGCCGCTGGAGCCGGGCAGGTTCACGACCAGCATCCGGTGGCCGTCCCCGGGGCGCTCGGCGATGCCCGCCAGCCCGCGCGACAGGATCGCCGAGGGCACCCCCTTCTCCCGGCCCGCGGCGCGCATCGCCTCGGGGATGCCGGGGATCTCGCGGGCCAGCAGCGGCCGGGTGGCCTCGGGGGTCGCGTCGCCGGGGGTCAGGCCGGTCCCCCCGGTGGTGAGGGCGGCGTCGTACCCGGCGTCCAGGGCCCGCCGCAGGGCCTCGGCCACGGGTTCGCCGTCGGGGACCACCCAGGGGCCGTCGGCCTCCAGCCCGGCCGAGCGCAGCGCCTCGGCCAGCACCGGCCCGGAGCGGTCGGGGTAGACGCCCGCGGCGGCGCGGTTGGAGGCGGTCACCACCACGGCGCGGTAGGCCTCCCCGCTCACCGGCGCCCCTCGCCCCCGGCCTCCCCGGGGGCCGACGCCGGGCCGTCGGCGGGGCCGTCCGCAGGGCGGGTCCAGTGGCCGGTCTTGCCGCCGGTCTTCTCCTCCACCCGCACGTCGGTGACCACGGCCGCCGGGTCGATCGCCTTGACCATGTCGACCAGGCCCAGGGCGGCGGCCGTCACGCAGGTGAGGGCCTCCATCTCCACGCCGGTGCGGTCGGCGGTGCGCACGGTGGCGGTGATGAGCACGTCGTCCTCGCGGACCCGCAGGTCCACGTCGGCCCCGTGGATCGCGATCGGGTGGCACAGCGGCACCAGGTCGGGGGTGCGCTTGGCCGCCTGGATCCCGGCGATGCGGGCCACCGCCAGCGCATCGCCCTTGGGGACGGTGCCGCCGCGCAGGGCCTCGACCACCTCGGCCGAGACGCGGACCCGGCCGGTGGCGGTGGCGGACCGGGCGGAGACGTCCTTGGCGGTCACGTCCACCATGCGGGCGGCGCCCGCCGAGTCGAGGTGGGTGAACCCGGAGGGGTGGGGAGTCGATGCGGACATGGGACCGAAGGTATCCCACCGGTGCCCGCCGTGCAGGTCCCGCGGTCGGCGGAGCGGCAGGCCCCGGCAGGCGGCGCGCCCCCGGCCCCGCACCGCCCTGAAGCAGGACCCGGAAACCGGCGCGGCGGCCCTCAGGGCCGCGGCAGCCGCAGGACCTCGACCCGCGCCCCCTCGGGCAGGCCCTCCTCGTCCTCCGGGACGACGGCCAGGCCGTCGGCGCCGGCCAGGGCCGACAGCTGGTGGGAGGCCTGGCGCGAGGCGGGGACCGCGAGCAGGCCCTCCTCCCCCTCCTCCAGGTGCACCCGCAGATAGGAGCGGCGGCCGGGGGGCGAGGAGACCGGCGCGGTCAGGCGCGCGGCGACCGAGGGCAGCGGGTCGGGGTCCCGTCCCTGCATGCGGTGCAGCGCCGGGAGCAGCAGCACGTGGAAGGAGACGAACGCGCTCACCGGGTTGCCCGGCAGGGTCACGATCGGCACGGCGTCCTCGCCCACGGTTCCGAACCCCTGCGGCTTGCCCGGCTGCATCGCCACCTGCTCGAAGCGGACCGTGCCCAGGGCGGACAGCGACTCCTTGACCGGGTCGTAGGCGCCCATGCTCACCCCGCCCGTGGTGACCACGATGTCGGCCTGGAGCAGGACGTCGTCGATGGCCTCCAGGACGGCGGACGGCTCGTCGCCCACGAAGGCGTGCCGGTGGCCCTCGCAGCCGGCCTCGATCGCCGCCGCGGTGAGCATGTAGCCGTTGGACTCCCAGATCTGGCCGGGCGCCAGCGGCTTGCCCGGCTCGACCAGCTCCTCGCCGGTGGAGAGCACCGCCACCCGCGGCCGCGGCCGCACCGGGACCGTGCGCCGCCCGACCGAGGCGAGCACCCCCAGCTCGGCGGCGCCCAGGCGGGCGCCGGCGCGCAGCACCGTGTCCCCCTCGCGCACGTCCCCACCGGCCCGGCGGACCGCGTCGCCGGCCGCGGCGGGGCGGCGCACGGCCACCTCGGCGCGGCCCCCGTCGGTCCACTCCACCGGCACCACGGCGTCGGCGCCGGCGGGCATCGGGGCGCCGGTCATGATGCGGGCGCAGTACCCGCTGCGCACCGCGTACGCCCCGGGGTCCCCGGCGGCGATGTCGCCGACCACGGGCAGCCGCACCGGCTCCCGCCCGCCGGCGGCGGCGGTGTCGGCGGCGACCACGGCGTAGCCGTCCATGCCGGAGTTGTCGAACGGCGGCAGCGAGACCGGGGCCGTCACGTCCTCGGCGAGCACCGCGCCCTGGGCGCGCAGCAGGTCCAGCTCGATCGGCGGGACCGGTCGCACCAGCCCGAGGATGTCGGATATGTGCCGCTCGACGCTCTTCATCGGTCCCCTTTCGCCACCGGTGTCACCCCGGCTGCGCGCCGGGGTCCTGCGCGGCCGCGAACTCCCGCAGCCACGGAACGAACTCCGCGGCGAGGTCGGGCCGCGCACACGCGAATTCCACCACAGTGCGAAGGTAGTCGACCTTGTTTCCGGTGTCGTAGCGCTGGCCCCGGAAGAGCACGCCGTGCACCGGGCCGCCCTCGTCCGGCTTGCGCCGGGCCAGCTCCCTCAGGGCGTCGGTGAGCTGGATCTCGCCGCCGCGCCCGGGCGGGGTGTCGCGCAGGACGCCGAAGACCTCCGGGGCGCACACGTAGCGGCCGATGATCGCCCAGCGGCTGGGGGCCGACTCCTGCGGCGGCTTCTCCACCAGGTCGGTCACGTGCACCACGTCGGGGTCCTCGGTGGGCTCGATCGCCGCGCAGCCGTAGAGGGAGACCTGTTCGGGCTCGACCTCCATGAGGGCCACGACGCTGCCCCCGCGCTCGGCCTGCACGTCGATCATCCGCTTGAGCAGGCCCTCGCTTGCGCCGATGAGGTCGTCGCCGAGCAGGACGGCGAAGGGCTCCCCGGCCACGTGCGCGTCGGCGCACAGCACCGCGTGGCCCAGCCCGCGCGGCTCGCCCTGGCGGACGTAGTGCACCTGGGCCAGCTCGCTGGACTCGCGCACCGAGCGCAGCCGCTCGGCGTCGTCCTTGGCCCGCAGCGCCTCCTCCAGCTCGTAGGCGCGGTCGAAGTGGTCCTCGATGGAGCGCTTGCTGCGGCCGGTGACCATCAGGACGTCGTTCAGGCCGGCGTCGACCGCCTCCTCGACGACGTACTGGATCGCGGGCTTGTCGACGATCGGCAGCATTTCCTTGGGGGTGGCCTTGGTCGCCGGAAGGAACCTCGTGCCGAGTCCCGCGGCCGGGACCACGGCCTTGGTCACCCGGGGCAGGGAGTGTCGCGTATCCGTCATGAGCGCACTCTAGGACACCGAAAGGCCGCTCCCGGGCCGCAGCGCGCGGGCTGACCTGGGGATCCGGGCGAAACGCCCGGTCGTGCGGGTGTCGGCCGTACGGCGTTCACCGCCCCTTTCCCCCCTTCTCACACCGGCGCTTCCTGCCAGACTTGCGCGCATGGACGCTGATGCGAAGGCGGAGAAGGAGCGGCTGCGCAGGCGGTTGCTCGACGCGCGCGCGGGCCTGTCCCCGGAGCGGCGGGACCGCGCGGGGTCGGAGCTGCGCGACGCGGCGGCCGAGGTGCCCGAGCTCGCCACCGCGGGGACGGTGGCGGTGTACTACTCGGTGGAGGACGAGCCGGACACCCGCAAGCTGGTGACGATGCTGTGGAAGCGCGGCGCCTATGTGCTGCTGCCGGTCTTCCTCCCCGACCGCTCGCTCGACTGGGCCGCCTATGACGGGCCCGAGAGCGTGGCCCCCGCGCGCTTCGGGCTGCTGGAGCCGACAGGGCCCCGGTACGGCACGGACGCGATCGCCCGGGCCTCGGTGGTGCTGGCGCCGGCGCTGGCGGTCGACCGGGCGGGGCTGCGGCTGGGGCGCGGGGCGGGATGCTACGACCGCGCGCTCTCCCTGGTCGGGCCGAACACCCTCACCCTCGGGGTGATTTACGACACAGAGTTCGTGGACGCGGTTCCGGCCGAGCCCCACGACCGGCCCGTGGACGGGGTCCTCACCCCGCAGGACGGCCTCCGCCGACTGTGACCTGGCGGGAAGCGGGCGGGGAGCGGAACACCCGGGGGCGGGGCCGCGTTGCATCCACCGGCGACACGGAGCCGGGCGTGTCGGCCCCCGAGGTCGCGGGCGTGCTGATCAACCGCGTACTATTTAGCAGTCGACGGGCGAGAGTGCCAGCAAGGAGGATCACGTGCCTACATACCAGTACGTCTGCACCGAGTGCGACGAACCGCTGGAGGTCGTGCAGAAGTTCAGCGACGATTCGCTGACCACCTGCCCCTCGTGCGAGGGGCGCCTCCGCAAGGTGTACTCGGCGGTGGGCATCGTCTTCAAGGGCTCGGGCTTCTACCGCACCGACAGCGCCAAGACCTCCGACAGCTCGGCGATCACGGGATCCTCGTCCTCGAACGGCGAGGCGTCGTCCTCCTCGAACGACTCCTCCTCCGAGAGCACGCCGTCGGGCACGTCGTCCGCCCCGTCCTCGTCCTCGTCGAGCACCTCGTCGTCGAACGGCTCCTCGGGCTCCTCCTCGGGCTCCGGCACCTCCTCGTCGTCGAGCAGCGCGCCCGCCAAGGCCGCCTCGACCTGATCCGCCGCGCGGCCCGGCGGCCACGTCCCGACCGGTACGCCGCGCCGCCCACGGCTCCGAAGGCCGGGACCCGCTCGCGGGCCCCGGCCTTCGCCGTCTCCCCCGCCCCCTCAGGCCCGGCCGTCCACAGCCCTGCGGCCGCTCCCCCGCCGCCCCGGCGGGCGGCCTAGGGTGCCCGCATGACGCTCCGGCGACGGACCGCCCTCGCCCTGGCCCGCCACCGCGGCGCCCTCGGGACGCTGTGCGCCGCCCTCGCACTGGCGGGGGCCGTCCTGCTGCTCCGCCCGGTCCCCGACGACGCGACCGCGGTGGTCGTCGCCGCACGCGACCTGTCGCCGCTCGACCCGGTCTCCGCCTCCGACGTGGAGGTCGGCGCGCTTCCCTCCTCGGCCGTGCCCGCAGGGGCGCTGCGGCCCGGCGAGGAACCGGTGGGCGGCGCACTGACCGGTCCGGTGCGGCGCGGGGAGGTGCTCACCGACGCGCGGCTGTCCGGCCCGCCCGCCGCCGGGTACGGGCCCGGCACGGTGGCGGTGCCGGTGCGGGTCGCCGACGCGCAGGCGGCGGCGCTGGTCGCCCCCGGCAGCCGGGTCGACCTGGTCGCCGCGGAGCCGGCCGCCACGGCACCGGACCAGGGCTGGGCGGGCGAGGGCGGCGGGCCGCCGCCCGAGGCCGCCGTACTGGCCGAGGACCGGCCGGTGGTCGCCGTCCCCGAGGGCGGCCCGGACGCCGCGGGCGGGGCGCTCATCGTGGTCGCCGCCGCCGAGGACGAGGCCGCGGGGCTGGCGGCGGCGTCCGCGCGCGGCGGGGTGGCCCTGACGATCCGCAGTTGACCGATGACCTGGCGTAGTGAATCCTGTTCCGCGCGGTTCCGGCGCCCCGAGCCCCCGGGCGCCGCAGACGAGGGCCGCAGATGTGAACGGGATGGGACGACCGACCGATGGATGGTTTCAAGAAGTTCCTGCTCCAGGGCAACCTGGTGCAGCTGGCGGTCGCCGTGGTGATCGGCGCCGTCTTCTCCGAACTGATCACGGCCTTCACCGAAGGCTTCATCACCCCGCTGCTGGGGATCTTCGGAGGCATCCCCGCCTTCGGCGAGCTCTACTTCGAGATCAATGGCAGCCGGTTCCTGTACGGCAGGTTCATCGACGCGCTGATCGGCTTCCTGCTGACCGCGGCGATCCTGTACTTCTTCGTCGTGATGCCGGTCGCCAAGCTCATGGATCGGATGAGCAAGGCCGAAGAGGCGACCACGCGCGACTGCCCGCACTGCTTCAGCGAGATCAGCCGCAAGGCCGAGCGCTGCCCGCAGTGCACCTCGCAGGTCACCCCCGACGCGCTCGGACCGGAGCAGCCCGCCGCCACCTGAGCGGAGGGGCGGGGTCCACACGGCCCCGCCCTCCGGGCCCTCCCGGGCCCACCATCGCGCCTATCCCGCGAACTCGGCCTCGTACTCCCAGTGCCAGGGCTCGAACGGGTTGGAGTAGGCCCACTGCGGGTGGAACCAGCCCCACTGCCGGGAGTTCTCCTCCAGCCAGTTGAACTGGGGCGATCCCTGGTTCTGCACCCCGCCGCAGATGTCGATCGCCAGGCCCCAGCCGTGGTTGGAGGTGCCGGGGACGGCCGCGTTGCCGGGCGGCTGCTCGGCGTAGACGCGCTGCTGGTTCGGGTAGTCGCGGTAAGAGCTGGTGAGGCACATCTGGCTGCCGAACTGCTCGGTGTAGGCCTTGTTCATCTCCATGAAGTCCACGGCCGCGTCGGCCCGCAGGAACTCGCCGCCCTGCGGCAGCTCGCACAGCGCCCCCTGCGGGAGCAGGCCGTTGGGGTAGCCGGAGGCCTCCTCGCCCTTGCTGGGGTCGCACTCCACGCCGGCCATGTAGGCGTCGACGTCCAGGCCGCGGTCCTCCAACTCCTTGGTGAGCGCCTCAGAGCTCTCCTCGGACTGCTTCTTGAGGTCCTCCAGGTCGCCCTTGAGCTCGACGCGGGCGAGCTGGGTCTCGGCCTGCAGGCCCTGGGCCTCGTTGGTGAGCTCCACCTGCCGGTCGCGCAGCTCGTTGGCCTCCTCGATGAGGGAGTCCTTGTCCTCGGAGAGCTTGCTGACGTAGGAGTCGACGCGCAGGTCCTGCTGGATGCTCCCGGAGGCCATCATCCCCATGGCACCGGCGTCGGGCTGCTGGTAGAGGGTGCTGGCCATCTGGGACAGCGGCTCGCGCATGTCGCCGAGTTCGAGCTCGGTCTGCTGCAGCTCGTGCAGCGTGGAGACGAGCTCCTCCTGGGCGGCGTCGAGGTCCTTCTCCCGGTCGGTGTAGTCCTCGGTGGCCTTCTCCAGCTCCTCCTTGGCCTCCTCCGCCTTCTCGGCCAGGGCGTCCAGGTCCTCGTCGGCGTGGGCGGGGGCGGTGACGGGCGCGACGGCCGCCTCTCCGGCGGGCAGGAGCACACCGCCCAGCAGCAGCACGGTCACCATGCCCTGGGCCAGCCGCGACCGCAGGGGGCGCGGCAGCGACACCGCCGACAGGCCCGCCGCCGGGGAAGAGCCGGGCGCCGATCCGCTTCTCCGGGCGCGGGACGTCCGCCGCGTCGATGCGAGAGAGAACGGCACGTGAGTCCTCCGGCTACCTTTTTCGGTCACGGTCGTGCACGGGCCGTGGATGTGGCCGCATGGCAGGGTACTGCAAAGTCCACATCCGGCCAGCGATCGGCGATCCCGCCCCTGGGCCGGACCGCGCCGTCACCCCTGGCCGCCGCCACAACGGCGGATCACGACCGGGAAGGACCACACGCGGGATGTGGCGCATGTCACGCAGAAGGCGTGACAACCCTATAGAGAGAAGAGTACTCAACCCAGAAGCCGGGAACCCCTGACCACCGCCCACAAGGCCGCATCGGCCCCTCCTCCCGCATCCACCACCCGAACACGCCGCACCCTCCGCTACCCTGGGGCACGCAAGGCCTCATAGCTCAGGGGACAGAGCACGGCTCTCCTAAAGCCGGTGTCGCAGGTTCGAATCCTGCTGGGGCCGCCAGGCAAACGGGCGAAAATTCGGCCCTGTCAAGCGCCGATCCCGAATCGACGCTGGTCAGCGCCCGTCCCGCGACCGCCTGCACACTGTCGACGGTCTCCGGCAGCAGGGTCACGCTGACGTCGGCCCTCCCCCCCCGGGTCTTGTCGACGAGGGCCTCCAGCCGGAAGGCGTCGAACAGCGGCCGCAACAGGCCCTCGGGCACACGCGCCAGATCCGCCGACGTGACCGGAAGAACACCCAGCAGCCCTTCATCCGGAATCGGCGGCCGCGCTTCCCGGACCGCGGCCAGTTCGGCCTCCTTGTCCCTGCGCTCCTGCGCGAGCCCGTCCAGCCGGGCATGCACCCGCCGCGTCAGCTCCCCTGCGGGATCGTCCGCGTCCTCCAGGCTGCGCACCAGCAGCTCCGAACGCGCCTCCATGTCCGCCGGCGCCGACACCAGCCGCGCCTCCTGCTCTCGGACCTCCTTAAGCGCCGCCCGCTCGGCCTCGGAGACGATCCCCGCCAGACGCGCACCCCTGTCGGCACAGAAGACATAGTCGGCGAAGAACCGCGAGCAGGCCTCCAGTAGCGCATCCTCGCGCACAGACACGGTCGGCGGGTGGCCCTCGGGGGCGTACCCCGGCTTGGGCTGGCACCTGTAGTAGACCAGGCCCTTGCGGGCCTTGCCGAACATCCGGCGGCCGCACCCCGCAACCGTGCACTTGACGCAGGACCTGAACAGATAGGTGCGGTTGGCGTCCTTCCTCTTCTCGGCCGTGGAGTCGGGCGACGTGCGACGGGCCCGGGAGACCCGCTGGGCCTCCAGGTACATGTCCATCGAGACCAGCGCCTCGTGGGTGCGCTCGGGAGACCACACCCGCTCCTCGGGCGGGTTCAGCTCAAGTGGCAATCGGGTGATGTGGCGTGTCTTGGGCGCCCCGATCGCCCCACTGGCCCGGGGCTTCTACGCCTCCTGGGCCCACTCCGCCCCACCGATCCTCAGTAAGGAACCCCAGCAGTGACCACACGACTGCGCCCTCTTCACGCGCCAGCGGCGACGATCGTGGCGACCGGATCACCGGGACCGAAGCGAGGAGCGCCCCCAGCCCCGACCGGACAGTGCCATTCGGACTCCGCCCTCGGCAGTGAACGGCGCCCTCTCAGCCCCCAGGGCGATGAGCGGGTGTGCGCACCCTGCCCATGAGGGACTGAATGTGATGTCCCCTACCCCTCTGAGAAAGGAAGCAGGGCGACTATGAGCGGCTCCCCTCTGGTCCGCATCCGTGACCGGTTCCCCACCGGCTTGCCGGGCCACCGCGTCCCGCTCCACCCGGAGCCGCACACACAGGGCCGCCCATGGGGAATGGAACGTGCCCGCCGGATGCCCGCCGCCCCGACCACCGGCAAGCACGAGAAGCCCACCGGCACCCGCCAGGAGACGGTGCCCACCGAGTACACGACGACAGCAAGACCCGGCGCGACGACTACACCCAGACGGTGACCGATTGACTCGGCGAGGCAAGAACGTCCTCGTGCTGGCCGAACGTGACGACGGCGAGGCGAACCTGGTCGGGCGGCGCCTGAGCGCACGAGGGGTGGAGACCTTAAGGTTCGACACGGCATGGTTCCCTCACCGCGCCCGCCTGGCAGTCGAACTCGGCCCCTCGGGGTGGGAGGGCACGATTCACACCCCCGAGGGGCCGATCGACCCGGCCGACATCGGAGCGGTGTACTACCGCCAGCCCCGCCCCTTCGAACCGGCGGCCGGACTGAGCGAAGCCGAAGCCCGATTCGCCTCGACCGAGGCCCGATTCGGCCTGGGCGGGGTACTCGCCTCGCTGGACGCGCACTGGGTACCCGGCACACCGGGACAGGTCGCCGACGCCGAGTACAAACCGCTCCAGCTCGCCACCGCCGCCCGGTGCGGCCTGTCCGTCCCGCCGACCACAGTGACCAACGATCCCGCCGCCGCTCGCGCATTCACGGCCGAGCAGGAGGACGGCGCGGTGTACAAGGCGCTGGTGCACAAGCTCATCGCCGACTCGGGCGAGCCGCGATTGATCTACACCTCACCAGTTGCCCCTGAGGAAATCGACGAGGGCGTGGCTGCCACAGCGCACCAGTTCCAAGCCGACCTGACCGGAAAGAAGGCCGCGGACGCTCGGCTGCTGGCCACCCGGCGGGGCTGTGCTGCTGTCGCCATCCGCGCCGAACACCCAGAGGCCCGGCGGGACTTCCGACTCGATTACGCCGCTCTCGACTACGCGCCGATCGAGGTTCCGGCCCGGGTGGCCGAGGGGTGTACCCGCTACCTGTCGGTGTTGGGTCTGGCGGCCGGGGTGTTCGACTTCTGCGTTACCGATCTCGACTGGTTCTTCTTGGAGTGCGGCCCGGGAGCCCAGTGGGGCTGGCTTCAGGAGGCCACCGGCGTAGCGCTCTCCGATCTGATCGCCGAGGAGCTGATGGCATCCCTATGACCGACGTCCCGCGTTCCCGATGGGCCCCTCTTCTGCAACGGTTGGCCGACGGCCTCGCCCCTGAGCCGCTGTCGGACCCGGCTTGGGAACAGGCGTTCCGTGATGTACCGCGCCACCCCTTCGTTCCCGGCTACTACGACGTCACCACCGAAGGCGGTCCGGTCTGGATCGGGACCGAGGATCCCGGGTGGCTGGAGGGCGTCTACACCGACGACTCGTTGGTCACTCAGCTCCGCCGGCACCCCCAGGCGCCCGGGTCCTGGTGGCCGACCAGCTCGTCGAGCCGCCCTTCCCTCATGGTCGCGATGCTGCACGCGCTCGACGTGCACGCCGGCCACCGCGTATTGGAGGTGGGGACGGGGAGCGGGTACAACGCCGCTCTGCTCTCGGCCCGGCTCGGGGACGAGAGGGTGACCACGGTCGATATCGACCCCGAGCTGACATCGAAGGCCCACGCACGATTGGCCGGGGCGGGATACCGTCCCACAGTTCTCACCGACGACGGTGCCGAGGGCGCGTGCGAGCATGGCCCCTTCGACAGGGTGATCGCCACGCACTCGGTCGAACGGGTGCCCTACGCCTGGATCCCTCAGACCCGGCCTGGCGGCCTGGTCCTCGTCGATGTGCGGTCGGTGGGCACTCCGCGCGTCGGGCATCTCGCTCGGTTGGAGGTACATGCAGCCGGCACGGCTTCGGGCGGGTTCAGTGTCAGCGAAGCTGGATTCTTCATGCCTGCGCGCGACGACATCGCCATCCCTCAGCGGAGGTTTCCCCCGACGATGGACCTGCGGGATGCGGTCGAGCGGAGTAGCCCGATCGGCGCCCGTGCGCTCGATCCGCCCGGGGCGGCGTTCTGGCTGTGGGCGGTAGTGCCCGATATCGGCATCACCACCATGGCAGGGGACGCCCTGTTGTTCACTCCGGACGGGGCTTGGGCCACCAGCGACGAGGAGGGCCGGGTACGGGCGGCTGGGCCCCGTGACCTCTGGGCGCTGGCCGAGAAGGCCCGGGAGGAATGGGAGGCCGCCGGGGGGCCGGACGTCGAGGACTACCTCATCGAGGTTGGCCCTGAGGGCCAGAGGATCACCCTCCCCAGTGGGTGACTATCGAGGTAGAACCCGATCATGGGCCCTTCTGGGGTCATCGACTCATCCCGCACGGTCGTGTGGGCCAGAATCAAGCGCCCGCAGCGGCCGCAGGCACGTAGCCCGGGTCGCCTGACCTTCGGTATTTGAGGGAGCACCAGATGAGACGGCTGTGGCGCGGCGCCCTTCCGCCAGTGGAAGGCGCGCCGCGGCCGGGCTGTTGGAGGGCTCCTCCGGCAAGGCGCTCGCGCTCTGCTCCACCGCCCGAAACAGTGCGTGGGACGCCTGTCTGCTCACCGCTTAGCCGACCGTCAGCGACCAAGGAGAATGAGGAGAGAGTTGGCTTCTACCGAAAGCGCCGCCCAGATGCGGCAGCGACTCGTCGACCGGATCCGCGAGGGCGGATGGGCCACCGACCCCGGGGTGGAGGAGGCGCTGCGCACCATCCAGCGCCACCTGTTCCTCCCCGACGCCGACCTGGCAGAGGCCTACGCCGACAAGAACGTGCCCACCAAGCTCGGTCCGGACGGGGAGTGCCTGAGTTCGGCGTCGACCCCGACCATCGTCGCGATGATGCTGGACCAGCTCGACGTGCAGCCCGGCGCGCGCGTCCTCGAAATCGGAGCCGGCACCGGCTACAACGCCGCCCTGCTCACCGCGATGGGCGCCCGCGCTCGTATTTGGGAACAGCCCCGCGTGCGCGGGGAGCAGATCAGTCGCAGCAGGCGGTTCATCTGCCGGTAGGGAACAGCCCCGCGTGCGCGGGGAGCAGCTCAGGCGCAGTTCTCGTAGGCGCGCCCCGATGGGAACAGCCCCGCGTGCGCGGGGAGCAGGCCGCGGAGGTCACCGGGCCCATGGACCGCGCGGGAACAGCCCCGCGTGCGCGGGGAGCAGTCTACCTGCAATGTCGCGATTCCAGCCGACTAGGGAACAGCCCCGCGTGCGCGGGGAGCAGGACCGGGCCGAGGACAACCGGGGAACAGCCCCGCGTGCGCGGGGAGCAGGGCGTCGTCTGTCATGGTTCAGCCCTTCCGTCGGGAACAGCCCCGCGTGCGCGGGGAGCAGGGACTCGCAGGTGCGTCTGTCCTACGCGCCGCGGGAACAGCCCCGCGTGCGCGGGGAGCAGCTCGCAGCCGTTCATGCGCCACGCGCTCTACCGGGAACAGCCCCGCGTGCGCGGGGAGCAGCCGGTCAGCTCGGCCACGTCGGCGAAGGGGACGGGAACAGCCCCGCGTGCGCGGGGAGCAGGACATCCCGCCGCCTGGTGTTCCGTAAGTCCAGGGAACAGCCCCGCGTGCGCGGGGAGCAGGACACGATCAGCCCGGTCACACCCACCGCGAGGGGAACAGCCCCGCGTGCGCGGGGAGCAGGTCCTGGTCAGGGTGCGCATCGCCCAGCTGCTGGGAACAGCCCCGCGTGCGCGGGGAGCAGTCGCGGGTGGCGTGGCGGGAGGCGGACCTATCGGGAACAGCCCCGCGTGCGCGGGGAGCAGGACGCGGAGGCCAGATCGAGCAGCGACTGGTGGGGAACAGCCCCGCGTGCGCGGGGAGCAGTCGATGACCGAGCAGATGACCGCGGACGCCACGGGAACAGCCCCGCGTGCGCGGGGAGCAGGGGCACTACGCCGGGTCCATCCGGGTGGACAGGGGAACAGCCCCGCGTGCGCGGGGAGCAGCCGGGTGCCCTGCTTCTCGTCGTCCCAGTAGACGGAACAGCCCCGCGTGCGCGGGGAGCAGGCCTCGTGGGTGGCGATCGCCCGGTCCCAGTGGGGAACAGCCCCGCGTGCGCGGGGAGCAGGGTGGCGGATTCGGTGGCGGCGACCAGCGCCCGGGAACAGCCCCGCGTGCGCGGGGAGCAGTGCAGGGCCGTGTCGATGGCGGCGATGCCCCAGGGAACAGCCCCGCGTGCGCGGGGAGCAGCGTCGGGTGCTGTGCATGGGGAGGCTCTGCATGGGAACAGCCCCGCGTGCGCGGGGAGCAGAGCGGCACGAGCCGGTAGAACATGACCGCGGGGGGAACAGCCCCGCGTGCGCGGGGAGCAGGTGCGCATCGCCCAGCAGCAGGAGCCCCACCAGGGAACAGCCCCGCGTGCGCGGGGAGCAGTCCACCTGGAGGTTTGTCGTGCTGTCCCACCTGGGAACAGCCCCGCGTGCGCGGGGAGCAGAGGCGGACCAGGGCGATGGAGACGATGCGGTCGGGAACAGCCCCGCGTGCGCGGGGAGCAGCGCCGGGTTCCCCGGCGATTTCCCCTGGCAGGGGGAACAGCCCCGCGTGCGCGGGGAGCAGAGGCCCAGCCGGTCCTCGCAGCTGTTGTGGGCGGGAACAGCCCCGCGTGCGCGGGGAGCAGCTCGGTCACCGCCCGCAACGCCGCCCGCTGCCGGGAACAGCCCCGCGTGCGCGGGGAGCAGCCTCGACGAGCTGGAGGACGGCCGCTGGCGCGGGGAACAGCCCCGCGTGCGCGGGGAGCAGTACACTGAAGGCAAAAATGATTTGCTCGACTGGGGAACAGCCCCGCGTGCGCGGGGAGCAGACTCTCCGACCTGCGCTTTCACAAGCGCACGCCGGCGTGTCGTGCCACTTCGACTCACCGCCCTCCGAACCGGCGGCGCTTGGATGCCTTGCTCCACCCCTTGGAAGTCGGCTTTGGCTGGGCGGCCTCTTCCCGGTCCTGCCGGTGGGGACGCATGAGCAGGGTCAGGCCCTCGTGGTCCACCGGCCGCCACTTATGGTCGAAGGTCTCGAAGGTGAACCCCTGCTCGTTGTCAGTGCTGTAGGCCAGCAGCGCCCGCCCGGCCCCCGCGTACGCGCGCACCTCGTCCCACAGGACCTCGCGGATCCGGGCCGAGGGGTTGCCGATGAACACCCCGGCCGAGATCTCCATCAGCCACCGCGTCAAGAACCCCCGCAGCCCCGCCGGGCAGGTGGTCAGTACGATCACCGTCACCAGATCACCCCGTGGTTGATCCCCGACACGAACTCCGCGCCGCCGTCGCTCTGCAGGTTGACCTGATCCGCGGCGTCCTCGACCTCGGCGTCCTCTCCCCCGGGAAGCAGCAGGGTCTTGATGTCCTTGACACAGCGGTCCAGAAGGCCGGTGTCGTTGATCCGCTCGCGAAGCAGGCGCCGGGTGCGTCCACCCACGTCGATGGGCCCCTCAGCGGCGGCGTCGAAGGCCGCTGGGATGCCCACGTCGGTCTTGTACAGGTCGGCGACGTCCAGCACGAACGACAGCTCGTGCCCGGAGTGGACGAACCCCAGCGCGGGTGAGCACCCGAGCGCGGCCACCACCGCGTGCGCCACCCCGTACATGCACTGGGCGGCCGAGGTGATCCCCTGGTTCGGCGGGTCGCCGGAGTCGAAGTCGCCCGGGGTGTACTTGCGGCCGTACCAGGGGACTCCCGTCCGCAGGGACTCCTCCCGGTACACGGCCTTGAGGCGGTCGCCCTCCATGCCCAGCAGCTGGCGGCGGGTGGCCTTGGAGGGATCCTCGTCTGGGAAGCGCATGCGGTACATGGCGCGGGCCACCTCCAGGCGAGTGCGCCGGTTCGCCCACACCCGGGCCTGGGCCTCGGCCAAGCCGGCCGAGCGCGACAGGGCCCGGCCGCCGGCGTAATACCGCACCCCGTACTCGCCCACCCACACCACCCCGGCGCCGCACTCCCCCAGGAGGCTCATCGCCTTGTGCGTGACACGTGTTCCCGGTCCCAGCAGCAGGGTGCCGATGGTGGCCGCCGGGATGAAGCGGGTTCCTTCGGCGTCCTCGGCGGTGATGGCGTTGTCCTCCCGGTGAACGGTGCACCGCTCCAGGTAGACGAAGGACAGGCGCTCCCCCACGCGGGTCAGCTCCCTCGGGGTCAGGGCCTTGCGCGCTCCGATGCCGCCCATTTCAGACCACCGGGGCCAGCGTCATCAGCCCGCACCCGTAGGCCTTGGCCCGCCCCAGGCCCGTGGTGAGCATCCGGCGCAGCGCCTCGGGGTCGGTGACCTTCAGCCGACCGTCGAAGGTCGCGGTGACCATCGGGACCCGGTTCTGCTTCCCGTCGGGTTCGACCTTTCCGAACCGGCGGGCGTGCCGGTCGTGCACGATCACCTCGTACTCGTCGCCTGGGCCCCTCTGCTGCTCCTGGGGTTTGGCGACGATCTCGAAGCCGTTGGCCTCCTGGCGCTGCAACAGCCAGGACAGCTGGTGCCTGGGCGTGCGGTGCGCGGTGACCTTGGTCGGCTCGCCGTCCTTGCGGCGAATGCTGTGCACCGGGTTGGCCGTCAGGCGGAACGCCCACCTCTGCCCGGCCTCCAGCCGGGACAGCAACGGCGTGTAGTCGCGGGTCTCCCAGGTCTGCGTCGTGGGCCACCCCGCCTGCTCAACCACGTGGGTCAGGTCGGGCCGGTCCGGGCTGACGATGTAGCAGTAGACCTCGTTGCGGGAGTTGTGGTCGAGCCTCCACAGCACCCGCGGCCCTCCCTCGGGCTCGGGCACACCGTCGACGAAGGCCGCCGTGACCGCCCCGTGCATGGCCCGGGGCGAGAGCAGGAACTTGCGCGCCCCGGCGCGGGCCGGGTTCAGTCGGACCCTGGACAGGAACATCACTCGTCTCCCAACGCGTCCATAGGGTTGTGGACGAAGCCGGAGGGCCGGGACACGGCTCGGGGGTTGGGCACGGTCACCGTCGTGTACTCCACTCCGCGCATCGCGTAGCGGCGGTGGGCCTGGTCGAAGCTGACAGGTATGTCGCGCTGTTCGTGGTCGGCGGTGCGCCCCTTGCGCACGTCCAGCCACGCTCCCAGCTCTACCTCGGGCTCGCTCCGGCGCTTGCGCCGGTACCACTCGCCCGCCAGCCACTCGTGTCCGGACAGGGCCGCTTCCAAGCTGTGCTCTGCGGTGCCAAGAGGGATGGGGCGTGCCGGGGGGCACGACCTGCGGCCGAGGTAGGGCAGATAGACCGGCACCAGGAGGGCCTGGTGCAGCTCTTCCACTAGCGCACCGTCGCCCTCGAATGCGGCGAGGAAGACCGCGTCGGCCAGGTAGAAGCGTTCGGATACCGGCATGGCCTCGCCGGTGTCGCCGTGGTGGGCGGTCTGGTAGTCGCGCAGCCGCACGCCCGGCTGGTCGATCCGCACCCCGAAGCGCAGAGCGGTCAGGTCACTCATGTCGTCGCTGCGCTCGCGGCCCTGGGCTGCGGCGAGCAGGCCGATCAGCCCGCTCTTGGTGGGGGCGTTCTCGGTCGAGCGGCGGGCGAAGCGGGAGGCGGCGCCCCATGACTGCAGTGGTCCGGCGAGCTGCAGCAGGAGCACGCTCATGCCGGGTTCTCCATGCGGGCGGCCACCGCCTGCCCGACCTCGTCCACCATCTGGTCCAGCGGGAGCGCGGTGCCCAGCGCCTCAAGAGGCTTGGTGGCCTCTCCGACGCGAAGGAGCCAGGTCTTGGCGCCGGCGGCTCCGTAGACGCGCTCGATCTCGGCGATGTGCTCGGTGAGCTTGGCGCAGGCGTGTGTGACCTGCCCGTCGGGGGTGTCCTGGGGCACCGGGGCCTCGAAGGCGCCGGCGAAGCTGATCGGCCGCGCCTCGCGCAGCTTGACGATGACCGCGGACGGCAGGCTGTGGTTGGCGAAGGTGTTGGACTTGCCGGTGGGCATGGACTCCACGAAGCAGCGGATGAACGCCTCGACCGCGCGGCGCACCGGTTCGGCGGCGGGTCGGTCCTCCTGGATCCCGGACCCGAGGTTGGCGGCGAGCCGGTCGGCGTCGATCGCGGCGTAGCGGTACAGGGTGGCGGAGTTGAACTCGACGGTGCCGATCATCCCCGCGCCGGGCTCGTCGTCCTTGCGGCGGTCGTCGACGGCGGTGTAGTAGTCGGCCTCGATCTCGGCGGCGTGGACGCTGATGGCGTGGGCGACCTGGGCCGAGGCCTCGACGTTGATGTCGGAAGAGTCGGCGACCATGCGGCCGAACAGGGCGATGTCGACCGAGTGGCCGGTGTTGGCGATCTGCTTGGCGCGCTTCTTGTTCTCCGCGTCCTTGAGGAAGGCCTTGATGTCGGCGCGCCCCTGCACGGCCAGCTCGGCCAGGCCGTCGCGCTGTCGCGCGCTGAGGAACATCAGGTAGGAGGACTCAGGAGCGCGGTCCTCTTCCTCGCCCTTGCGGCGCTTGGGCTTTTCGATCTTGGAGCCGGTGGCCGCGGTCACTGTCGCGGCGGCCAGCTCCAGGGCCTCCTCCTGGGCGATGCTCTCGTCGAGTTCCACGATGCGCTCGGCGACCAGTTCGGCGACGCGTTTTGTGCGTGTGCCCAGCTCCTCGGGGGGCAGGACGCGGTTGAACGCCTCCCGGGTGGCGCGCTTCCATGCCTGGCTGGAGACCCTGGCGCGGCGAACACCACCGTAGACCGCCCCCTTGGGGGATCCGGTGTCGTCGCGGTTGATGTTGCTCGGAGGGACGGTCTGCAGAACGTGCACGTCCAGAATGGTTCGGCTCACGAGGCGTCCTTGTCGGTGTCGTCGGTCGTGCGAGGTGCCCGGTAGGAGTTGAACCCGAAGTTCCACGCGCGGCGGACCTCGGCGATGCCTCCGGGCTGCTGGGCCCTGTAGATGTGCTCGGCCAGGACCGCATAATCCAGGGGGATCCGGTGGCGGTGGAGCAGACGCACCAGGCCGAGAAGCCGGTCGGCCATGGTTCTGGCGCTGGTGGCCTTGCCCACCTGGACGAAGCGCTGCTGCACCGTGGTCTGGACCGAGGCCTGGCTCGACTTCCGTTCGCCTTCGGCATCAGGTTTCTGGACCGCGCTGACCATGAGCGCGCGCGCTGCCCAGCCGAGGTTGTGCAGGACCGAGGGGTGCCTGTCCGACTTGGGGGTGCCCCACCGGTACATCCGCAGGTCCGGGCTGCGCAGGGACTGCTGGTGAACTGCGTACAGGCTCAGCGCGATGTGGGCGGCGCGGACGGGGGCGTCGTCGTCCAACCACACTTCGTCCAGGCCGTAGTCGAAGCCCAAGAGCCGGGGCAAGTCCTCTGGAAGGCGGCCCGCACCGGGGCGCAGCCCGCCGAGCACCTGTACAGCCATCGGGTCGTCGGGGTCGCTCACATACCCCCGCTGCAACCACAACAGCTGGCCATGGACGGCTCGACCGAAGGTGCCCAGTTCTTCCCGCTTCGTGGCGCCCGCCGCGCCTTCTGCTGTCGATTCGCTCGTCTCGGTGGTGGGCTCCACGTGATCAGTCTCCGGGATCGTCGGGTTCCTGTGTCATGTGCAGGGCCTTGGAGAGGGCGTTGTGGAACCGCCGCTCGGCCCACCCGGCGTTCAGCCACAGCTCATCGCCGTTGTCGATCTCGATGATCCGGCCGCTCCACGCCCGCTCCCCGGCCGCGTCGACCAGTTCGCGGCCGATCGAGGCGACGGTCCGGTGCACCTGCCGCTGCCAGCTCCGGCGCGCCTCTTTCGGGGAGGAGTCGGAGGTCAGGTTCTCCAGCCACAACCGGAACAGGTGGTCGAGTTCGCCGAAGCCCCGATCCCGAGCCTGGGCGCGCGGGGCGTCGGCCTCCAGGCCGGCCGCACGGGCGATATCGGTGGCCAGGTTCCCCAGAACGAGGACCGCCTGGTCGGCGTCGGCCGTGGCGTCGATGGCCGCCTGCCGCAGCTGCGCGGAGTGGCGGGCCAGCAGGGTGATACGCATGTTGACCCTGTCGTCGGTCACCTCGTCGATGACCGACTGCTGGGTCCCGTACCTGGCACCCACCGTGCGCACGGACACGGGATGGTCCTTGGGGAGCGCCTCATCGTTGGCCAGGCGGGCGGCCCACTCCACCACGCCGGGGCGCATACGCTCGGCGGCCTCACCCCGCTGGCGCCCGGCCCGCCCCTGCAGCAGCGATTCCAGGCCCCGCCACGCGCTGCGGGCCGGATCGTGCTCGGCCGGCATGTAGACCGGGTTCTTGCCCAGCTTCTTCTCCTGGGTCGGGCTGCGCCGCCAGGCGGTCATCGGTTCGCGGTGGTGCTGGTTGGGTGCATCCAGCGGGTCGCCGTAGCACAGCAGTACCCCGTGGACCCCGTCGTCGTCGGCGAAGAGGCGGATGCGGCGCCCCTGCCAGGTGTACAGGTCGCGCAGGCCGTAGGGGCGGTAGACCTGCTCGGCTCCGCGCAGCGCGGCCGCACGCGCGGGCGGGAAGGCCCAGGCCGGCCGGTCCCGGTCGTCGGTGCGGATGTCGGAGTCGAAAGCGATCAGGTTGAGCAGCAGCGTCTCGCGCAGGTCCCGGCCTTCCAGGAAGACCCCGCCCAGGTTCCCGGCCCACCCGACGCCCTGGGGGTAGCCTTTGCCGTTCTTCACCCGCGCATCCCCCACGGCTCCGGACTTGATCCCGGAGGAGTCGTAGGCGTGGGCGTGCACGAGCCAGCGCGCCGCTTCTGCGAAGCCCAGCCGCTGGGCACCGCGGGCCCGCATGGTGAAGAACGGGGCCCCATTGGGCACGTCGGCGACGATCCGGTCCAGGGAGAAGAACTCGTCCTTGGCCGTGCGCAGGTCGGCGACCTGCATGAACGGGGTCTTGGGATGCAGAATGTCGAACCGTTCGCGGTGCCGGCCGAGGTAGTCGCGGATCTGTTGGACGGGCAGCTCCTTGGCCTCCCACAGCTCCTTCCACTCCTCGGGGTCGGCGGGACCGTCCAGGGCATCGTGCAGGACGGCCAGCAGCAGGCGCAGCAGGGCGAACTCTTGTGTGGGGAGATCGCCCACCAGGCGGCGGACGCCGTCCGGGCCGCTGTGGGCCCGCTCGAAGACCTCGATCAGCGACAGTTCGTCGTCTCTGCCGTCGTGCCCGCGCACCGGGATCCACGCCTGCTCGGTCAGGTCGAACCCCGCCGCGCCTCCGTCAGTGGCCATCGGTCACCTCGAGACCGTCCTCATGTGAGTAGTACGCGTCGAAGCCTGCCAGCCGGGCCCGACAATCCTCGTCGAGGATGAGGAGGAGCTCCCCGGCCACCCAGTGGGCGTCCTTGTCCTGCCAGGCCGGGAAGAGGTTCTGCTCCAGCTCCCCGATCACCCGGTCGATCACCCAAGGGGCCACCAGGGGGAAGGGCAGGCGTACCGCGCTTGCGGCGGCGATCCGCCCGGCCTCCTCGGACGGGGCGAAGTCGGTGGGCAGCTCGATGCCGCCTTTGCCCTGTTGCAAGCCGGGAAGGGTGGTGAGCACGCCGTCCGCGCGCCGCTGCAACAGCAGCACCTCCAGGCTTTCTCCGGCGTCGCGCACCTGCGCCCGGCCCCGCGGGCTGTCGTCGGTGTCCCCGACCCCGGCGTTGACCCACCCGATGAGCGAGCGCCCTGTCTTTGCGGGCACGTTGAGCAGGAACGCGCGCGCCTGATCTGCCTTGTCCGCCTCTTCGATCTCGTGCGCTTCCCGCGCCTGTTCCAGCTCTTCTTGCCACCCGGGGGGACCGATCGGATCGGGCCCGTAGGCGTCCTGGACCAGGCGGTCGATGTCGTCGGGCAGGACCACCGTTCCGCCAGCGGCGTTCCCGCCCTCCTCCGCCGGGAGGTGGGAGTCGAGGACCGCGGCTGCGCGCAGCAGGGGGTAGCGGCGGTAGACGAACTGCGAGCCCGCATCGGGCTCTGGGGGCTGCTGTCCCCAGTCGGCGCCGGTGATCAGGCAGCGGGCCGTGCGCAGGCCCTCGGGGCGCTGGCTCTGCCCCTGGCCGCGCAGGTGGCGGTGGAGGCGGCCCATGCGCTGCAGCATCAGGTCGACGGGGGCCAGGTCGGTGACCAGCAGGTCGAAGTCGATGTCCAGGGACTGTTCGGCCACCTGGCTGGCGACCACGATGCGGGGGTGCTGCGGGCGGTGCCCGCCGAGATCGGCGACCTTGGCCGGCGGCCCGAAGGCCGCCAGCAGCTCGCGGTCCTTGTCCGCCCGGTCCAGGTCGACGAAGCGCGCGTGCGCGACGCTGACCTCGACGTCTGTTCCGGCGAACCGGTCGCGCAGAACTTTGGCCGTGGCGTGGACCCTCTTGACGGTGTTGCGGACGACCAGCGCGCACCCGCCCCCGGCCAGTTCGGCTTCAAGGCGGTGGGCCAAGACGTCCAGGTCGTCATCAAGGCGTTCGATTCCGACCTCGGTCCTGCGCCCCGAGGCCTCCACGGCTTCCACCTGTGGCGCCTTTCCGGTTACGGCGCTGGTGAGGAGCGGATACCCCTGGGCCTTCTCGACCGCGTCGAACTCGAGCGAACCGCGCCGGGCCTGGCAGTAGGCCTCGGCCAGCTCCCTGCGGCGGCGCGCCGGCAGCGTCGCCGACAGGACCACCACCGGTACCCGGTAGGCGCCCAGCCAGGCGAGCACGGTGTCCAGGTAGGTGTTCATGTAGGTGTCGTAGGCGTGCGCCTCGTCGATCACCACGACCTTGCCCGCCACGGCCAGGTGCCGCAGCGCCAGGTGGCGGCTCTTCAGGCCCGCGAAGAGCAGCTGGTCGATCGTCCCGACCGCGAAGTCCGCGAGCATTCCCTTCTTGCGTCCGCGCAGCCACCAGTGGGCCGCCAGCCCGGGGCGACGCCCTTCAGGAGCGTCGCGCTCGATGCCGTCGGCGGATCCCACACCGGCGAAAGGCAGACCGGCGTAGTCGTCGTTGAGCGCGGCTTTCGAGTGCGCCAGGAACCCCGACGCCGAACCATCGATCCCTTCCAAGGAGTCGGCCCAGTCCGTCAGGCGCGAGAACATGGCGTTGCTGGTCGCCATGGTCGGAAGGGCGACGAAGCAGCCGCCCGCCCCGGACACCGCGGCCATGTGCTCGGCGGCCACGAGCGCCGCCTCGGTCTTGCCCTCACCCATCGGTGCTTCGATGACGAGCATGCCCGGCTCGTCCATAGACCGTGTGGCGGCGAGCGCGGCCTCCTGGACCGGCCGCACCCGGATTCCCTCATCCCATGAGAAGCGCGCGGCGAACACGTCCTGGGCACTGCCCTGCGGAAGGCGGGGGTGCCAACGGCCACGCAGGCCCAGTCGCTGCAGGGCACGGGAGACGCGCCCGTCGGCGGCGGTGCCCGCCTGCTGGAAGTAGGGGAACAGGGAAGCGTTGGAGGCGATCCAGTCACTGACGATCACCAGCGCGCTGAGGAGCACCTGACTCGGCTGCGGCAGCTTGACCGACGACCAGGCGTCCAAGTGCGGTCTGATGCCGCATGCGACAGCGGCGGCATCGAAGAGTTCGCACTGGACCCGCCGCCAGGCGTCGGTGCCCGTCGGCCCGTACAGCAGTTCGGGGTGGCCGAGGGCGTCTTGGAGATCGGCGTCAGTTGGAGGCACACCGTGGTGGCCTCCGACGACCGCTCCGAACTGCTGTGCGGTTCGCTTGGCCCACCCGTTCTCCTGGAGCCAGTCCACGAGGAGAAGCTGCCCGGCCATGCCGTGGGGTGCCAGCGATCGATCCTTGCCCATCTGAGCGGCCGAGCCCATCTTCAGCCCTTGCGAGCGCATGGCCTCGGCGAGCCCTTCCACCTGGCAGGCGAACGCCGGGGTGGCCTTACCGATGTCGTGCACCATCGCGAGCCAGACCACCAGCCTCCGCCCGTCGGCCTCACCGCCAGGAAGGGCCTCAGTTATGCGGGCCCGGACCTGAGGCGGGAGCCACTCATCCCAGAGGTAAGCCGCCGTTCCCGCACTGTCGCCCATGTGCCGCCAAAGGGGCAGCCAGCCACCGGAGTCCCAGTCGTGCTTGGCCCACACCGACCGCGCCGCATCAGTGAGGTCGGCGCCGAGCTCTCGGGCGTACTCCTCGTAGGACATGGACAGATTCAAACGCACCTGGAGACCTCGTCATGCCACAGTCCCCCTCACTGTCCGTATCCGGCCATTTGCAAGGCTTCCGCCTGATAAGCAGCCACTCCTCAATCCGATCGTCATAGCCCCCGCGTGCGCGGGGAGCAGCTGCCGTGCATCAACAGCAGGTTTGCCGGAGAGGGAACAGCCCCGCGTGCGCGGGGAGCAGCTGCGGCGGTGTCCATCTGGGTGCCTCCCCTGTGGAACAGCCCCGCGTGCGCGGGGAGCAGGCCCTGACCGAGCAGCGCGACCAGGCCGGCCTGGGAACAGCCCCGCGTGCGCGGGGAGTCAGGCAGGCGAGGATGAGATTCGCCCGCATGAGGCGGGAACAGCCCCGCGTGCGCGGGGAGCAGCAGATCGCCGAGATCGTGAGTCTGGCCGGCGAGGGAACAGCCCCGCGTGCGCGGGGAGCAGTCTGGGCCGTATCCGGCGTCTTTCCCTTAGGCGGGAACAGCCCCGCGTGCGCGGGGAGCAGGCGGACTTTCGACGACGTGAAATAGCCTTTAGGGGAACAGCCCCGCGTGCGCGGGGAGCAGCGCTCCCGAGCGGCTTCAAGGGAGTTCAGTTCGGGAACAGCCCCGCGTGCGCGGGGAGCAGACACGATCCAGGCGGGGATCGACGGGCTGCGGGGGAACAGCCCCGCGTGCGCGGGGAGCAGGCCCCACCGTGCGTAGCCGAAGTGCGCCATCAGGGAACAGCCCCGCGTGCGCGGGGAGCAGACTCGGTGACCTGGGACAACTTACCAAGCAATCTCTTGTTTTCGACAACTGTGCTCATTCCCCCCGTCACCGCCAGCGTAGCCACCGGCACCCCGAAATCGCCCCGATCCTTGTAGCATGCCGCCTGCCCAGGCTCCCTGTCAGAGAGCCTGGGCAGGCGCTAGGCTCTACACTCCCGGCGCCCGCAGCGGGATTGTCGCGCTGATCGTCAGCCGACGGCTTCCAGGACGACCGTTTTCCTGGGCTCCCACTGGGGCCGCCAGGCAAACGGGCGAAAATTCGGCCTTGCCAAGGAGCGATCCCGGATCGATGGTGCTCGTCGGGAACTCAGCGCTTGGTCTCGTACCTGTTCAGCACCACGCCGTCGGGGAACGTCCGGGTCTCCACCAGGCTCAGGCTCACCCGGTCGTCCAAGGCGGTGAAGAACGGCGTGCCGCCGCCCACCAGGACCGGGTGGGTGACGACCGCGTACTCGTCGATCAGCCCGGTCCGCATGGCCGCCGCGGCGAGTGTGGCACCGCCGATGTCCATGGGACCGCCGTCCTCGGCCTTGAGCCTGGTGATCTCGGTGACCGCGTCGCCGGTGACCAGACGGGCGTTCCCGTCGACCGCTCCGGCCGTCGAGGAGAACACCGCCTTCGGCATCTCCCGCCAGCGCCCGGCGAACTCGATCTCCGCCGGTGTGGCGCCCGGCTGCTCGTCGGCGGTCGGCCAGTAAGAGCTCATCGTCTCCCACAGTCGGCGCCCGTACAGCGCCAGGCCCGTCGCGGCCACCCGGTCGGACCACCACTGGAACAGCTCGCCGCTCGGCACGCTCCAGTCGAGGTCCCCGCCGGGCGCGGCGATGTAGCCGTCCAGGCTCAGGTTCATGCCGTAGGTCAGTTTCCGCATGGCGTCGGCCTCCCGTGAGTCGGTGCTCGGCGTACAGACCGGCACGGCGTGCAGAAATCATCGGTCGGGCCGCGCCGAGGGCGCGGACGCCCCTGCCGGAGGCATCGGCGCCTTAAGCCGTGCCGACCTGGGGTTCGTGTGAGCGGCATCGCTTCGGGCAAGGATCGGCGTGTCCTCTCCCCAGCCGACGGAAGGTCGAGATCCGCATGCCCACCGTGTGCTTCGCCCATGATCTCGGGGACAGACGGGTGTGGCAGCGCCTGATCGGTGTGCTGCCTCTCCGCGTCCGCGCGATCGTGGTGGAGCAGCCGCCCACCGGCCGCCTGGCTCCGGCCCGTGTGGCCGAGCACATCGAGGCCTCCGCCCGGCCCCTCCTCCCCGAAACCGGGGTGGACCTGGTGGTCGGCGCCGGCATCGCCGCCCGGGCCGCCGCGGAGCTGGCCGCCGACGGCACCGCCGCGCACGCCCTGCTCGTCGACCCCGACACCGCCGTCCTGGTCGGCCACCCCGACTTCCGCATGCCCGAGCCGGGCGAGGAGACCGCCGACTTCCTGCTCGCGATGGCCCCCTTCGATGAACGGTTCCGCGAGACCGGGATGCTGTCCGAGGAGGGGATCGCCGTCATGGTCGACCATTCCGTGGGCCGCAACACCTCCTTGGACGAGCAGGACCGGGACCTGCTGCGCGGCATCGCTTCCAAGAGGCTCACCGAAGCGATGCCCCTGGACATCTCCGACGCCCTCAGCGGCGAGGCCGAGGGCCCCGACTGGTTCGCCCGCCTGCGCGCGGCCCCAGAGCGGTTCACGGTCTACTCCGGGGACCTCCCCGCCCTGGGCGACCCGCTGCGCACCGTGCTGGCGCACGATGCCCCGCAGACGCGCGTCGTGCAGGGCTCCACCAGGACCGCGTACCCCTGGCTCGAGGCCCCGGAGGCCCTGGGCACCCTGATTGTGGAACGGCTGGGGCCCTGACCCGAAGGCCCGAGAGGCACCCCTCCGAACGGCGGCTTCCCGGCGCAGGCGCCTCGCCCGGAACGGCGCACCGCACCGCTCACTGTGAGTAAGACTTCGGGAACCGTCAGCGAGAACGCACAAGACTCCACGGGCTCGACATTCCAACGACGGAGCCCACATATCACGATGACATAACATTGATCCGATACCGCACCATCTCTCCTTCGCCCCGAAAAGCATGGGGATCATGCGAGGAGAACCCGACCGCACCGCCCGATCGTGACGGCAGGGGCGGCGATGGGAAGACAGGGCTTCGGCGAACTCCTGACGAATGAGCAGTGGAATCGCCTGGTGTCCGCCGGAAATCGACGGGTCTTCGCCCGTGGAGCCGTGGTCGTCCGCCAGGGGGAGACCGCAGAGACGGTGCACTTGCTCGGCGAGGGGAACGTCAAGATCAACGTCGTCCGCGCCGACGGCGCCGATTCACTGATCGGGCTGCGCGGCCCGGGCGAGCCGCTGGGCGAGCTTTCGGCCTACTCCGGCCTGCCGCGCACGGCCACCGCATCCGCGACCGGCGGGCCCTGCGTGACCCACGTCCTCACCGGCGAGCGCTTCCGGCTCCTCGTCACCGACATGGGCCTGGAGCGCCTGTTGTGGCAGCACGTCGTGCGGCGCCAGCAGGAGAACGAGGCGCTGAAGGCCGACCTCATCGCGATGGCGCCCCGACGGCGCCTGGCCGAGGTGCTCCTTCGGCTGTCGGCTCCCGGCGCTGGCGCCGGGGCACCGGCACGCGTGCTGCCCGTCATGCAGCGGGAGCTGGTCGGCGCCGTCGGACGCTCACGCTCCTGGATCCAGGAGGAGTTCAAGCGGCTGCGCGACGCCGGCGTCATCAGCACCGGCCGCGAGCTGGTCGTGATCCACGACGCCGAGGGTCTGTTGCGACTCGCGTGCGAGGAGGTCCCGGAGTGACGCGATCGACCCGCGGTCGGCGCGTGAGAAATTCCGGCCCTGTATCCAGTCCTGGACATACCGCCCGCACAACGGCCGTAATTCTGGACGCGTACCGCCGAATCGGCCGTACATGAATTCAGCGGAAGGCATGACATCCGATGACGGAAAGACTACGCCGCGTCCGGCGCACCAGTATCCCCATGCCGCATTACCGCGGTGTGGTGGCCGTGGACACCGAAAAGGCCTCCCTGAACGCCTCCCTCCACCAGCGGCTGCTGAGCGGCACGGTACCCGAGGCCCTCGAGGAGGCGTTCCGGCGCAGCGGCCTGGAGGGCGCCTGGGAACGCCGCTCGTTCCCCCAGCGCACCGGGGACGGCTACCTGATGGGCGTCAGCCCGGAGAACCTGCCCCTGCTCGTCGACCCCTTCCTCGGCGAGCTGCAGGGCGTCCTCGGCGAACTCCAGCCCGGACTGGCCTTCGAGGACCGCGGACTGCGCCTTCGGCTGCGCGCGTCGATCGGCGTCGGCCCGCTGCCCGACTCGGGCGGACCGAGCGACGGTATCGGCGCCGCCATGAACGACACGCACCGCCTGCTGGACTCCCCCGTGCTGCGTGCCGCCCTGGCCGACTCCGACCCCGACACCACCCACGTCGTCGCCGGTGTCACCCGACGTGTCTTCGAGGACGCCGTGCTTTCGGGCTACTGCTGCCTGGCACCGCGCCGGTTCACCCCCGTCGACGTAGACCTTCCGGAGAAGAGGCACCGCGCACAGTGCTATCTCTACACCCCCGTCCCCTCCCTGCTCCCTTCCGCGCCGGCGGACACGGCCGGAGCCGCGGACCGCGGCCGCGAACGGCCCCGGGCGGAGGCCGCCCGGCACCGCCCCCCGCAGGGCACCGTCAGGTTCGAGGCGGTCGACGATGCTTAGGCGGGGAGTGGTGCCCGCCCGTCCGCGCCGCCGGCCGGCGGCCGCCGGGGGCCGAGGCGACCGGGAGGCGAGGCCCGTATGACGCTCGAATCCACCCCGGACCCGACCGGCGCGCCCCGGACCGAGCCGATCGGCCAGGGCCCGGAGGGCACGGCCCCCGGTCCTATGGCCGGGGGCGGCCCCGCCCGTAGGACCGCCGCCCCGGACACCGAGGCATGGTCGCGCAGCGAGGTGACGCGGATGCTCAGTCTGTCCGGCTACCTCGACCGGGGATACCGGAGCCACGTGATCGCTCTGCTGGTGCGCGCAGGGCACCGGGCGGTGGCGCCTGCGCTGGGCTTCGACACCGCCGCCGTGCTCGCTCACTGCCTGCGCGCACGCGCCCTGGAGCGCGACGCCGCACGACGGATCGTCCTCGCCTGGGCGCTCCTGCTCACCCTGCTCGCGCTGGCCGCCTGGTGGATCCTCGCGGTAGGCGCGGCGGGCCTGTCGGGTCGGGAGCCGGGCGCAGGGCTCGCCCTGCTGCTGGCCGTCCTCGGCGCGGCCGCGTTCGTCCTGCTGGCACCGCAGGTTCCCGGCGCCTCCGCGCTCGGGACCGTTCACGACGCGGCGCTGCGGATCAGGGCGGTGATCCTGCCGACGGAGGCCGTGCGGGCCTATCGGGACCGCGTGCTGAAGATCCTGGTCCACGAGATGGCCGAGGGGTGCTTCAGCGGGCGGCCTCCGGAGGTGGCGTCCGAGCACCGCCAGATCTTCGACTCGATCCGGCGCGAGCAGTACTCGGCCGTGGTCCCCTACAACGTCACCGACCCGTTCCTCGGCGCGGGGATGCCCCTGAAGCAGTGGTCGATGGTCCTGGACCTGCGCCCGGCCCACGACAACGGGAAAGGAGCCGCGACGGAGGAAACGGGCGAGGGGCGTGCGCCCTGCGCGTCGGAACGCGTGCTCCCCGCACGGCGCATCATCGACGCGATACGCCCCCGGCTGGAGGGACTGACGGTGCCTTCCGCCTCCGGAGGCCGAGACCGCCTGGAGGGGCTGGACGTCACCGAGTGCGTGTACCTGCCCGCGCCGCTCCCCTACGGGCAGGGGAGATCCGCACTGAATACCGGCCCCGCCGACGACGTTTTCGTGGCGCTGCACCTGGCCGAGGCCGTCGGCGAGGGCGGAGAGCTGCGCCGGCACTTCCTTCGCGTCCGGGTGGGCGCCTGGGAGGAGGAGGTCGTCACGACGGTGTTCGTCCGCGTGCACACCCAAGGGGGGATGCTCTTCCTGGAGGTGGCACCGCACGTGCTGTTCCCCCTGTCCGAGGGGCACCACCACAGGGCCGCCCTCGTGGAGGCGGCGACGTGCGGCATGGACGTCCGGCGCGCTCTGGCCGCCTACCTGCGGATGCCGATCCGGCCGGACACCCTGCTGGGGACGCTGCTCTCCTTCCGCGAGGCCGAATCCGAAGAGCCGCCGAGCACCCAGGCGATGCCACCCGCGGCGAGCCTTCGGGAGCAGGTCTCCGCCGAACGGCTCTCCGTATTCCAGACCATGGACGTGGTGCGCTACGTCAAGACCGTCCACGAGCGCATTTCCGCGGGGGTGCACGAGGCACTGCACGATGCCGGTTTCCGGACCGAAGAGTTCCAGGAGCAGGTCCAGCAGTGGATCACCGTCGGCCAGGGCGGGGTCTTCGTCGGCGGCGACATGAGCGGCGGAGCGGTCGCCACCGGGCGGAACGCCCAGGCGCACAACGGGGAGCCGTCCGCTCGCAAGGGTGCCGGCGGTTCCGGAGGACCCGGCGGCGCTGGAAAGGGGTAGCGCCGTGCACGGACCAGGGCCCGCCCGCCTCACGGGCGAGCGCGACGACGAGTTCGAGGGAGACGTGGAGATGGGCGGAATCTACATCGGCGGTTCCATGACCGGGGGCGCCATCGCCGGCGGGGACGAGGCCGTCGCCGAGGACCGCGGTCGGCGCACGGGGGAGGCGGCGCTCCCGGCACCGCCGCCGCCGACGTCGCGGCCGGTCAGCGCCCCTGCCGGACAGGTGGTGGTCGCCGGGCACGTCACCGGCGGCGCGGCGGCGGCGGGCCGCGGCAGCCGGGCGGTGGACCGCTCGGAGCGGACGGCCGGCACCGAACGGGAGCTGCGCGCCCGCCTGGAAGAGGTCCGCCGCGAGCTGGAGCGGCGACCCCGAACGTTCGAGGTCGAGGCGGTCGCCGGTGAGCTGGCCGCCGCCGAATCACAGATCACGGACTCCGGGACCGACCGCGGCCTCGTGCGGCGGCTGCTCGACCTGTTCCAGGGCGGCAGCACGGTGCTGCGCGAGACCGAGGCGGCCGCGCAGGTGATGGAGACGCTGCAGGGGTCCCTGGCGGTACTGGACGCCGCCGGGGGCGAGGAATGAGCCGAGGACGGGACATGACGATGAGCGACACGACGCACCGGGCCCGCTGGGACGCCGAACGCCAGCGCTGGGAGCGCGGACCGGCGGTGGACCCGTTCGAGGCCCTGGCGCCCGCGAAGGCGCCGAACGCCGGAGTGGTGGTCCTGGCGGCGGCCGCGATGGCCGCGTCATTGCCGTACATCCCGGTGAGCGACACGGGGCCGACCGTCGGCAGGCTCGGCGACACGAGCCCTCAGCGGCTTTGGGACGGCCCAGGGGACACCGGCCCGGCGCCGGAAGGCGGAACCGCCGGAGGAGGGGCCGGGGGCTCCGACGGCCACGACGGCCCGGGAACCGTGGGCCCTGCCCCGGACTCCGGAGGCACGGACGCGGCGGAGCAGGACGGTGGCGGCGGCCCGGACGGGGGCGGTTCCTCCCCCGAAGCGGAGGAGGACGCGGAGGACCGGGAGCGCGGCGGAGCGAGCGATGGAGCGGCGGACGACGACGGCGCCGTCCCCTCCCCGTCGGCCGAGCCCTCGACGGAGTCCTCGGCGGACCCCTCACCGGGCCCGGAGCCTGAGCCCGCAGCGTTCACCCTGGCCTCCCTGGACGGCTGGGAGCGTGTCGACGGCGACAGAGGAGCCGTCTTTCACTCCCCCGAGGAGGACGGCCTGTCCCTGGAGGTCGCCTGGGCGGATGAGGGGGACCCCACCCCCGCCGAGGCGCTGGACGACGCCGCGCGAACCCCGCTCATGGAGGAGGCGGGGTACACCGAGGAGCACTGGGCGGAGTGGGACGAGGCCGAGGGATGGGACGTCCACCGCGACGGCCCCCACCTGGAGTACACCCACGACGACGGCGAACCAGTCCGCGGCCTGGCCACGGCGGTCGTCGCCGACAACGGCGTGGTCTACAGCCTCACCGCCCTCGGGCCGGTCGATGACGCCGACCGCGCCGCGATCGAGCAGGTGCTGCTCGACGCAGTGGACGGTTTCGCCACCGGGGACGGGCAGGCGCGGTAGGCGGGGCGGGGCGGCCCCGACGGCCGCCCCGCCCCCTCCTCGCAGTGGTCGCGAAGCAGGGGCGGGGCCCAACGACCCGATGGGCGGGCTCGGCCCCGATCCCCGTGCCGGCCCGCCCACCCGACCGGCCCTCGTGGTCGTCTCCAGGACCGGGCCTTGCTCATCGCCTCCGCACCCGTGGGGCCGGGAGGGGCGCAGAGGTGTCGGGAGTCCCGCGGGCCCGGGCCGACGAAATCCCCGGTACGGCACTGCCGCCCGGGCCTCCGCCCGGTGTACCGGCTGTACCCGGCCTTCGAACGGACACGGACTCCATGAGCGCGGACGGCAGCGCATCGCGGGGCCATCGGGTCGCCCGAGGGCGGTGTGCAGGAGGTGAGCCGGACGGGGCGACGATGAGGTGTCCGGCGATCCGGAGGAGCTCTCCCTCTGGCGGAGGTGCGGAACCGATCGGCCGACACCTCCGCGCGCACGGTGCTCCAGACCGGGACGACCGGGGACGTCTACGTCGGCACGGAACCGGGACGGGCCCGCGGCGCCGCACACGGGGTCGAGGCCGCGTTGGCCACCGCGGCCCCCGTCTCCCTGGCCGACCCCCGGGCACTGGGCGTCCACCCCGCCCCGGCCGCCGCGGACGGCTCCCGGCTCGCCCCCTATGTCGACCGCGACCGCGACGGCGACATCCGGCGAGCGGTCGGCGCGGCGGACTCCGGCGGCGGCATGGTCCTGGTGACGGGCGACTCCGCGGCCGGAAAGACCCGCGCCCGGCCGCCTGCTGGTGGCCCCGCCCGGGGGAACGCCCGCAGGTCCGCCCGTCGCCCCCGGTCCCGGGGCCGCTCCGGCGCCGACGCCGGTCCCGGCGCTCAGGCGCTCGCGCGCCACCTCCGGTCGAAGCTGCGCATCAGGGCCGGGTAGACGAGCAGGTGCCGGAACGGCTTGATCGCGGCCATATAGACGGCGCCGAACCACCCGTTCGGCTTGACCAGGACCGCCATCCGCCCGTGGTGGCCGCCCGTGTCGTCGGGCACCCAGGACAGGTGCATGACCGTGTGCACCGTGCGGTTGGCCATCTCGGCGGCCCACTCGTTCTCTCCCAGGTACAGCGGGTCGAACCGCTGCAGGCTCGGGCCGGTCGGCCCGTCGCGCAACTCCTCCGGGAGCCGGTCGCGCAGCGAGGCCACCCGGGTGCCGAGGCCGTCCTTCTCGCGGTCCCACCCCAGCACCGCGCCCAGCCGCCACCGCGCGTTCCACAGGAACCGGACGATGCGCGGCGCGTCGTCGGGGAAGGAGCCCGCGGTCAGCGTCTCCAACAGGCGGGGGAACTCGTCCGGGCCGCCCGGCGTCGGGAGCGCCCACAGGTCCTCGACGGTGAAGTCGGGCGCGATCCGGTGGATCGCCCACGGGCGCGAGGTGTGCTCGGCGGTGTCCAGCCTCATTTCGTGTCCTCCTGGTCGCGGTCACCGGTCGGTGCCTTCTGCGCCGCCCGTGCCGCCCGTGCCGTCGGTGCGGACGATGCGGACGATGCGGACGCTGTGAACGGCGCGGAGGACGCGGGCGGCAGGCCGAGGACGCCGCGGACCGCCCCTTCGGTGAGGTCGGCGTCGTACGGCGCGCGTCCCGCGACGGCGATCGTGACCCCCTGCAGGGTCCCGAAGTAGGCCTCGGCCATCTCCTCGGGCGGCGGCCCCGGCGGGAGGGCGCCGCGCGCCCGTGCCTCGGCGATCCGCCCGCCCCACTCGACCCGGCCGGAGGACCGACCGCGGAGCCGGTCGTCACCGAGCGCCGGACGCCGCCGGAGGAGGTCGCCGCCCTGACCTCGTTCACCCGCTACGACTACGCCGACCTGTTCACCCTCACGATGGACCGGGGCACGGTCGGAACGCCCGAGGAGTGGCTGAGGGCCATGTTCGAGGAGGTGCTCGGCTCCTCGGCTCAGGTCCTGTGGCAGGGCGTGCTCGGGCTGCGCCTGCGCCCGGGCCCCTCCCCCGACCGCGTGGCCGGGTGGCGGATCTCCGGCCGCGGCGACGGGTGGGTCCGGCTGGAGGCGCCCGGCTGGATGATGAGCGACCAACTGATCATGGCCGTCGACGGCGACGAGGCGACGTTCGCGACCTTCGTGCGCTACAGGAACGGCGCCGGAAGGGCCCTGTGGTCGCGCCTGTCCGCCGTCCACCGCGGCTCGGCACCGGACCTGCTCCGAAGCGGCTACGAGGTCCTGCTCCGCTGAGCAAGCGGGAGCACCTGCGGCCGTGGGCCCCTGGCCCGCGGGTATGCGGGGCGGGGGCGGTCTCGCCTAACCTCGGAGAGCGGATCCCGGCCACGGGTGGGTCCGCCGGTGCGCAGGGGCCGGAGCACGGCCCCGGGTCCACGGCGGCGGGCCGGTCCCCTCCCCACCTCACCGAGCTAGACAGGTACCCCCCATGACAGACGGTTCGTCCTCCTCCCCGGCGAACGACGGCGCCCCGCAGGCCCCGCAGCCGCAGATCGACACGACGGTGCCCCACTCGGCCCGCATCTGGAACTACTGGATGGGCGGCAAGGACAACTACCCCATCGACCGCGAGGTCGGCGACCAGGTCATCGCGTCCTTCCCGCAGATCGTGGACCTCGCCCGGACCAGCCGGCAGTTCCTCATCCGCGTGGTGAGCCACCTGGCGGGCGAGGCGGGCATCCGCCAGTTCCTCGACATCGGCACCGGGATGCCCACGGTCGACAACACCCACGAGGTCGCCCAGTCGATCGCCCCCGAGTCCCGGGTGGTCTACGTCGACAACGACCCGCTCGTGCTGACCCACGCGCGCGCCCTGCTCGTCGGCTCCCCCGAGGGCGCGACCGACTACATCGACGCCGACCTGCGCGACCCCGACACGATCCTGCGCCAGGCGGCGAGGACCCTGGACTTCGACCGGCCCGTCGCCCTCATGCTCCTGGGCATCCTCGGGCACGTCCCCGCCGACGACATCATGCCGATCCTCCGCCACCTGCTGGACGCCCTGCCCTCCGGCAGCTACCTGGCGATGTACGACGGCACGAACACCAGCGACGCCTACAACGCGGCCATCGAGGAGGGAAACTCCCAGGGCGGCCTCCCCTACTTCCTGCGCAGCCCGGAGGACATCGCCGCCCGCTTCGAGGGGCTGGAGCTGCTGGAGCCGGGCGTCGTCCCGTGCCCGCTGTGGCGGCCGGACCCCATCGAGGTCGGCAACCGCCGCGGCATGGACCAGTACGGCGGGGTCGCGCGCAAGCCCTGACCGAGCGGGGCGGGCCGGCCGCACCTCCCCGCCCCGCTCCGGGCGCCCGGTCCGCTCAGGGGACGTCGTCGGGGGCCAGCACCACCAGGTCCTCCCGGCTCGGCTCGGCCACCGCGACGAGCCGCCCCGCCTGCCGGGTGATCATCTTCTCCATCACCTGGCGCGCGTAGCGGGCGTTGCCGAACGCCTCGCCCCTGGGGACCGCGTCGAAGTGCGCCAGCAACCGCTCGGCCGTCGCGTCCGGGATCCTGTACCCGCCCGTCTCGGCCATGCCCCGCACGATGGACACCAGCTCGCCGCCGCTGTAGTCGGTGAACGGCACCCGCTGGGCGAAGCGGGAGGCCAGCCCGGGGTTGGAGGCCAGGAACCGCTCCATCTCCGTGTCGTAGCCGGCGACGATCACCGCCACCTCGTCGCGGTGGTCCTCCATCAGCTTCACCAGGGTGTCCACCGCCTCCTGGCCGAAGTCGTTGCCCCCGCCGGCCGGGGTGAGCGTGTAGGCCTCGTCGATGAACAGCACCCCACCGCGCGCCTTCTCGAACACCTCCGCGGTGAGCTGGGCGGTGTGCCCCACGTACCGTCCGACCAGGTCGGCGCGGGCCGCCTCCACGGTCTGCCCGCCGGGCAGCACCCCCAGCGCGCTGAGCAGCCTCCCGTAGATGCGGGCCACCGTCGTCTTACCGGTGCCGGGCGGGCCGGAGAACACCAGGTGGTGGCTGAGCGTGGGCACCGGCATCCCCAGGTCCCGGCGCCGCGCCGCGGTGACGAGCACGTTCACCAGGTCGTTGACGACCTCCTTGACCTCGGCCAGCCCGGTCAGCGCGTCCAGCTCGGCGCGCAGCGCGGCGACCGCATCGGCCCCGCCCTCCGGCCCCGCCGCCGCGCCGCCGTCCAGGTCCTCGGGCAGCAGCAGGGTGAGCTCCGCCGGGTCGGCCGGGGGGTTCTCCCCCAGCCGGTGCGCCTGCCGGTCCACCATCTGCTCGAACACCTTGCGGGCCTCGCGCCCGTTGCCGAAGGCGGGCCCCTTGTGCATGCGCTCGAAGTGCCGCAGCAGGGCCGCGCGCAGCCCCTCGTCCAGCGTGTAGCTGTGCGCGGCGCTCTGGGCCTCCACGATCGCCACCAGCTCCTCGGAGCGGTAGTTGGGGAACGCGACGGTGCGGGCGAACCGGGAGGCCAGCCCGGGGTTGGAGGCCAGGAACCCCTCCATCTCCGGGCCGTACCCGGCGACGATCACCACCACGTCGTCGCGGTGGTCCTCCATCAGCTTCACCAGGGTGTCGATCGCCTCCTGGCCGAACCCGCCCCCGTCCTCGGCCGAGAGCGTGTAGGCCTCGTCGACGAACAGCACCCCGCCGCGCGCCTTCTCGAACACCTCGGTGGTCTTGATCGCGGTGGCGCCCACGTACTGGCCGACCAGGTCGGCGCGGGCCGCCTCCACGACGTGGCCGTAGCGCAGCACGTCCAGATCGGCCAGCAGCCGCCCGTACAGCCGCGCGACCGTGGTCTTGCCGGTGCCCGGAGGGCCGGAGAACACCAGGTGCCGGGCGACCGGCGGGGACGGCAGCCCCATCTCGGCCCGGTGGCGGGCCATCCGGTTCCGGTTGACCAGGGTCGTCACCTCGCGCTTGACGCTCTCCAGGCCGATCAGCGCCTCCAGCTCGGCCAGCGGCCCCGCGTCCCGGTCCTCGGCGTCGCCGTCCGCCCCGTCGGCGTCGCCGCCGGCGCCGACGGCCGCACCGGGCACGCCCGGCCCCCCGGCGCCCTCGGGGACCGCGTCCGGCCCGTACCGGTCCTCGTCGGCGTTGCCCTCGCTGACCAGCGACTCCGCGGTGACGTTCGCCCCGGCGACGGTCTGCCTCAGCCCGGCGCGGCCGTTGTCGCGCACCGAGCACCCGTCCACCAGCACGTCCTCACCGGTACCGACGAGCACCCCGTCGGCGCGGTTGCCGAACAGCTCGCAGGAGCGCAGCACCGCGCGGCCGCCCGCCGCCACCAGCGCCCCGTTGCGGCCGTTGCCGTGCGAGCGCATGCGCGTCGCGTTCACCTCACCGCCGGCGTGCACCGCCAGCCCGTCCCCGCCGCACCCGGCCACCTCGCCGTCGCGCAGGTCCAGCACGGCACCGGCCGCGGCGCTCACCCCGTTCTCCTTGGCGTCGACCACCCGCAGGCCGGTGAGGGAGGGGCGCGCGTCGCCCGAGGCGTGCACCCCGGAGCGCCGCACCCCCGTCGCCTCCAGGTCCTCCAGGCGGCCCCCGCCGCCGTCGAAGCGGACGCCGTGCCCGCGGACCCGCCGCACCCGGACCCTCCGCAGGAAGGGGGAGGACCCGGACAGCACCGTCACGCCGGCGCCGTCGGTGCCGTCCACGGTGAGGCGGTCGAACTCGGCGGTGGAGTCGTCGGCGACCACCACCCCCTCGGCCGCGCCGCCGTGCACGCCCAGCCCGGTGAACGCGGTGGCGGAGCGGCCGGTGACGCGCACCGCCGCACCCCCGGCGTCGCGCACCTCGACCCCGGTGAGCAGGCCGCGCGCCTTCTCCTCGGCGAGCACGCCCTCGCGGCCGCTGCGCACGACGGTGACCCGGTCGGCGCGCGGGTCGGTGCCGCCCCGCAGCACCAGGCCGCGGCCGGCCGCGCCGTGCACCTCCACCTCCTCCAGCCGCACCGCCGAACGGGAGGAGAGCACCACCCCGTCGTCGCGGACGTCGCGCACCCGCAGCCGGACCAGCTCCGGGGCGGCGTCCCCGTCCACCGCCACCGCGGGCTTGGCGGTGCCGGTGACCTCGCAGTCCTCCACGCGGCCCGCGCCGCCGCCGGCCGCGTACACGCCGTTGCCGCCGGCGTCGCGGATGGTGCAGCGCCGCACCCGGGGCGCCCCGCGCTCGTTGATGACCAGCCCGCTGGTGCCCACGTCCTCCACGACGCAGTCCTCGATGACGCTGGTCTGCGCCGAGGTCACCACGATCCCCGCCCCTTCGGAGCAGGTCACCCGGCAGTCGCGGAGCGCGAGCGCGCCGTCGTCGCGGGCCAGCACCGCCGCCCAGGCGGCGCCGTCCACCCGGCACTCGGCCAGCTCCACCTGCCCGGCGGCGGCGTCCACCACCGGCGCCTCGGGGTCGCGCCCGCGCAGGACCAGCCCGGTGAGCTTGACCGCCTCGGCGACGGAGGTGACCGCGCTCCCCTCCGCGCAGAGGATCTCCACCGACCCGGGCTCCTCGGCCGCCATCAGGGTGACCACGCGGGTCAGGACCAGCCGCTCGGCGTAGCGGCCCGGGGCCAGGGAGAGCACCGCGCCGTCGCCGGCCGCGGCCACCGCCTCGCCGATGGTCCGGAACTCCGCGCCGCCCGACGGGTCGACGGTGCGCACGTGAGGGGTCATCGAACTGTCCGTTCCTTTCTCTCAGCCGCTCTCCCTGCCGCGCCGGGGCGGCGGGTCAGCGGCACTCTGCCTCGATCACCGAGGCGGGCAGCGTCGGGTGCGGAGCGCCCTGGGGCGCGGCGCCGGCATTGGTCAACCGGACGGTGAAGGACCCGTGCACGTCCGAGAACTCGGTGACCGCCCAGTAGTTGCCGGGGTCGGGCCGCTCGATCTTGTAGACGCCGCGGTTCGGGCCCTCGGCCCGCTCGCCGTCGAACAGCTCGACGTTGGCGGGCTCGCCGCTGCCCCACAGCGGCGAGTCGCCGGCGATGACCAGCATCTTCAGCGAGCAGGTGGCGTCCTCGAAGCCGGGGGTGAAGGTCCAGGTCGCGGCGGTGTCGGTGTAGGCGTTGGAGTCGCCGCTCACGGGGAGGGCGTCGTAGCCGCCCGCGCACCCCGAACCGGTGTAGTGGCCGGAGCCGGCGCGCGTGACGCCCTGGCCGTGCACGGCGTAGGAGGCACCGGGGTCGGTACAGTCCGGACCGGCCACGGCGGAGTACGCGCGCTTCTGGCCGCCGCCCGCGCCCTCGTCCGCGCGCGTCGTCAGCGGGGCGGCGTCCTGGTCCTGGCCGCCGCCGTCGCCCGCGCCATCGCCGCCGCCGGAACCGGAGCCGGAGTCCTCTCCGCCGCCGTCGCCTGCGGCCTCCGGACCGCCGCCGGAACCGTCCTCGCGTTCGGGGGCACCGGACGCCCCGGAGCCACCGCCGTTCCCGCGGTCGCCGCCCGCGTCCCCGGCCGCGTCCTCGCCGGAGTCCGAGCCCCGGTCCTCTTCGGACCCCCCGGACCTCCCGCTCTCCCCGGAGCCCTCGCCGTCCTCGGTGCCCTTGGCTCCTTCGGCGCTCTCAGCGTCCTCACGGCCCTCCGACTCCTCGGCCTCCCCGGACTCCCCGGCCTTTTCCGAGTCGTCCGAACCGAGCAGGGGAACCCCGTCGAGCAGGGAGCCCATCTGCGTCTCGGCGTCCGGCCCGGCGCCGCCCGCGCCTCCGTCGCCGCCGTCGCCGGAACCGCCGTCGGCCGTCCCGCCGCCGCCATCGGAGCCGTCGCTCCCGCCGCCGGAGCCCCCGCCCTCGCCGTCGCGGTCCTCGCCGTCGACCGCGCCGGGCGCCTGCGGCAGCACGTCGGGCACGAACCCGCCCGGGTCCTGCCCGCCGCCCCCGCCCCCGGCACCGCCTCCGCCGCCGCCCTCGCCGGGGACGACCGGGGCGCCGCCCGCGGCGGGCGCCTGCGCCTGTGCGTCCGCCGTGCCGACGGCCGGGTCGGCGCCGCCGGCCCCGGCCTCTCCGCCGCCGGCCAGCCGCAGCCCCGCCTCGGAGGCCCCGAACGGCGCGGCGACCAGCAGCAGCCCGGCGATGGCGGCCAGCGCCAGCGTGGGCTTGCCCGGCCGGTGCGCGACCGCCGCGCTCTTGCCCTCGGTCGCGGTGGGGGCGCCGAACCGGCCGATGGCGGCGGTCAGCCCGGACAGGGCGCCGCCCGCGGGGGGTTCGGCCGCGGCCTCGGCGGCCCGGCCCGTGGGGGACGGCGGGGGCGGGGCGGACGCCGGGTCCGCCGCCCCCGGCGCGGCGCTCGGCGCCGGGTCGGCGGAGCTCGCCAGGGCTCCGGGCCTCGGGGCCTTCGCGGATTCTGCTGCCATGTGGGGGTTCCTCTCTCGGTGGGGTCGGGAGTGAGGTGGACGGGGAGGTGTCGCCGGTCAGTGCACGCGCTGCCCCCCTCCTGCCGGGTTCAGAGCCTGCTCGAAGGCCGCCTGCAGGGACGGCGCGTGCGCCGGAGGGCCGCCCCAGGCCGCGGCCAGGGCCCGGGCCAGACCGTCCAGCGCCTCGCGCTGGGCGGTCAGGGCCGTGTGCAGTTCGCCGCGGCGCTCGACCAGGTCGCGTAGGGCAGCCAGGACCTCGGGGGAGAAGACGGGGGCGCCGGCCGCCTCCCGCTCCCGCAGCAGGTTCAGGGCGCCCTCGGCCTGCTCGTGGTCGGCCTGCACGGTGTCGTCCCCGCGGTCCCACCCCCGGTCGGGGGCGGGACCGGTGCCCAGGTGCCGCCGGATCGCGGCGACGGCGTCGCGCACCCGGCCGTCCCAGCCGGCGGGGTCCAGGGCCGGGTCGAGCCCGAGCAGGTCCATGGCCTCGCGCGTGTGAGCGCCCTGGGCGCGGTCCTGCCCGCTCCGGGGGTCGCGGTCCAGGCCGAGGTGGCGGTCGAGCGCGTCGAAGAGCGCCTTCTCCTTCTCCGCCGCCTCGCTCTTGGCCTCGGCGACGGTGTCCCAGCGCCCCGCCGACCCGTCGCCGAGCAGCCCGTACCGCTCCGCCTGCTCGCGGGTGAGCCACACCTCGACCTCGGTCGAGGCGGTGACGCCGCGGGGGTGGGTGCGGGTCCGGCCGAAGGGGCCGCCCCGGCCTGCGGAATCGTGGGCGACCACCAGCGCGTCCATCGGCATCCGCACCAGGAACCGGCGGCCCTTGTCCTCCGGCGCGCCGTGGTCGGTGTGCAGGACGGTGGCGTCGTCCTTGCTCGTGCCGGCGCCGACGGGCGGCGCGGCGTTGCCCGCCGCGCTCTGGGACCCGTAGACCGCGCTCGGGGCGAACCCGCCCCGGTCGCCGCCGTCGAGGCCGCCCACGAAGTAGAGGTCGCCGGAGACCGGCTGGCTCTGTCCCCCGTCGTGCGTCCCGGACCGCTCCTCGCGGTGCGTCTTCTGCGTGTAGTGGTCGGTGGAGGCGTCCTCGTCGACGTCGATGATGCGGCCCTCCCCGGGCCGCAGCGACGTGTACAGGCGCGCGTCCGTCCCGGGGACGGCGAAGGGGCCGTCCCCGCCGCCGAGGAGCGGGGCGCCGTCACCGCCTCGCCCGTCGCTCCCCTCGCGCCCGCCGCCCCCGGCCGGGGGCGGTCCGCCCTGCGACCGGGCGAAGACCGACCGGAGCACCTGCTCCCCCGCGGCGGCGCGCAGCACCCCCGCGCGCACGCCGAGCCCGCCCTCCCCGGCGAGGTAGGCCTCCGCGGCGCCCGGGTCCGGCCGGCCGGGCCCGGGGGTCCACCCCTTCGCCAGGGCGGTGGAGACCACGAGGGCGTCGGCGATGCCCGGGCCGATGGACTCCGGCATCGGCACCTGCGGCTGCCGGTCGGCGGCGCGGTCGTCGCCGCCCCGCCAGGCGGCGCCGACCTGCTCCACCCGCGCCTGGTGGGCGTCCCTGCGGCCGTACTCGCGCACGGTGCCCGGCCCGGAGGCCGGCCCGCCGCCCGGGGCCATCGCGCTGACCGGGACGATCTCCTTCACCCGCCCGGCGGCGATCCCGCCGCCGTCGGTGATCGGTGCCTTGGCGTTGTTCACCGTCCCCTCGTGGGTGAGGGTGAACCGCAGGCGGACCGGGGCGTCCGCGGAGACCCCCGGCTCCTTCACCGTGCGGGCCCGGTTGTCGGTGGCGGAGTCGGCGCTCCCGTGGGTCCGGTCGACGCCCGCCTCCCCCACCTGCACCGGGCCCTGGGCGTTGAGCAGGTGCATCCGGGTCGGCGGCAGCGAGGGGTCCTCCCCCTCCTTCGCCCCGACCGGCAGCACGGCTCCGTCGAGCTTGGCCGTCACCCCGGCCCTGTTCCCCCCGGCCTGCGCACGGCTCGTCTCGTCGCTGTCGGTGTCGGTCCGCGAGGAGGACATCTGCGCTTCGACCTCTCCCTGCGAGGAGCCCGGCCCCCGTTCCAGCCGGATGCGCAGCCAGCCGCCGTCGGAGAACCGCTGGTTCCCCATCGCCCCCTTGTGGCGCAGGCGGACCCGCACCGGCACCCCCTCGCTGAACAGGGCCCGCCGCTGTCCGCGGGAAGAGTTGGGCGAGAGCGCGATGCGGACGTCGTGCTCGCTCTGGTCGGTGAGGACGTATCCCGCGTCCTCCACCCTGTCCTTGATTCCGGCGACGGCGCGGTCGACGTCCAGACCGCCCAGGGTGAGGCCGCGCGAGGCGCCCGGCCCCGGTGTCCGGGAGGTGAGCGCCTCGGGCAGGGCCCGTGCGGCGCGGAGCCGGGCGCCCAGCCCTTCGGTCCCGCGCAGAAGGCCCTTCGCGGCCAGGTCGACCACTCGGTAGCGGGTCTCCTCCTTGCCGGCGACGGTCCCGTCGTCCTCCTGCCCGCGCCGGTCGTCGTGCCCGTCCCGGCTCTCCCGGTCGTCCCCGCCATCCCGGGCATCCTGGCCGTCCTGAGAACCACGGCCGTCCCGGCTTCCAGGGCCGCGCCCACCGCCGCGGTCACCGCGGTCACCGCGGTCACCGCCGCCGTCGCGGTCACCGCGGTCGTTCCGCCCGTCCTGCCGGTTCCGGTCCTCCTGGGCCAAGTCCCTCGACCACGGCAGCGGCAGGCTCGCGATGAGGTTGGGACGCACCCGTGCCCGGGCCGCGAAGGTGTAGGCGACGTCCCTGACGACCCCGACGGTGCTGCCGGGCAGCGAGAACTGGTCTTCCTCGGTGAAGGTCTCGGTCTGGGCCCGGGAGTCGGACCGGGTCCAGCTCCACATCGCCCCGAGCACCCCGCCGAGGCGGTTGTAGTGGGCGGCGTCCCGGTCGGGCGAGCCCCGGAAGCCGAGGGTGAGGCCCAGCCTGTTGGAGAAGGACCGCCCTGACCCGACCGTGCGCTCGTTCTCCGCCTTGACCGTCAGGTCGAGGCCGCCGTCGCGGAACGCCTCCGAGGCCGCCATCCCCCGATCCTCCGCCGTGAGCCGCGCGTCCACGTCGGAGCGCCGGGTGACGGCGTCCTCGTACTGCTGGCGGATCGGCACGCCGCCGTTGCGCAACGCGTCGGACTCGGCCGCGAGCGACCTGGGCGAGGTGAGCACGGTGATCTGTCCGTCGACCGCGGACCCGGACCACAGCGCCCTGGCGTAGCCGGTCGCGCGCGACAGCGTCCTGCGGGCGGTGTCGAGGAGCCCGTCGCCGTCGCTCCGGGCCGAACGCGAGGCGTGCGGCAGGTCGGTGAGGACGTCCCCCTTCGCGGCGCCCTGCCGGACGTCCTCGTCGCGGCGGCCACGGAACGCGGCGTCGTCCGCCTCGGACCGGGCCCGCGCAGTGCGCTGCCGCGCATCCGCCTCGCTCACGCCCTCGAACCCGGCGTCGCGGACGGCCCTGCGGGTCCGCCCGAGCCGCTCCTCGGCCCGGTCGGCACGGCCGCGGGCCCGGTCGCGCTCCTCCGCGCGGTCCCGTACCCGCTGCTCGGCGTCGCGGACGTCCTGCTCGGCCCGGTCCCGGTCGCGCTCGGCCTCGTCGCGCCCTTCCGTCGCCTCGCGGAGGTCCCTCCCGGCCTCCTCACCGTCCTTCCCCGCCTGCTCGGCCTCGGCCTCCGCCCGACCGAGCCGCTTCTCGGCACCGCGCAGCCTCTCCTCCGCGCGCGCGACAGGTCCGCCGCCGTCCGCATCGGACACCCGCTCCGACGCATCCGGCGTCCGCTGCGGCTGACGGCCCTCTTCCGCCGCCCCGACGTCCTGCCCGCCCCGGCCCCGGAGATCTCCCCCGGGCTGCTCGCTCTCCTGTCCAGCCTGCTCGGCTTCTCTCTCCGGACGCGCCACCGGACCGCCGCCATCCGCGTCGGCCCCGCGGCCGGGTGCATTCGCCGTCCGCCGCGCCCGCCGCACGTCTTCCGCCGCCGCCTCGACGTCATGCTTCGCCCTCCCGACGGCCTCTTCGGCGCGCTCGGCCCGTTCCTGGGCCTCGGCGACCCGGTGCTGGGCGGCGTCCACCGCCTCCTGCGCCGCGTCGAACTCCCGACGCGCCTCCTCGCGGTCCGTTCTGACCCGGTCGGCCCGCGTCTCAAGGCCGTCGACCTCGTCCGCGATCCGGTCGGCCTCGGCGCGCTCGTCCCGCGCCTCCCTCTCCTGTCCCGGGAGGTCCATCAGCCCGCGCAGGCCCTCCTCCATCGTCCGCGCACGCCGGTCCGCGTGCGAGGGGTCGGGGGCCGTGCGGTCGCCCGCGCCGCTGTCCGTCGCCTCGCCCGGGAGCGGGCGGCCGACCGGGGTCTCCACCAGGAGCACGGGGCCGTCGCCGCCCATCCGCACGGGCTGCGGATCGCCGCCGGCCATCTCGACCTGGAACCCCGCGGTGTACGACCAGCTGTCGACGGGGCCCGAGTAGGAGGCGCCCCCGTGGATCGCGCCCTTGCCGGTGTCCAGGACCGATCCGGTCCACCCCGCCTCGGCCGCGTTGCCCGCCCCGCCCTCGGCGATGAACCAGGGCAGGCCTGCCGGGGTCTCCCCGTGCCGGTACTGGGCTTTGGCGCTCGCCTCACCGGTGATCTTGCGCCCGTGTTCGGTGCCGTCGGAGAGCGAGGCGTGCCCGGCCAGTGTCGAGGAGAGCGTCCCCTCAGCGCGCGTGCCGCGGTGCACGCCGTCGGTGAAGTCGGCGCGCACACGCAGGCTGAAGTGGTCGGCCCCGTCCTGCGAGCTCCGCTCGGCCATCAGTCCGAAGGCGTGCAGCGCCTGCCGCGTCGGCCCCGGGCCGACGCGGAAGAGGTTCCTGCCCCCCGACGGCCGCAGGTCGATCCCGACGCCCTCGCCCGCCAGCGCGTCCGCGTCCAGCGCCGCGCGCTCGACCTGCCGGTAGAGCCGCAGCGTGTTCTGCATCCGGGTGTCGCGCTTGTGCCACAGCCGGTTCCAGGCGTTGGGCCGGTTCCCGTCGCCGTCCGGCGGCAGCACCAGGTCCGGCCGCACCCGGTGCACCATCGCGTGGATGCCCCGCGCGACCTCCTGGGCGGGGGTCGCTCCGTCGGCCCCGCGGCGCAGGTCGCCGTTGCCCCAGCGCAACCCAACGGGGTGGGCCTCGCCGAACCCGTCGATCCGGGCCCTGCCCACGCCGAGCCCGCCGGGGGACGGACCGGTGTCCTCGCGTTCCCCTCGGCCGTCCCGGCCCCCGGAGCCACCGCCGTCCCGGTCAGGACCACCGGTCCCGGTCGTGCCGCCGTCCGTCCCTGCGGGGGGCGTCCATTCAGGGCCGGTCAGTGCCGCCGCGTCCTCGGCGGAGAGCAGGTCCAGGGAGACCATGGTGACCGTCTCCCGCCCGCCCTCGGTGGTGGTCACGGTGTACTGCCGTGTCACCCGGTACAGCGCCGAATGGTCCTCGGCCGAGGCGCCCCGGGCCCGCTCCGCACCGTGGTCGGTCCCCCGGCCCTGCTTATCGGTCCGCTGGTGGCCGACCTTCCCTCCGGCGCCGGCGCGGACGGTGGCTCCCGGCGTGGGGTCCGCGGTCGCCATCAGCCCGCCCTCGACCTCGAGGTCGAGCCTGCCGGTGCGGTTCGCGGTGGTCGTCGCCGACGCCGAGGTCTTGTCGGTGTCGCTGAAGGAGGTGTCGCCCAGGACCGGCCCCACCCGCTCATAGTGGACCGGACCGCCCCGCAGCTCGGTGCTCTCCATCCACTCCGGCCCGGTGAGGCTGTCCGTGTCCTTGCGGCGGAAGGGCAGCGCGAGCGACTCGCCCTGGTCGAGCCGTCCCATCGCCTCCTTGAGCTCCTTGCCGCCGAGCTGCGCCTTGAGGCGCGCACGCTCCCCTTCCTCCAGGGACGGCCGGTCCCGCCCGCCGCCGGTCATCCGGTCGGCGACTCCGCCGGTGTCGAGCACGGCGAGCGTGCGGCCGAACCTCGGCGCCCGCGCCAGCACCGGCCCGCGGGGCGCACCGATGGTGTCCGGCATCCAGGGCTCGGGCGCCTGCGACCTGCGCCCGGGCAGGGTGACCTCGTGGACGCCGGGGACGGTCGCGGTGTCCTCGCGCAGGAGGTCGCCGTCCGCCTCCCGGCCGTCGCGCAGGCCGAGGTCGATGCGGAGGTCGGCCGCGTACCCCTCGCCGTCGTCCTTGGCGTCGACGCCGCGCTTGACCTTGCTCTCCGCGGCCGTCTGGTACTGCGTCCCGCGCTGCCGCTGCGCCACGGCCGCCTTCAGCCGCAGGTTGAGCAGGGCGAGTCTGCTCGCGACCTCGCCGATCACCGTGAACGGGCCGGTGATGCCGAACTGCTTGCGGGACTGCTGCACGGCGTTCCCGCTCGTCTTGGCACGGCTCTCGTAGGTGGTCGTGGGACGCAGGGGCGGGTCGTCGAGGGAGCGCCAGGCGCGGGACACGTCCACGACCGCCGTGGCGCGGGTGACACCGTCGGCGGACACCACGGGGACCTCGACGGTCACCGGCCTCCGGCCTCCGCCGGTCAGGTCATGGTCGGTGAGACGGTTGCGCAGCAGGTCGAGACCGACGGCGGTGAACCGCCAGTCGTCGCCCAGCCATTGCCGGACGCGGTCCACCACGGCCGGGACGGGGTCGCCGACCGTGGTGCGGGAGCCGTCGTACCGACCGCCGCCGGTTCCCCCGCCCACCAGGGCGTCGAGCATCCGGGCCATGTCGTCGCCGACGGGCCGCCGGTCCTCTGGGGCCTCCCGGTCCCGGTCGTTCTCGTCCCGACGCTCGTCTTCCCTGCGCTCTTCCTCTCGATCCCGATTCTGGTCGGTGTCGAAGTCCCGGTCCTCGTGCGACGGCGGGCCGCCGGAGGGGTCCGTGCCGGAGGGGTCCGTGCCGGAGGGGTCCGCGGACCGTTCCCCCGAGCCATCGCCGGACCGCCCGTCGAAGGTGTCCATCTCGATCCACTCGCCGTCCGCCCCGTCATCGAGGGACTGGGTCGGAACCGGCGGTCCCGGCGGCGGGACCTCGGTGAGAGGTTCATCCGTGCGGTCGCGCGGGTCTCCCGAAGGATCACTCGGCGGCAGGTCCGGCCCCTCGGGCTCCCCGGGCCCGCTCTCGGTCCGGGGAGGAGCCGGGGGCTCAGGAGCGGGACGCCGGGCCTCCGAGCCGTCGTCGCTCCGTCGGTCCGTTCCGGTCCGCCGGTCCGCCGCTGCGGGCTGCCCGGCCGGAGGCGTCGCCTCGGGGCTCGGCCTCCGCGCCGAGGGCGCAGCGCCCTGGCCGTCCGGCGTGTTCCGCTGCGGCCCCTGGACGGCCGATCCTCCGCCGGCCCCCATGGGGACCGGGGCCGGAACCGGCTGCGGGGGACCATCGGTGCCGCCCTCGGTTGCCGCCCCCTGTTCCCGCCCCTGAGCGGTCAGCGGATCCTGGGAGCCGATGGCCTGAGGCTCCGCGCCGGCAGGCGGGAACACCCCTCCCCCATGTTCCTGGACGGGCTCCCGCTGCCCGGAGTCTTCACCGCTCTCCCGACCGCCGCCGACCGCGGAGCGGTCGGCGCTCTCGGTACCGGAGGGACCAGAGGGACCAGAGGGCACACCGTCCGCGTCCGGGGAGGAAGACGGCGGCTTCTCGCCCGTGTCCGGGGGCGCCTGGGCGTCGTTCCGCCCGTCGACCGAGGAGTCACCGGTCGCGGAGGGGCCGGACACGGCGTCACCGTCCGACGCCCGCGCCGTGTCCGCGGAACCGTCGTGCTCAGGCGCCTGCGGGGCGTCGGTGGGACCTCCGCTCTCCCCGCGCCGAGAGTCGTCGGAGACCTCGTCCTCTGTCTCTGTTCCGGGAGACTCCTCCCCCGTGCTTCCGGCGTCGGCGACCGTGCCGTCGCCGCCACGGCCGTCCCCCTCGCCGGAGCGCGAATCACCTCCCGGCAGCCCACCGCCCCCGGCGGCTCCGTTCTCCTCGCCCGGACCGGCGGATGTGCCGGATCCCCCGAATCCGCCGGTCCCCGCCGACGCGGAAGCACCGGTACCTCTTTCGTCGGGCACCTCCGTCGTGTCGGGCGCAGACGAGTCCTCCGACTGCCCCGACGGCCGCCCCGAGAGGGGCGGCTCCCCCGATGCCGGCGCGACGTCATCGGGCCGGCCACCGCCGGGCCGCGGGGGCGTCCCGGATCCGTCCGAGGGCTCGGGGGTCTCCGAGGACGTCGACACCTCCCGGGGCGGCGGAACGGCGCTTCCGGAATCCGCCCCGCCCTGCTCTGCGCCGCCGGGCGGGGTCCGGGTCTGTTCAGGTCCCCCCGACTCGTGCGAGCCGCCGGTCCCGCGCTGTTCCGGAACCGGCCGGTCACCGCCGTCGGAGGCGGACGTGTCCGTATCGTCCGCCGACGGGCCACCGCCGGGCGCACCGCTCCTGTCGCGGTCGCCCGTCGGTCCATCCCGGCCTTCGTCCCCGGAAGCGCCGCCTCCGGTCGCCTCCTGCTCTGGACCGTCCTCGCCCGGCCCCTCCTGGCCCAGGCCGTCCGTCTCCGAGGCGCCCTTCTCCGGGTCGCCTTTCCTGGCCTCTCCATCCCCGGAGGAGCCGGTGGACGCTCCGTCCGAGTCCGACGGAGCCGGGGGCTTGTCCTCTCCTCCCGAGGTCTCGACTTCCGTAGGAGGGCCGGGCAAGTCCGGGCCGGGTCCCCCGATCTTGTCGAGCATCGCGATGCCTGCCTCGGTCAGCCCCTGCTCGACTGCGCCCGAGACCGCACCGGAGACCGCCGACAGCCACGTCACCGAGAACGTGTTGTCCTCGCCGAACAGCAGGTTGTAGAAGCCTTCGGCGAGCATGCCCTGCCCCGCGTTGGCGATGGCCTGCGACGCGTACTGCGACAGCGCGGTCCTCCACGCGGACCCCACGTCGGCCAGACCGTCCTCGACGGCATCGGGTAGTCCCCGGGCCAGGATCTCCCGCGCGTGGGGCGTCAGGCCCGGCCCGGCGTCCGCCAGGACGTCGTCCAGCGCCTTGCCCAGGTTCTCCGACCCCCAGTTGCGCGCGAACGCGTCGCCGTAGTCCCGTCCGAGCCGCTCGGCCTGTTCCCGGCCGAGCGTGTCGCCCATACCGTCGGCGAAGGCCTGCCCCATCCGGTCTTTGAAGCGGTCCAAGTCGCCCGGTTGCGACCAGCCGGGCCCGGGGTTCTTGCCGTAGGGCGCCAAAAGGTGGGCGGCCTCGTCGCCGAACAGGTCACCGATGTCGTCGGCCATGCCCTTGCCCGGCGAACCGCTCTCCCCGGTGCCCCGCCCCGCGCCGCCGGCACCGCCTGCAGCTCCAGAACCATCGGCGGCGCCGTCGCCGTCTGCGTCACCGACGCCCTTGCCGCCCGACTCCGAACCACCCGGGCCACCCGAACCACCGGGGCCACTCGGGCCGCCCCGGCCGCCCGGACCACCGGGCCCGTCGAACAGCTCGTCCAGGTGCTTGATGATCGCCGGCCCCGCCGCGTTGCCGAGGAGCTCGTCGAACTTCTTGGCCAGCGCGCTGCCCCCGAACGCCGCCGCGGTGCCGAAGAGCCCGTCGAGCATCGCCCCCTTGGCGGCGTCCTCGGTCAGCTCGTCGTCCCAGGTGTCGCGGTTGCCCTGGTCGATCTGGATGCGCTGGATGATCGCGTCCAGCGCCAGCGCGAACATCTGGCTGATCGCCATCTGCTGCGCCAGCTCGGTGATCAGCCGGAACAGCACCCTGCCGATGATCGTGCGGGTGATCGCCTGGAAGAGCGGGATCTTGGCCAGTGAGGCACCGAAGGAGAACGGGGCCATCGCGATCGCCCAGGCGATCTCCGCGGCCAGCTGGATCAGCTGGCCGATGATCATCCACTTGGCGTACTGCACCTGCGTGGCCGCGTTGTCCACGTAGTCCCGCAGGCCCCGGGCGGCGGCCGCGCCCTCGCCCAGGTAGTTGCGCTCCCCGCCGACGAACTGGTTCACCGACTCGTCGAAGAAGTCGGCCGCGGTGGCGTCGAACTCCTCCCGGACCTTGTTCTTCAGGCGCAGCACGAACTGCGGCAGGTCGACGTCGAGCCGGTCCGCCGTGGTGCCGTAGACCGAGGCCAGCTCCCATAGCAGGTCCTCGTCGGCGTCGGGCCACTCCGAGCCGGTGAGCACCATGAACAGGGTGCGCAGCTCGTCGGGGGGCTGCATGCCCATGGGCCGCTACCGCCTCCCGGAGCCGGACGCCCCCGGGCCGGTGCCGTCGGCGCCGAGCAGCCCGTTCGCCCGGTCGATGCCGTGCTGCTCACTGAGCGCGAACTGGCGCGCGGTCTCGATGGTGCCCTCGGCGGTCTTGTCGAAGGCCTGCGCCAGGGCGCGGAAGAACGCGTCCAGGCCGCGCCGGGCCGGCAGGTACTTGGCCTCGAAGGAGGTGGCGATCTTGTCGCCCTCGCCCCACGGCCTGCCCAGCGTCTCGGTCCGGGCGGCCAACCAGCGGTGGATCTCGCGCACCTCGTCCCCGAGGGCGTACAGGTCCCCGCCGTGCTTGGCCACCGCGTCCGGGTCGACCGCGATCCGGTCGGCCATCGCCGTTCCTCCTTACCCGTCTCCTCCGGGCCGTGCCCCCGGCCCGCGCATCCGTCCCGGTCTCCGGCCCACTCGCCGCACCGCGTTCACGACTCCTCAGGCGAACGGGAGCGCAGGCCGAGCTCCGCCAGGAGCCGAGCGGGGTCGCCGCCGTTCACCACCTCCGCACGCGCCTCGGAGCTGCCGGGCGCCAGGTCCGCGTAGGCCTCGGCCACCTGGCGCTCCATCTCCTCCCGGGCCCGGCCGATCACCTCCAGCACGGCCGAGGACAGCTCGGCGGGCGCCATGGTGCGGTACTTGGAGGTGTGGAACCGCAGCTCGGCGATCTCACCTCTCGCGTTCACCCTCGCGCTGACCATCCGGTCCCTGGACACGGCCTCCGCGCTGGCCGATTCCAGGCTTGCGCTTGCCTCCGACAGACTCCGCTGGGTCTGCCGAAGCCGTTCGAGGTCGCGCGCCATCCGCTCCGGCAGGGACATGTCCAAGGCCGGTCGCTCCCTTCCCCGGACCGACGCCCGGTCGGCCCAGCACCGCGGGGCCGCCGCGGTCGGCGGTGCCCCACACGTTCTCGTCCTCGGTGAGCCAGGTGCTGCGGGTGCGCTCCTGCTGGGGCCCGCCGGCGCCGGCTCCTCCGCCCATCGGGGGCATCATGGGCGGCATCATGGGGCTCCCGGATCCGCCGCCCCCGGCGGCTGCTCCTGCGCCGGAACCACCTGCGCCGACCGTCCCGGAGCCGCCCGTTCCCGCCGCGCCGCCGCCGTATCCCGAAGCGGGATCCTGGGGTGCGCCCGCACCGCCGAGGGCGGACGCCCCCGGCCCGGACGAGGCGGTGCCGCCCAGGCCGTCGGCCCCGACGCCCGCCGGACCGGAGCCCTGCAGGCCGGACCCCGGCATGTCGACCGAGCCGCCGGCGGAGCGCTCTCCCCCGCCGCCTCCCGTCAGGTCGGCCGAACCGGACAGAGGACGCTCACCTGATGAGCTCCCGGGGCCGGAGGCGCCGTCGGAGGAGCCCCACCCGGGCGGGTCCACGGACCCACCGGAGAGCGGTCCACCGTCGGAGGAGGAGCCCAGGTCCCACGAACCGCCCGAGGCCCCGGAGTCACCGGAGCCGGATATCTCCTCCGAACCACCCGGCAGACCACCACCATCGGCCGACGACCCAAGGTCCCACGCGCCACCAGAGCCACCCGACCCGCCAGAACCGGGCATCTCCTCCGAACCACCCGGCAAACCGCCACCATCGGCCGACGACCCGAGGTCCCACGAGCCACCAGAGCCACCCGACCCGCCAGAACCGGGCATCTCCTCCGAACCACCCGGCAGACCACCACCATCGGCCGACGACCCCAGTTCGACGGATCCCCCGGTGGACCCCCCTCCGTTCTGCGCACCGGCCGAGTCCGGGTCCGCCGGTCCTTCGCCGCCGGTCTGGACCCCCGTCCGCTCGGGGGGCGGCGGCAGGTCGACCGTGCCGCCGCCGGCGTCGGCGCCGTCCGTGGAAGACGTCAGAGACCCGCCGCCCAGCGACCCGGTACCGGAGTCGCCGCTCCGGTCACCCCACGGGTTCTCCGACGACAGGTGATCCACTCCCCCTCCGGGCTGCTCACCGGACCCGCGTCCGCGGTCGCGTCCGCCCCCTCCGGACCCGCCGAGCCCGCCGAGCCCGCCCGTCCCGGTGCCCAGGGGAGGCACGACTCCCGAGCCGCCGGGCGCACCGTCCCCCGAGGAGCCGTCCGCCCCGTCGCCGGAGGACGAACCGGTGAGCGAGACCCGGTCCTCCCGCTCAGGGAAGGAGCCGGAACCGCCTGAGGAGTCCGGGGGAGGGTATTCGGACTCACCGCCCGGCCCGCCGCCGACCTGGCCTGATCCGGAGCCGACCCCTTCTCCGGAGCCGGACCCGGAGCCCTCACCGGAGCCGCCGGGCCCGTCGCCCGAACCGCCGGGGCCCGCACCCGAGCCGGAGCCGTCGCCGGAGCTTCCGAAGTGCTCGTCCAGGTACTCCTCGACGTCGAAATCGCCCCCGGGCCCGTCGCCGGAGCCCCCTTTGGAGTCGTCGCCCGACCCTTCCCCCGAGCCCTCCCCGGAACCGCCGTCCCCGTCGCCCGAACCGCCGTCGGAGTCACCGTCTCCGAAGTACTCGTCCCAGAGCTCGTCGAAGTCGAAATCGCCCCCGGGCCCGTCGCCGGACCCGCCGTTCCCGTCGCCGGAGCCGCTCCCGCCGCCCCCGGGCCGCTCCGTCGTGATGGGCGTGTACGGCAGGATGTCGCCCGCGGCGTTCGCATAGCTCTTCGACAGCCCCGGGATGTTCTCGGACGCCGCGTTCCGCAGGTTCTCGATCTTGGACCACCACAGGTCCTTCATCTCCTGCTCGATGCCGCGCCAGGTCTCCAGGCTGTCGGTGGGCTTGCCGCCGATGTAGACGAACCCGTCCTGCTTGGTGACCGTGTCCCGGTTCTCCTCCCACCAGGTGCGGACGACCTGGCGCGGACTGCGCCCGGGGTCGGACGCCCATTCGTTGTAGGCCTTGACCACGGGGTCGGCGAAGGTGGGGTCGGCGGCCGCGGCGGCGCTGTTCACCGCCTCCTTCACCGGGGCCAGGTAGTCGGCGACCCCCTTGAGCTCCAGCGCCTTGGACTTGAGGTGCCGGGCCAGGGCCGCGGCGGTCGCCCCCTCGAAGGACTCGTTGCCCGGCTTCACCTTCTCGTACAGCGTCCAGAGCTTGTCGTACTCGTCCTGGAAGAAGGTCTGGTACTCCTCCAGGCGGGTCGCCATCCGGCTCAGTCCCGCGTGGTAGTAGGACTCGCTGCCGAAATTGGGGTCCCCGAGGGCTTTGGTGACCACGGTCCTGAGCTTGTTCTCGAAGGTGCCCCACAGGGTGTCGGCGCCGTCGAGGATCTCCGGGTTCAGGAAGATCCCGGAGTAGGTGTCGTTGATCCCCTGGCTGTAGTCCCCCCACAGCTGGTCGTCCCCGAAGAACCCGTACCACTCGTCGGCGGAGTGGGGGTTGCCCTCGTTCCAGAAGTAGCGGTCGATCCACCCCGCCTCGTAGATCACCCGGGGGCTGTCCATCGGCGGGACGGACCCTTTGCCCTCCGGGTCGGCGAAGACGTTGAGGATGTGGTCCAGCTCATCGCTGGACGCGGCGCCCTCGTTGGGCAGAGAGGCCCCCTGCCCCCCGGTGGGGTTGAGATCCTTCTCGTTGTCCACTCTGTCTCCTGCGGTACGGGCGGTTCAGGGCGGCGGCCGGGCTGCGCCGCGGCCGGATACGGGCGGGGCGGGCCCGGGTCAGTCCTTCTCCCCGTCGTCCTCGTCCTCGTTCTCGTCGTCCTCGTCGGTGGAGGAGGAAGGCTCGTCTCCACCGGAGCCGCCGTCGGACCCTCCTCCGTCGGAGCCGTCCGCGCCGTCCCCGACAGAGCCGGAGCCGGAGGACCCGGACGAGCCGAAGATCCGGTTCAGCTGCTCGGCGGTGAGCTCGGCGTCGTCCTCGAGGTCGTCGAAGACCAGCTCGCTGTCGGCGATCCCCTTGGAGATGGCCAGCAGGTCCTGCTCGTACTTGTCGAGCATCTCCCCGACCTTGGTCAGCGCCTGCTTGACCTCCCCGGACAGGACCCCGGCCGACCGCAGCAGGTCCGGGTTGCCGAAGCGGGGCGTCTTGGCGTCCTCGCCGGCGTAGTACTGGTCGAACTCGGTCTTCTTTTCGGAGAACCGCTCCCGCATCGTGTCGATGTCGTCGGTGCGCAGCCCCCGCAGGTAGTCGAGGGTGACCTTGATGGTGTCGCCGTCGTCGTTGTCTTCCGGCACGCGCGCTCAGCCTCCTGCTCCCTGGTCGTCCGGTCCGTTCCGGGGTGGCGGCGGGTGCGGGGCCGCCGATGCCCGCGGCGCCGCACCCGCGGGGGTCAGCGCCGCTGGCTCCAGTTCCCGGCCTCCTGGAGGTCGCCCCGGTTGTACCGGTCGACGATGTCGTCCAGGGACACCTGCGCCTGGTTCAGCAGGTTGCGCATGTCGTCGACGTTCTTGCGCCAGTTGGCGATGCGGATGTCGTATTGGTCGGAGGCCTCACCGACCCAGCCGTCCTTGACCAGTCTCACCCGCCGGTCCAGCTCCTCGATGGCGTTGGCGATGACCTCGGTCTGCTGGCGCAGGTCGAGTCCGGCGGTGTGGGCGCCCGACTTCTTGATCTCGAAGCCGTCGAAGCTCATGGGCGGCTCTCCTCTCCTCGTGGGCCGTGCTGCCCTGGGGTCGTGGGGGTGGGGGTCCCGTCGGCGGGAGGGGCGTCAGCGTCCGGCGCCGGCGTCGCGCTGGTTCGGGTTGAGCTGGCTGGCCCAGTCGGCGGTGACCATGTTGGCGTCCTCCATCTCGTGGAAGTTGCGCTCGGTGCCGCCGAGGATGCCGATCATGTCGTTCATGTCGTTGGTGATCAGCCGGAGCTCCTCCAGCCACTTCACCAGGGCGGTGTCGTAGCGGGCGGCCGCGCCGCCCTGCCAGTTGCCGCCGAGCATGTCCCGGGTGGAGTCCACCTGGGTGTAGACCCCGTTGCAGGTGGAGTGCGCGGTCTCCATCGCGTCCTTGCCCTCGCGCATCGCCTGGTCGGTACTGCCGAACCGTTCGCTCATCGGGTGTTCCTCCTCAACCGTGTCGCGTTCTCCTGCGGGTCCGCCCTCAGCCGGACGGGCAGTCCGGGTCCTTCGGGGGCGCCGGGTCGGCGGCGGGGCGCGCCGCCGCCGAGGTGCTCAGTTCGGGGCCGGTGGGCAGCATGTCCAGCACCGCGGCGGGCACGTCCCGCGCGCCGCCGGGCGGGTGGCCGAGCCGTTCGGCGGACTCGGCGTCCGGGACGGGGTACTTGGCCCCGGCATCGGTGACCAGGTAGTAGGCGCCGCGGTCGGCGCGCCCCCCGGCCCGGGCCGCGCGCACCAGGCCGCCCTCCCCGGCCGGCACCCCGACCAGGTCGGGCGGCGCGCAGGCGGGTGCGGCGCCGGGCGGCGGCTCGGCGGCGCGGGCGGTGATCGTGGAGGGGGCCCGCAAGGCCAGGGCGGGCCCTTCACCCCGGTCCACCGCGCACAGCGCCGCCCCTCCGCTCTCGGCGAGTTCGGGCGGTTCGGCGGGCAGGCCCCCGTCGTCGGGGCCGTCGTCCGACAGGTGGGGGCGGACGTCGGCGGCGTCCAGGGGGACCGCCTCGGGGTCGCCGCCGGGGTAGGCCTCCTCGGTGCGCGGGTCGGCCAGCAGCAGCCGGGCGCGGACCGCCCCGGTGGGCGCCAGGCCCCCGCGCTCCAGGACGTAGTACTGGTCGGCGCCCTGCCCGTCGACGGTGAACACCTGGCCGATCCGGCGCGCTTCGCCCCCGATCCGCGGCCCCTCGCCGCCCGCTCCCTCCACGCCGGGCGCGGCCAGCTCGGGGCCCTCGGGCAGCGCGGTCAGGAACCGCGCGGACACCGGGTGGGCGGGGGAGGTCCCGTACCCGAGGGCCTCCAGGGCGCCGTGCTCGGCGTCCAGGCGCAGGCGCTCGCCGCGCCACAGCAGGTGGCGGGTTCCGTCCGGGCCGGCGGCGAGCACCGCCCGGTCAGCGGCGACCGGGCGCCCCTCGTCGCCGCCCAGGGTGAGCGCGGTCAGCGCCTGCGGGTCCTCGTCCTGCCCGGTGGCCACCGGGACCGCGCACACCTGCCACACCGACGGCTCCTCGTCCTCGGCGTCCGCGGGCGGCACCGCGTCGGGCGCGCCGGCGATGCCGATGGGCGAGGCGACCGGGGTGCCCTCCAGGGAGGCGGCCGACACCTGCACCGGCTCGCCCAGCAGCAGCGCCGAGGCCTGGTTGGCCACCGGCCACAGGGCGCCGTCGGAGTAGACGTACCGGCCGCCGCCGTCCTCGGCCGCGACCACCGTGCCCTCGCTGCGCCACGACGTGGCGTTGCCGGGGAAGATGAGCCCGAAGACGAGGAACCCGGCCCCGATCAGCAGGGCCAGCACCAGGCCGATGGCCGCCCCGGTGCGGGTGCGGCCCATCGGGGCCTCGAGGGCGTCCGGGTCGGCCTCCAGCATCGCGGTGGACAGCCGCCCCACCAGGAAGCCGTGCGCCTGGACCTGGTCGCGCCGCGTTCTCATCGCCGCCTCCCGCCGTCCGCGCTCATCCGCCGATCCCGCGCAGCAGACCGAACAGGCCCAGGTTGGCCGGGACCAGGACCACCAGCGCGATCGCGGCGGCGCTGTGCAGCAGCTCGCCGGCGCGCCCCCAGTGCGGCAGCACCCGGTTGCCGGGCACCGACCACCCGGCCACCGCCAGCGCCAGCGCGCCGGCCAGCAGGATCCCGAACACCGCCAGGCGGGCGACGGTGCCGCCGAGCGCGGCGGCGCCCAGCGCCAGGGCGAGCGCGCCGAGGTGTCCGGGCACGAGCAGGCACGCCCGCTGCCAGGCGCCGCCGAGCCCGCGCGCCTGCAGCACCAGCACCAGGCACAGGGCCGCGCCCAGGCCGGTGGGCAGCCATCCGGGGTGCAGGGCCAGCACGGCCAGGGCCGCCGCGCACACCGCCCCGACCGCGGCCAGCAGGGCGGTCTGGAAGGAGTCGGCGCGGCGGGTGCGGTCCAGCACCTCGCGGGCCGGGTGCGGGTCGATGTGCTCCTGCAGCTCGTCGGCGCCGGAGGGCAGCGGCGGCAGGCGCATCCCGGCCATGCGGAAGGCCGTGGCGGGCGCGAAGGTGCCCAGCAGCACCGCCGCCCCGGCCGAGAGCCCGGCCACCCCCGGCGCCGGGACCCCGCCCCAGAACATCAGCAGCGCCCCGGCGGCGGCGCCGAACGCGGCGAGCGCCCCGACGCCGGTGAAGAAGGGAACGCACCCGGCGGCCGCGGCCACCGCCAGCACCGCGGCACCGGTTCCGGCCGCGCCCCCGGCCAGCATCCGCGCCCCGGTGAGCGCGGCGCCGGGGTCGCCGTCGGGCGCGCAGGCCCCGGCGAAGGCCATGAACAGGACCGCGGCGGTGCCGGTGGCGGCCGCCGCCTCGGCGGAGGCCAGCGCCCGCCCGGCCGCCGCGGTGGCCAGCAGCATCAGCACCGCGGTCCCGCCGGCGACGGCGGCGCCCGTGCCGGTCAAGCCCAGCAGGGCGGCCGGGACCAGGGCGGCGGCCAGGGTGGCGGCACCGGCGCCGGTCAGCCAGCGGCGGGCCGCGGCCGGGCCCCACCGGTCCGGGCGCTCGGCCATGCCGGTGGCCACGCCGTCGACCAGGTCGTCGAAGTGCACCGGGGGCATCTGGTCGCGGCGCTCGCGCAGGTAGAGCACCTCGCCGTCGAAGAGCTCGAGGGACTCGCAGGTGCCGTCCTCGTCCAGCGGCGGCGAGCCGAGCCGCTGCAGAACCCACCCGGAGTGGTCCAGCCCGTTCTCGTCCAGGTCTTCGCCGTCGCGCTCGGCATAGAGCAGGAAAGTGGGGACGAGTTCAGCGAGAGGAACGTCACACGGCACGGCGATTTCAAAGGAGGACTCGGGCGCCCGAATGGTGAGACGACACAATTCCGCGGCGGCGGACTCGGCCATACTACCCCCGGGTGTTTTCGTTCCTGGGCACCGATAACCCCCACCCCGTAAGGCCTCCGAGCGCTCATATGAGCGGACTCCCGGCCGCGGGGCGGCAAATGCTCCGCTACGTTAGCACCACTCGCAGAATTGCCGGTATGACGCTTCGATTAATATCCGGTCACCAGTGGGGACGGTCATCGTAGAGCAATGCGGGCGGCCCTTGATCGGCCGTTCGGCCATCAATTGCCAGCACTTTTGTCCGATCGAACAGAACCGGGGGTCCGTGCAGCCGTGAGCACCCTCATCGTCCGCCGGCCGGCCCGTCGGCCCGGCCCCGAGCTCCCCTCCGGGGAGCTCGCCCTCCAGGAGCCCCCCGTGCTGCCCGAGCAGCAGGGCGGCATGGGCGCGGTCTTCATGTACCTGCCGATGGCGCTCAGCTCGCTCGCCATGGTCATGCTGTTCCTGCGCCCCGGAAGCGGCGGCGGCCTGGGCGGCGCCATGCCCTACGTCGCCGGCGGCATGATGCTGGTCGGCGCGGTCGCCATGCTCGGCGGGCAGTACCTGCGCACCCGGTTGGAACGGCGCCGGGCGCTGGCCGGGGAGCGCCGCGACTACCTGCGCTACCTGGGCCGGATGCGGGGGCGGGTGCGCGAGCTGGTCGCCGCCCAGCGCGACGCGCGCGCCTGGAACGGCCCCGACCCCGAGGCGCTGTGGTCCCTGGTGCGCACCACCCGGCTGTGGGAGCGGCGCGCCGCCCACGGCGACTTCGGCGAGGTGCGGTTCGCCGTGGGGCGGCAGCCGCTGAACGCCTCCATCGCGCCGCTGTCCACCAAGCCGGTGGAGGACCTGGAGCCGCTCTCGGCGCACGCGCTGCGCCGGTTCATCGCCGCCTACTCCACCGTCGCCGACCTGCCGGTCTCCATCCACCTGCGGGGGTACGCGCACATCGCGCTGCGCGGCGACGCCGAGGCGGCGCGCGCCATGGCCCGCGCCGTGGTGGGCCAGCTCGCCGTGTTCCACGCCCCCGACGAGCTGCGCATCGCCGCGTGCGTCGGCGACGACCGGACGGCCCGCTGGGAGTGGCTCAAGTGGCTGCCGCACTGCCTGCACCCCGCCGAGCGGGACGGCGCCGGGCCGGTCCGGCTGATCGCGCCGGACGCGGTGGAGCTGGAGCGGCTGATCGGCCCGGACCTGTCCGACCGGCCCCGCTTCGACCCGCAGGCCGCCCCCGGGCGGGAGGAGCCGTTCACCGTGGTGCTGGTGGACGGCGGCCGGGTGCCGCAGGGCGCGCGGATGGCCGGCGGCGGCTACCGCAACGCCGTGGTCGTCGAGGTCGGGGCGGAACGGCCCTGGGACGGCGCCCCGCACACCCTGTCGCTGCGGGTGGGGCGGGACGAGGTGGAGGTCGCCGACCTGGACCGGTCCGGCCGGGAGGTGTTCGCCCCGCTGGGCCGCCCGGACCGGCTCGGCGAGCCGCGCGCCCGCGCCCTGGCGCGACTGCTGGCGCCGTACCGGATGAGCGTGTCCGCGGACGTGGTGGAGCCGCTGACCACCGACTTCGACCTGACCACGCTTCTGGGCATCGCCAACCTGCACACCTGGGACCCGCACCGGCAGTGGGAGCGCGGGGAGCGCCCCGAGCACCGGCTGCGGGTGCCGGTCGGGATGACCGAGTCCGGGGCGCCCCTGGAGCTGGACCTGAAGGAGTCGGCCCTGGGCGGGATGGGGCCGCACGGGATGCTGATCGGCGCCACCGGGTCGGGCAAGAGCGAGCTGCTGCGCACCCTGGTGCTGGCGCTGGCGCTCACGCACTCCTCGGAGACCCTCAACTTCGTCCTGGTCGACTTCAAGGGCGGGGCGACGTTCATCGGCCTGGACCGGCTGAGCCACACCTCGGCGCTGATCACCAACCTCGCCGACGAGACCTCGCTGGTGGAGCGGATGCAGGACGCGCTGCACGGCGAGCTGATCCGCCGCCAGGAGCGGCTGCGCGCCGCCGGGAACTTCAGCTCCGTGCACGAGTACGAGAAGGCGCGCCGCTCCGACCCGGGCATGGAGCCGATGCCGACCCTGCTCGTGGTGGTGGACGAGTTCAGCGAGCTGCTGGCGGCGCACCGCGACTTCATGGACCTGTTCGTGATGATCGGGCGGCTGGGGCGCAGCCTCGGCGTGCACCTCCTGCTGGCCTCCCAGCGGTTGGACGAGGGGCGCATGCACCAGCTGGAGAGCCACCTGTCCTACCGGATCGCGCTGCGCACCTTCTCGGCGATGGAGAGCCGCGGGGTGCTGGGCGTGCCCGACGCCCACCAGCTCCCCCCGGCCCCGGGCAACGGCTACCTCAAGATCGACACCGACGAGCTGGCGCGCTTCAAGGCGGCCTACGTCTCCGGCCCCTACCGGGCGCGGCGGCGGCCGGTGCGGACCGCGGCGGCGGGCGGAGAGGTCGCCCCGCTGCTGGCCGCCTACGTGGCCGCGTCGGCGCCCGCGGCCGCCCCGGAGCCCGAGGAGCCGGAGGAGGAGCCCGCGGAGAGCCTGCTGGAGACCGCCCTGGAGGCGGTGCGCGGCGCCGGGCCGCCCGCCCGCCGGGTGTGGCTGCCGCCGCTGGACGCGCCCCCGGCCCTGGGGCACCTGCTGGCCGCCGCGGGGCTCGGCGGGCGCGGCCCGTCGTGGTCGCGGGAGCCGGTGCTGAGCGTGCCGCTGGGCGAGGTGGACCGGCCCTTCGAGCAGCTGCGCACCCCGCTGACGGCGGACCTGCGAGGGGCGGGCGGGCACACCGCGGTGGTGGGCGGCCCGCAGTCGGGCAAGAGCACCCTGCTGCTCACCCTGATCTCCGCCCTGGCGCTCACCAACACCCCGGCCCAGGCGCAGTTCTACATCCTCGACTTCGGCGGCGGCACGCTGCGCGCGGCAGCGGACCTGCCGCACGTGGGCGGGGTGTGCGGACGGCTGGACAGCGAGCGGATCAACCGCACCGTGGCGGAGATGACGGCGCTCCTGGGGCGGCGGGAGCGGGTGTTCGCCGAGCACGGCGTGGACTCGATGGCCGACTACCGGCGCCGCCGCGCCCGGGGCGAGTTCGCCGACGAGCGGTACGGCGACGTGTTCCTGGTGATCGACGGGTGGGCGACGGTCCGCCAGGACATGATGGACCTGATCCCCGACATCGTGCAGATCGCCCAGCGGGGGCTCAGCTACGGGGTGCACCTGGTGGTGGCGTCCCCGCGCTGGGCCGACGTCCAGTCCAGCCTGCGCGACCTGCTGGGCACCCGGTTCGAGCTGCGGCTGGGCGACGCGGTGGACTCGGCGATCAACATGCGCAAGGCGGAGACGGTGCCGCGGGTCCCGGGGCGGGGCCTGACCGACGAGCTCAAGCACTTCCTCACCGCGGTCCCCCGGCTGGCGGACGGGGCCGACGACCGGCCGGGCGGGGCCGCGGCCGGCGACGGCGGGACCGGCACGGCGGAGGCCCCCGTCGCCTCCGGCCTGGAGGGGCTGGTTCGGGCGGTCGCCGACGCGTGGGACGGTCCGCCCGCCCCGCCGGTGCGCACCCTGCCCCTGCACCTGCCCGCCGCCGGGATGCCCGCGGTCGAGGAGGGGCCGCGCGTGCCGCTCGGGCTGGAGGAGCGGCGCCTGGAGCCGTTCTGGCACGACTTCGCCACCTCCCCGCACATGCTGGCGGTGGGCGACACCGAGAGCGGGAAGACCAACCTGCTGCGGCTGGTCACACGGGCGATCCGGGAGCGGTACACCGCCGAGGAGGCCCGCGTGGTGGTGGTCGACCCCAGGCGCGGGCTGTTCGACGCCATCCCCGAGGAGCAGCGGCTGGGGTACGCGGTCACCGGGGCGAGCGCCCAGGAGATGATGAACGCCGCGGCCCAGGCACTGAAGCCGCGGCTGCCGGGGCCCGAGGTCACCCCGGAGGAGCTGCGCGCCCGCTCCTGGTGGACCGGGCCGGAGCTGTTCGTGGTGATCGACGACTACGACCTGCTGGGCACCGGTGGGCCGGGGCCGCTCGCCCCGCTGCTGGACATGCTGCCGCTCGGCGCCGACATCGGGCTGCACCTGATCCTGGCCCGCGGGGCGGGCGGGTTCAGCCGGGCGATGGGCGAACCGGCACTGCGGATGCTGATCGACGCGAACACGCCGAGCATCGTGCTGTCCTGCCCGCCGTCGGAGGGGGTCCTGTTCGGCTCACTGCGCCCGCGGACGCTCCCGCCGGGCCGGGCACTGCGCCTGGACCGCCGCGACCCGGTCCAGGTGCACCTGGCCCTGGACCCCGAAACCGAGGAGGCCGCCCGCCGGTAGCCGGAGCGGTGTCCGCCTTCAGGCACCGCGGGCGCGTCCGTACCGGACGGCGGCGGCCCCGAGGGCCGAGACCAGGATCAGCAGCGCAGATCCTCCCGCCACGGCGAGGGTGCGGCCGACGGTCGGAGGGGTCGGGGGGTCGGGTGAGAAGGCCGCAGGTTCGGTGGCCGCCCCCGCCTCCTGCGGCGCCGGGACCGCGGTGAGCGCGCCGACCGGGTCGACCGTCCCCGCGCCCAGCAGTGTCGCGGACGCCGCCCCGGGCGCGGGGTAGGCGGTCGACGTCAGCCGCTCGGCGGCCCCGGCGGCGCTCAACCCGGGCTCGTGTGAGCGCAGCAGCGCGGCCGCGCCCGCGACGAAGGCGGCGGCGACCGCGTCCCCGCCGGAGGTGAAGTGGCCGTCGCCGCCGGGGCCGACGCTCATCGCGGCCCCGCCCGGGGCGGCCAGGTCCACCTCGACGGGCTCCCCGTCGGCGTCCACGGCGGGCCCGGTCGCGACGGGCGCGCCGTCCGGTCCGGTCGCCGCGACCGCCAGCACCCCGGGGGCCGAGCCGGGGAGCGCGGCGACGGGGGCCTCGTCGGTGGGCACCGTGGCGGGCGCGACCACCAGGGCGTCCGCGTCGGCGGCCGCGCGCAGCGCCGCCCCGACGCCGGAGCCTCTGCCGGAGCCGCCGCCGGCCTCCGGGACCGGGGCGCCGACCAGCACCACGTCCGCGCCGCCGTCGACCGCGCGCCCGATGCCGTCGGCCAGGTCCTGCGCGTCGGCCACGCCCCGGTCGTCGGTCACCCCGACGGCGAGCACGCGGGCGGCCGGCGCGACCCCGGTCGTACCGCTGTCGTCCTGCGGGCGTGCGGCGACGATCCCGGCGAGGAAGGTGCCGAACCCGACGCAGTCCTGCCCGGCGTCCTCCACCGCGCCGTCGAGGGCGGCGGCGGTGTCGTCGACTCCGCTGCCGACGACGGCGACGGTCACCCCGCCGCCGTCCGCGAACCCGCGCGCCTCGGGGAGGCCGAGCGCTCCCTCGGTCCACACCTCGCGACCGATCACCGTCTCCGAAGGGGGCAGGCATTCTCCGCCGCCGGTCACCATCGCCGCCTCGGGCAGCGCCGTCGGGGGTTCGGTGCCCTCGCCGGAAGCGGCGCCGGAGGTGTCGGCCGACGCTCCCGCAGGGCCGCTCACCGACGCGGCGACCGCCGCGGCCATGAGGACCGCCGCACCGCTCCGCAGACCCGGTATCCCGCCCAGCACCGACGCCACTCCCCTTCTCCGGTCACCCGTCCGGGACCGCCCCCGGGCCGATCGGGGCAACCCTAGGGCGTCGGCCGCGATCCGGCGACGGGGGCCTCGTCGGCGGGGCCGGACCGCCCATCAGCCGAGGTTCTTGCGGGTCACCTCCCATTCGGTGGAGCACAGGCCGCAGTCCGGGCCGGTGAACTCCCCGCCGGCCTGGCCGTCGCCCTTGAGCCGCCACTTCAGCCAGGCGGCGCCCACCCGGCCGTACTCGCCGCCGCCGGGCTCGCCGAAGGTCCCCCGGTGGCCCACGTCCAGGCTGCCGAGGAAGGCGGGCAGCCCGTCGGGCAGGCGCTCCCAGTCGTCCAGGGCGTTCTCGTGGGCGATGTCGCCGGGGCCTCCGGTGAAGTAGGCGGTGGGCGCGTGCAGGGCGTCGACCGGATGGGCGTCGCCGTCGTCGAGCAGCCCGCTGTTCCAGAGCACCGTGGTGGTGATGCGCGGGTCGTCGGCGACCTCGTAGACCTCCAATCCTCCGCACGACTGGCCCATGGCCGCCACGTTGTCGGTGTCCAGGTGCCCCCGGTACTCGCTGAACAGACGCCGGTCCTCATCGACGGCCCAGTCGATCGCGTCGGTGAGCATCTCCGCGTCGGTGCGCCCGACGCCCCCGGGCCTGCCGTTGGCGATGACGAGGAAGCCGTGCGAGGCGAGTTCGGTGAGGAACCCCTCGAACATCGTCCCGTCCGCCAGGCACCCCCCGTTCCCCCAGACGACGACCGGCAGGTCCTCGTCCTCGGGGAGCTCCAGCGGCCGGTAGACGGTGTGGTCGCGGAGCCGGAACTCCGTGGTGTACCCGGCCTCGTAGGGCCCCTCCGCGGCCGCCGCCTCCGCCGCCGCGGGCGCCGGTGAGACCGCTCCGACCAGGGCGGCGGCCGCGGCCATGCCCGTGGCCAGGGCCCCGGCTCGTCGAAGCGCGTTCCGCCGTGCCATCGGTCGTTCCCCTTTCCGTGGAAGCGGCGGAGGCGTTCCGCCGCGGATCGACCATCGGCCGAGCGGAGCGGGGCGTCTACAGGAGCACGGGGAGAACCGGTGGTTCCACCGGACCCAACGTCCTCACGGGCGCGTCCGGAAGACAGGGACGGTGTCAGCAGGAACGGGGCGAAAATTCGTCCGTTTCGTCACTGTTTCGCAGGGCGAGGACGGTCGGCTCCGATCTTCTCCGCACTGTCACCGGGACGGGGGATCGGGTAATAGGATGCTCACCGCGTCACCGGCCTACAAGCCCGGTAAATGCCGAATCAGCATGCCCGTGTGCCGTACACCTATCGGACCGGTGGTTTGCGGCCGCGAAGAAAAACGCAGCGCAGGGCCGATCTCTCCACCGTCCGCGCCCCTCCCCGCGGGTCCGCGGACGCCCCGCCCTGCCGCGCACGCGGCGACATGTGGAAGGTGATCAATGTCGGAACGGACGCCCGATGCCCGTGCGGGCGGACCCGGCCCCTGGCGCGCCCCCGCCGCCGCCCTGGCCGCCGGCGCCGGCGGCGTGATCCTCTGGGGCGCCGTCCTCTACGCGCTCCCCGGGGGCCACGCCCTGACCGCGGTCGCCGCCCTGGCCACCGTCGCCTTCGCGGCCACCGCCTGCTACCTGGCGGTGCGCTTCGCCGACGGCGCCGAGCGCGGCGCCGCCGAACGCGACCGCCTGCACGAGGAGCTGCGGTCGGCCCGCGAGGAGCGGGACGCCGTCCGCGAGCACGAGGAGGCCGGCCGCCGCGCCCTGGACGACCTGACGACGCGGGTGCTGCCCGGCGCGGTCGCCCGGCTCCGCGAGGGCGCGACCGCCCCCACCGTGCTCTCCGAGACGCCCGTCCCCGAGGACGCGGACCACCGCCGCCTGCTCGACCTGCTGGTCCGCGAGATCGCGGTGGGCGAGCGGCGGCGCGCCGCCGCCCTGGCCGCCTGTGCCAACGCGGCCGGTCGGGTGCAGGCGCTGAGCACCCGCACCCTGGCCGAGCTGCGCGACATGCAGGACCGCTGCTCGCCCGACATGCTCGGCGACCTGATGGGCGTGGACCACAACACCTCGCAGATCGGCCGGGTCGCCGACAGCATCGCGGTGCTGACCGGCGCCCGCACCGGCCGGCGGTGGACCAAGCCGATCCGGATGGAGAGCATCCTGCGCGGCGCCATGGGCCGGATCAGCGCCTACCGCCGGGTGCGGCTGCACTCCAGCAGCCGCTCGGCCGTCGCCGGGTACGCCGCCGAGGACGTCATGCACGCCCTGGCCGAGCTGATGGACAACGGCACCCGCTTCTCGGCGCCGACCGAGGAGGTGCACGTCTACGTCGAGGACCTGAACAACGGCGCGGTGTTCACCGTCGAGGACGCTGGGCTGGGCATGCGCCCGCAGGCGCTGACCCGTGCCGAGCTGGCGGTCTCGCGCACCGAGCCGCTCGACCTGACCCGGCTGTCGGGGTCCCGGCTGGGCCTGGCGGTCGTCGGCCAGCTGGCCCGCAAGCACCGGATGAACGTGTTCTTCCGCCCCTCCTCGCGCGGCGGCGTCGGCGTGGTGCTGCGGCTGCCCCACCACCTGCTCACCTCCGCCCGGGAGGACCCGCTGCCCGCCCCGGTGCGCAACGGCGCCCCGGCCGAGGCCCCCGGACGACCCGCTTCCGAGGCCCTCTCCCAGCGCTCGGCCCCGGCCGAGCCGGCGGCGGGCGCCCCCGCGGCGTCAGCGCCCTCGGTGCCCGAGGCGCCCTCCGTGCCGTCCGTGCCGGCCGCACCCGCGGAGCCCGCGCCGCGCCCCGAGCCCGCCCCCGCGGAGCCGGACCGCACCGGCCCCAAGCGCCCGCTGCCCAAGCGGCCCCGGGGCGACAGCCTGCGCTCGGACCCCGACATCGCGGCCCAGGCGCGGACCGCGCCGCCGGGCGGCCCGGCCGAGCCTCCGACCGAACCGGCGACCGGAGCCGACCAGGGCGCCCGGCCCGGGCTGGGCAACCGTTTCGGCGCCTTCCAGCAGAGCCGCACCCGGGCACCCCGGCGCGGCGACACCGGCCCGCTCCCCCTGGGCTCCTCCCCTCCGCCGGAGGACGCCGACAGCAGCGGTTAGGGACGGGCGCCCCGGACGCCTTCCGCCCGCCCCGCCCGCACGGACACGCCGCGGCCGCCGGCCCCCGCGACCGATCCCCACAGGGGTGCGGGCACCGCCGCCCGCACCCCGGCCCGGCGGTACCGGCTCCGACGGCGGCGGGCCGCCGCGCTCCGGGGACGCGCCCGACCCGCCGCCCCGCCCGACCGGACGACAGATAGGAGTGAGCGCATGGACGCCACCGATTCCTCCCTCGAATGGACGCTGGAGAGGCTCGTCGGTGAGACACCCGGCGCCCGGCACGCCCTGGTGCTCTCCCGCGACGGACTCAAGCTCTGCCACACCCCGGGGCTCGGCGCCGACCAGGCCGACCAGCTGGCCGCCATCGCCGCCGGGGTGCAGGCGCTGGCCGGCGGGGCCTCCGCCGAGTTCGGCGACGGGACCGGAGGCGTGCGCAGCTCGATGACCGAGTTCCACGGCGGCATCCTGTTCATCGTGGAGGCCGGGCCCGGCGCGCACGTGGCGCTCATCGCCGCCGAGGACGCCGACAGCGGCCTGATCGGGCACAACCTGGAGGAGATCGTCGAGCAGATCGGCGCCTTCTTCACCTCCCCGCCCCGGCACGCCGCCTCCGGCGGCCCCGCGGTATGAGCCCGCGCGCGATCGACGGGGAGGACCCGGACCGGCTCTACACCGTCACCGGCGGGCGCAGCCGCGCCGAGGAGACCGGGCTGGACCTGGTCACCCTCGTGGTGAGCGAGTCCGACGCCGCCCCCGGCATGCAGTCCGAGCACGCGCGCATCCTGCGGATCGCCCGCCGCCCGACCTCGGTGGTGGAGCTCTCCGCGGACCTGGCGCTCCCGGTCAGCGTGGTCAAGATCCTGCTGGCCGACCTGCTGGACCGGGGCATGGTCTCGGCCCGCCACCCCTCTTCGGCCGCGACCGGTACGCGGCTGCCCGACCCCGCTTTCCTGAGGAAGGTGCTCGTTGGACTCAGCAACCTGTGACCCCGAGGGCCTCGCCCGGCCGCCGCTGCGGGCCACCGCCTCCGACGGGGTGAAGATCGTCGTGGTGGGCGGCTTCGGGGTCGGAAAGACCACGATGGTCCGCGCCGTCAGCGAGATCCGCCCGCTCAGCACCGAGGAGGTGATGACGCAGGCGGGGGTCGGCGTGGACGACACCGCGGGCGCCCGCGACAAGACCACGACCACCATCGCCTTCGACTTCGGCCGGATCAGCCTGGACGAGGAGCTGGTGCTCTACCTGTTCGGCGCCCCCGGGCAGAAGCGCTTCTGGTTCCTGTGGGACCAGCTCTTCGCCGGCACGCTGGGGGTGGTGGTGCTGGTGGACGCGCACCGGATCGAGGACTCCTGGTACGCCGTCGACCGCCTGGAGCACCACGGCATCCCGTTCATCGTCGCCCGGAACCGCTTCGAGCCGGTCGCGCACACCCTCGACGAGCTGCGCGAGGCGCTGGACCTGCCCGCGGGCGTGCCGGTCGTCGAGTGCGACGCGCGCGACCGCGAGTCCTCCAAGCAGGTGCTGCTCGCGCTGGTCGACCACCTGTACGCGCTGTCCTCCGCCCCCTCCGCCCGGGAGACCGCATCGTGACCGAACGCACCTCACCGAACGACGCCCCCGCCGCCGAGGAACGCGTGCCCTTCTACGGGGAGCGCTTCCAGCAGGACTCCGCCGCCCTGTACGCCCAGATGCGCGCGCGGCACGGACCGGTGGTGCCCGTGCTGCTCGACGGCGACCTGCCCGCCTGGCTCGTGCTGGGGTACCGGGAGGTGCACCAGGTGACCGAGGACTCCGAGCTGTTCGCCCGGGACACCCGCCGGTGGAACCAGTGGGACCGTGTGCCCGAGGACTGGCCGCTGATGCCCTACGTGGTGCACAACCCCTCGGTGATGTTCACCGAGGGCGCCGAGCACCGCCGCCGGGCCGGGGCCATCGGCGACGCGCTGTCCGAGGTCGACCAGTTCGACCTGCAGCGCGCGTGCGAGCGGATCGCCGACCGGCTGGTCGACGAGTTCGCCGGGAGCGGGCAGGCCGAGCTGATCTCCCAGTTCGCCATGCGCATCCCGATCGCGGCGGTGGCCGGGATGTTCGGCATGCCCGAGTCGCAGACCCCGGACCTGGTGCGGGACGTGGCGCTGTCGCTGGACGTGGGCCCCGAGGCGATGCCGGCCTACGCCCGGGTGCAGGAGGCCATGGCCCGCCTGGTGGAGGAGAAGCGGCGCGCGCCGGGCATGGACGTGCCCTCGGCGCTGCTGGCGCACCCGGCCGGGCTGTCCGACGACGAGATCGTGCTGGACCTGCTGGTGGTCACCGCCGCCGCGCAGCAGCCCACCGCCAACTGGATCGGCAACACGCTGCGGCTGATGCTGACCGACCCGCGGTTCGAGATGACGCTGACCGGCGGGCGGGCCAGCGTGGGGCAGGCGCTCAACGAGGTGCTCTGGCACGACACGCCCACGCAGAACTTCATCGGGCGCTTCGCCGCCCGGGACACGGTGCTGGGCGGGCGCCGGATCGCCGCGGGCGACCTGCTGGTGCTGGGGCTGGCGGCGGCCAACGCCGACCCCAACGGGAGCCTGGGGCCCGACGTGGACCTGCAGGGCAACCGGGCGCACCTGTCGTTCGGGCACGGCGAGCACGGGTGCCCCTACCCGGCGCCGGAGGTGGCCGAGGTGATCGCCCGCAGCACCGTGGAGGTGCTGCTGGACCGGCTGCCCGACACCGAGCTCACGGTTCCGGCCGAGTCCCTGGCGTGGCGGCCCTCGGTGTGGATGCGCGGCCTGGAGCGGCTGCCGGTGCGGTTCACCCCGGCCTACGTCTCGGGCGCCTGAGCGCCGCGCCGTCCCGGCCCCGCGCGCAAGCGGGCCGGGACGGCGCGGCGGGGCTCGGCCTGCCGGGGTTTCAGCGCACGGGGGGGGCTCAGCGCACGGGCGTGAAGACCACGGGCAGGGTGAGTGGGCCCCGGGTGAACAGCCCCTCCTCCCGGGGCTCGTGGCCGTCGGCGACCCGCACGTCGGGCATGGCGTCCAGCAGGTCGTTCACCCCGACCTCCACCTCGGACTTGGCCAGCAGCGCGCCCACGCAGAAGTGCCGGCCCAGCGCGAAGGACAGGTGGTGGGCGGCGGCGGAGAACGCGGTGTCGGTGGGCAGGTCCTCGCGGTGGATGTCGAAGCGGTCCGGGTGCGAGAACCGCCTCGGGTCGCGGTTGGCCGCACCGATCAGGCAGGTGAGGGTGGAGCCGGCGGGCACGGTGCCGGTGCTCAGTTCCACGTCCTCGGCCGGCTGGCGCATGATCATGTGCACCGGCGGGGTGTGGCGCAGCGTCTCGGCGAAGGCCCGGGTGATCAGCGAGCGGTCGGCGCGCACCGCCGCCAGCTGGTCGGGGTGGGCCAGCAGGTTGCGGAAGATGGCGGCGATGGCCTTGTCGGTGGTCTCGCCGCCGGCCGCCAGGAGCAGGCTGACGAAGGCCTTGATGTCCTCGTCGCTCATGGTGGTGCCGTCCACCTCGGCGGTGCACAGCTGGGAGAGCAGGTCGTCGCCGGGGGCGGCGCGGCGCTCGCGGATGATGGGGAGCATGTAGGCCGCGAGCTCGTCGCGTGTCCGGATCCCCTCGGCGGCGATGTCCGGATCCTGGCTGAGGTTGCTCAGGAACGCGATGATCGAGGAGTACCACTCCTGGAAGCGGTCGTGGTCGCCGCGGTCCAGGCCGAGCATGTCCACGATCACGTTGATGGGGAACCGGCGCGCGAAGTCGTGCACCAGGTCGGCCTCGCCCTTGTCGCGGAAGCGGTCGACCAGTTCGGCGGAGTTGCGGCGGATGACCGGAAGGAAGCGCGCCTCCAGCTCCTTGCCGCGGAAGGCGGGGGCCACCAGCGCGCGGCGGACGGCGTGCTCGCGGCCGCTCATCTGCAGAATGGTGCGCCCGTGCACCGGCTCCAGCTGCCAGCCGTAGTTCTCGGTGGTGAAGACGGGGTCCTTGAAGGCGCGGGCGACGTCCTCGTAGCGGGAGACGATGTAGCTCTGGGTGGGCTCGTGCCAGAAGAGGGGCGCCTCCTCCAGCATGGCACCGTAGGCCGGGTAGGGGTCCTCGGCGAATTCCGGGGACAACAGGTCCGGGAATCCCTGCACGGAGGTCATGCGGCTCCTTTATGTGTCGATTCCCGCACAGATTAACCATTCGACCTCTTATCCGGAAGAGGACGCCCTCCGAATTGACGGAATCGCCACGACCCGCTACAACGGCGTTTCGGACGGCCGTCCGCCCCGTTTTCGGGACGGACGACTTCCGGTGTCTCCGCCGAATTCCCTTCCCGGTTCCGGGGCCTCCGGCGCCCGCCCGGGGTCAGGCCCCGGGGAGCCAGGCGTCGGGGCCGAAGACCTCGTAGTGGATGCTCCGCGCGGGGACGCCGCGCCCGATCAGGGCCGTGCGGACCGAGCGCATGAACGGGAGCGGGCCGCACATGTACGCCTCCGCGCCGGCGGGCAGGTCGACCCGGTCCAGGTCCATGCGCCCGGGCAGCTCGCGTGCGCCGGTGTCGGCGCCCTCCTCGTACCAGAAGACCCGCTCGGCGCCGGGGAGCCCGTCGACCAGCTCCGCCGTCTCCTCCCGCAGCGCGTGCGCCCGGGGCGAGCGGTCGGCGTGCAGGAGCAGCACCCGGCGCCGGCTCCCGGTCGCGGCCAGGTGGTGCAGCATCGCGGCGATCGGCGTGCACCCGATCCCGGCCGAGACCAGCACCAGCGGGCCGTCGCCGTCCTCCAGCCGCACATCGCCGAAGGGGGCCGAGAGGGTGAGGTCCGCACCCTCCTCCACCGTGTCGTGCAGCAGGTTGGACACCTCCCCCGCCGGGGGCGCGCCCTCGGGGCCGCCGGGCTCGGCCTTGACGGTGATCCGGCGCGTCCGCCCGCCGGGCGCCCCGGACAGCGAGTACTGGCGCAGCTGGTGCACCCCGTCGGGCATGCGCACCCGCACACTGACGTACTGTCCGGGCCGCGCCCCGGGGAGCGGGCCGCCGTCGCGGGGGCGGAGGGTGAAGGAGACGACGCCGGGCGCCTCGGGGGTCCGGCGCACCACCTCCCACCGCCGCCAGGTGTCCCCGCCCTCGGCCCCGGCCCCGGCGTACAGGCGCGCCTCCCGGGCGATGAGCGCGCCCGCCATCAGCCAGTACACCTCGTCCCAGGCGGCCGCCGCCTCCGCGGTCAGGGCGGCGCCGAGCTCCTCGGCGATCGCGGCGAAGAGGTACTTGTGGACGACGACGTACTGGTCGTCGGTGACGCCGACGGCGGCGTGCTTGTGCGCGATGCGCTCCAGGATCGCGTCCGGGCGCTCGTCCGGCCGCTCCAGCAGCGCGGTCGCGAACCCGGCGACGGAGGCGGCGAGCGCGCGCCGCTGCCCGCCGTCGGCCTGGTTCCCCCGGTTGAACAGCCCGTCCAGCAGCTCGGGCCGGTCGCCGAGCATTGTGTCGTAGAACCGCGCGGTGATCGCGTCCAGGGACCCGGCGACCGCGGGCAGGGTGGCGCGCACGGCCGCGGCGGACTCTGCGGAGAGCATCCGACCTCCAGAGGGCGGGGTTGGTTGAATTGGTATCTCAAATGCAAATTACAACCGCTTCCCCGCCGCCGTGCACCGGGGTGCCGTGCCCCGGATCACCTCGGGCGCCGGGGCTCCCCGGGGCTACTCTTCGGGCCGCGCGGGAAGACCGACCAGGACCGGGCCGACCGGGTCGGCGACCAGCGCGTCCACGGTGACCGGGTCCAGCGCCGCCATGAACGCCTCCCGGGCCCGCGCCAGGGCCGAGCGCAGGCGGCACGCCGACCGCAGCGGGCACGGCGGGTCGTCCTCGCAGCCCACGACGTCGCCCTCGCCCTCCAGGGCCCGGACGATCGCGCCGACCGAGGCGGTATGGCCCGCGCCGGTCAGGCGCAGCCCCCCGCCCCGCCCCCGCCGGGCCTCGACCAGCCCCATCTCGGACAGCCGGGCCACCGCCTTGGCCGCGTGCGTATAGGGCACCGCGACCATGCCGGCCACATCGCGGGTGGTGAGCGTCTCCTCCCCCGCCACGGCCAGGCGCATCACGACCCGCAGAGCGACATCGGAGAACGAGGTCAGGCGCATGCCCCCACGGTATGCGGCCCCGCCCCCGACGGCGTCAGGCCCGGCGGGCGGCCTCGCCGGCGCGGGTGGCGTCGGCGCCCCAGCCGGTGACCAGGCGCAGGGACTCGGCCGAGGGGGAGTCCGGCTCGGCGTGGTAGACGACGAGCGCCTGGTCCTGGTCCTCGGGCAGGCGCAGGGTCTCGTAGGAGAGCGTCATCTCCCCCACCAGCGGGTGGTTGAGGACCTTGGCCCCGAACCCCTTCTCCTTCACGTCGTGGGCCGCCCACAGGCCCCGGAAGTCGTCGCTCTTCACCGACAGCTCGCCCACCAGGGACGACAGGCGCGGGTCGTCCGGGTAGCACCCGGCGTCCATGCGCAGGTAGCTGACCACGTCCGCGGCCTTGCCCTCCCAGTCGACGAACAGGTCGCGGTAGTCCTCGCGCAGGAACACCAGGCGGGCCCAGTTGCGCTCGCGCGCCGGAAGCTCCCCCCAGTCCCCGAAGACCGCCGCCGCGGCCCGGGTCCAGGCCAGGATGTCGGACCGGCGGCCCACCACGTAGGCGGGCACCCCCTCCAGGGTGTGCAGCAGCCCCCGCAGCCCCGGGCGCACCTTCTGGGCGGCCGCCCGCCGCACCTTGTGCCGCTTGGGCTTGGCCAGGTGCAGCAGGTGGGCGTACTCGGCGTCGCTGAGCCGCAGCGCCCGCGCGATCGCCTCCAGGACCTCGGCCGAGACGTTGCGGCCGTTGCCCTGCTCCAGGCGGGTGTAATAGGCCGCGGACACCCCGGCCAGCTGGGACAGCTCCTCGCGCCGCAGCCCGGGGACGCGGCGCCGGTGCCCGTAGCGCGGCAGCCCGACGTCCTCCGGGGTGAGGCGAGCGCGGCGGCTGCGCAGGAACTCGCTCAGCTCGGCGCGCCGGTCCAAGGGCTGCTCCTCCGAAGGGCTCGGCTCCGGAGGCTGCGCGGCGGCGGGCTCGTCAGCGGGGTCGTCGGTCATGTCCTCCAGTATCGGTGCACTTCGCGCCGCCTGCCTGACACTGCCGGTGGTAGGCACGGCGAACGTACGAAAAACGGATGTCTGGGTCCCCGCGCGCAGCGGCGGAACCATGGACGAGTCCCGGCCCCTGAAGGGCCGGGACGTCCCGTCCTCAAGAGGAGAACCACCCAGATGACATCCGTCGCCGCTTACGCGGCCCCCGCCGCGAAGGCCCCTCTGGAGCGGACCACCATCGAGCGCCGACCGGTGGGCGAGTCCGACGTCCGGATCGACATCAAGTACGCCGGCATCTGCCACTCCGACATCCACCAGGTGAACGAGGGGTGGGGCGAGGCGATCTTCCCGATGGTGCCGGGGCACGAGATCGCCGGCGTCGTCACCGAGGTCGGCCCCGGCGTCACCCGGTACGCCGTCGGCGACCGGGTCGGCGTGGGCTGCTTCGTCGACTCCTGCCGCGAGTGCGCCTACTGCCGCCAGGGCCTGGAGCAGTACTGCACCGAGGGGATGACCGGCACCTACAACGCCCTCGACCGGAGCGGCGAGCCCACCTACGGGGGCTACTCGCAGCAGATCGTCGTCGACGAGTCCTACGTGCTGCGCATCCCCGACGCGCTTCCGCTCGACGCCGCGGCGCCGCTGCTGTGCGCCGGCATCACCACCTACTCGCCGCTGCGGTACTGGAAGGCCGGACCCGGCACGAGCGTGGCCGTCGTCGGCATGGGCGGCCTGGGCCACATGGGCGTCCAGCTGGCCAAGGCCATGGGCGCCGAGGTCACGGTGCTGAGCCAGTCGCTGCGCAAGAAGGACGACGGCCTGAGTCTGGGGGCGGACCGGTACTTCGCCACCAGCGACCCGGCGACCTTCGAGGAGCTGGCGGGCGCCTTCGACATCGTGCTGTCCACAGTGTCGGCCCCGCTCGACATGAGCGCCTACCTGGGCCTGCTCACGACCGACGGGGTGCTGGCCAACGTGGGCGCCCCGGAGGAGCCGGTGTCGGTGAACCTCTTCGCCCTCATGGGCGGCCGCAAGAAGATCGCGGGCTCGCTCATCGGCGGCATCGCCGAGACCCAGGAGATGCTCGACTTCTGCGGCGAGCACGGGATCACCGCGAAGATCGAGCTGATCCGCGCCGACGAGGTCAACACCGCCTACGAGCGCGTCACCTCCAGCGACGTGCGCTACCGGTTCGTCATCGACACCGCGACGATCTGAGGAGGCGGCCCCGGGGGCGGCGGAGGGCGGGCCCAGAGTCGTGACCGCGAAGAAGGCCTTCCGGTTCCGCTGCCGGGTGCACGCCCGCCTCAGCCGCCTCTGTGAGGCCCTCGCGCCTCCACGGCCGCTCCACGGACATCTGCCGACGGCTGCGCACCGGTCCGCGGGGTCCCGGCGGGGCTCCTGCCGCCCGCTACCAGCGGTGGTGCACCTGGTCTCGGATCCGCCGGTCGTAGAGCTCCCGGACGGCCTCCGTCTCCGCCTCGCCGAGGGCCCCCATATCCGCCGCGGCCGCGTTGGACCGCGCCTGCTCCGCTGTCCGAGCCCCCGGGATCACCGACGTGACCCCGGGCTGCTGCGCGATCCACCGCAAGGCCGTCTGGGCCGGTGTCGCCCCCTCTGGCGCGAGCGCACCGAACTCCGCGGCGGCCTCGACCCCGGTCTCGTAGTCCACCCCCGAGAAGGTCTCCCCCACATCGAAGGCACCGCCGTCGCGGTTGAAAGTGCGGTGATCGTCCGGGGCGAACACCGAGCCGCGGTGGAACCGCCCGGACAGCAGCCCCGACGCCAGCGGGACCCGGGCGATCACGCCCACCCCGGCCTCCCTGGCCGCCGGCAGCACGCGTTCGAGGGGCTTGCGCCTGAAGGGGTTGAGGATGATCTGGACGCTCGCCACATTCGGCCGCGTGATCGCCGTCAGTGCCTGTTCGCAGGTCTCCACGCTGACCCCGTAGGCGGCGACGCGCTCGTCCTCCACAAGGGTGTCGAGCGCGTCGTAGACCGCCTCCGACGCGAGCACCCCGGTGGGCGGGCAATGCAGCTGGACCAGATCGAGCATGTCCGTTCCCAGGTTCTCCCTGGACCGGTCGGTCCACCTCCGGAAGGCCCCCAGGGTGTAGGACTCCGGTACTTGAGGCGCGCGGCGCCCCATCTTGGTGGCGACCAGCAGGTCCGGGGGCCACACCCCCGACGCGCGCAGGAACCGCCCGATCAGGCGTTCGCTTCGCCCGTCCCCGTACACGTCGGCGGTGTCGATGAAGGTGACCCCGGCCGCGACCGCCGCCTCCAGAACGGCGATCGCGTCCTCCTCCCCGACCTCGCCCCAGCCGGCGCCGAGCTGCCAGGTTCCCAGGCCGATGACGGACAGGCTCCGTCCGATCCGGGGGATCGCCCGCTTCTCCATGAGGCCCCTTCCCGAAGGCGGCGGTCGGCGCCGCCGACCGCATTGACACATTGCTGCCTCATTCTAGACAAAAGTTTGCCAAATGAGTATCGTCGCTTATGTCAGTTTATGGCAATGCCACGACCAGCGGACTGCCGTGGGAGGCCCCGATGCGCATCACCGGAGCGAACGTGCTCCTGACCGGCGCCACCGGAGGGATCGGCCACGCGCTCGCCCGCCGCCTCGCCGCCGAAGGGGCGCGCCTGGTGGTGACGGGGCGCAACGCCGACGCGCTCGAAGGGATGGGCGCCGCGCTCGGGGCACGGGCCGTGGCCGCGGACCTGTCCGACCCCCGGGCGGTCCGGGGACTGGCCCAAAGGTGCGGCCCGGTCGACGTCCTGATCGCCAATGCCGCCCTGCCCGCCAGCGGCGACCTCCTCGAGTACGACGAGGAGGAGATCGACCGCGCGCTCGCCGTGAACCTGCGCGCACCGATCGCCCTGGCCCGGGCGCTGGTGCCGCACATGGCCGAGGCCGGCCGCGGCCACCTGGCGTTCGTCGGCTCCCTTTCCGGCAAGACGGCCGCACCGCAGTCCTGCCTGTACACCGCGACCAAGTTCGGCCTGCGCGGCTTCGCCCACGCCCTGCGCCAAGACCTGCGCGGCCGCGGAGTCGGCGTCTCGCACATCCAGCCCGGCTTCGTCGCAGAGGCCGGCATGTTCGCCGCGACCGGCGCCCCCGTGCCCGGAGGCGTGCGCACCGTCACGCCGGAGCGGGTGGCCGAGGCCGTCGTCCGGGCCGTCCGCACCGACCTCGCCGAGGTCAGCGTCGCCCCGCCGGCGCTCCGGCTGCGCTGCGCCCTCCAGGGCCAGTTCCCCGGCCTGGCCGACCGCCGCCGCCCCTCCGCCGCGGACCGCGAGGCGATTCGCCGGATCACCGAGGCCCAGCGCTCTCTGCGCTGACGGGCGGCGGTACCGGTCGCAGAGTCCTGCGGTCGGCCCCGCCCGACACCGCCGACCGTCCGAACGGTCCGGCTCGCCGGCGCACCCCTCCGCAGAGCCGGACGATCGAGAGGACCCCCCGTGAGCGACCTGAAGATCAGCATCGTCATCCCCTACCGGCAGCGCCTGGACAACCTCCGCGCCGTGTTCGCCTCCCTGGCCGCGCAGTCGATGGACCCCGCCGAATTCGAGGTGGTCGTGGGGGCCCTGGAGTACGACCCGGAGTACACCGCCCTCTGCCGCGAGTACACCGGCAGACTGCGCATCGTCTCGGTCCTGTCCGAGGAGGAGTGGAATACCAGCCGGGCGCGCAACCTCGGGATCGGTCAGGCGCGCGGACGGGTCACCACCGTTCTCGACGCGGACGTGGTCCTGGCCCGCGACGCCCTCGCCAACCTGTACGACCACCACTTCCGGCACGGGCAGAACGTCTGCGTACTCGGCCAGATCCTCGGCTACGACGAGGCCGCCGACGGCGCGGACGCCGGGTCCGAGCGTCCTTCCCCCGAGCACTGCGAACGCCTCCTGGAACGCCTGGACGCCGCCGAGCGCGCCCGCCTGGACCCGCGCTGGTCGGCCGAGTACGCATCGGCCTTCGCCCGCTTCCCCTGGGCGTTCGCCCGCACCGGCTTCATGGCCCTGCCGACGGCGACCGTGAACCGCCACGGCCTGCTGCTGGACGAGGGCTTCCGGGGCTGGGGCCCTGAGGACCAGGAGTGGGGGCTGCGGATCGCGCGGACGGGGACCCCGCTCGTCCTCGGCCAGGATGTGGTGGGCCTCCACCTCCCCCACCGGCGCGACATGGAAGCCCAGGAGCGCTCCGCGACCGCGGCCAACCGGCACTACCTGGCGAACTGGCCCCGACTGGAGCTGGAGGCGGCGCTGGCCTTCGGCGGCTGGCTGGAGGCCGACCGCCGCCTGCCGGACATCGAGCGCGAGCTGAAGGCCGCCGGAGGCCCACTGGGGGTCCTCAGTGGAACGGCCGGCAGCGCCGCACTGCTCGTCGTCGGCGCCGAGCTCGACGGGCGGGGACGCCCCGCCGACCCCGGGGCCGTACAGGCCTTCGAGGACCCGTCCGGCCCGCAGGTTCTGCCCCTGGCCGGGTTCGCCCTGCCATTCGACGACGCCGTGTTCGACGAGTGCCGGCTCCTGGCCCCGGTCGCGCGGCTGAGCGAGCCCTACCGCACGGCGATCCTCCGCGAAGCCGAACGCGTCGCGCGCACACCCGTCCCGCCGCCCCAGACGTGACCGGCACCGACGCGCCCCTGCCGACCGACCCGATCCCCGACCCCGTCCTTGGAGGACCGAACGTGACAGCGTCACCGATGTCCGATGTCCGACTGTCGGCGGCCGTGATGGCCCATCCGCAGCGCGCCGGGACGGCGCGCTCGCTGGCCGACCGCCTCCCCGAATTCGGCGCCGAGGTGGTCTGGGACCCCGATCCCGACGGTCCGCCGTCCGCCCTGCGCAGCGCGCGGGCGGCCTGGGCCGCGGCGCCTCCGGAGGCCACCCACCACCTGGTCCTGCAGGACGACGCCCTGCCCGTCGACGGGTTCGGCGACCGCCTCACCGCGCTCCTTCGGGCCCGGCCCGAGGCGGCCTTCTCCCTGTTCACCGAATGGGGGTCACGCACCTCACACGCGGTCCGGATCGCGGCGATGCGCGGATTCACCCTGGCGCCCGTCGTCGACGACTACGTCCCCTGCGTCGGACTGGTCCTGCCCACCGCGACGGCACGCGCGTTCGCCGAGTACGCCGCGACACGGCAGGGGTCCGGCGAGCCGGACGACGTCGCGCTCCTGCGGTTTCTGGCCGATCACGGGACCGAGGTGCTCATCCCCGTCGCCAACCTCCTCGGCCACGACGACCGGGACAGCATCGTCGGCAACGGCGTCATGGGCAGGCGCTGGTCGGTCTGCCTCCCGCCCGCCCCGGTCTCCGACGCCCCCTACTCCGAACTGACCGGGCTGACCGGCATCCCCTACTACGACTTCTGGGGCCAGTACTCCGATGCCTGCCTCCCCGACGCCTCCACCGTGGACGGGTGGATCCGCACATCGGCCCGCCGGGCCCTCCTGGCCCGCGGCATCGACCATGCCCGGCTGATGGCGGGGCTGGAGTCGTCCCTGGCGCGCCGCCCTGAGAGCGCGCTGCTGGAGGACCGGCTCGGCGAGATCCCGCTGGCCGAGGTCTGGATCGTCGCCTTCCTCCTCGGCGTCATCGCGGCCGAGCACGAAGGCAAGGACGGCGCCTCCCTCGACCTGACCGGCCCGACGGCCCGCACCGCGCTGTCCACGCTCGGGCCGGGTGCGGTACGACGGGTGGTACCCGCCCGCTGGCTTCCCGCCGTGGGGGCCCTCCTGGAACCGGTGGTGCTGGACGCCGTCCGTGCGGGGATCGAGTCTGCCGCGGTCGGCGGTTCCTGACACGCCCCTCGTCCTGCCTCCGGGCCGGGGCGCGCATGCCCCGGCCCGGACGCCGAACGGTGGGAATGCCTCAGGGCAGGTCCCCGAGGATCTCATCGAGCTCGCGCAGAGCGCTCTCCACCCGCCGGGGATCACTGGCGAAATAGGGGTCGTCGGGCACCGGGAGCGAGGACGCCAGCCCCCACCCCCTGCCCCGGGCCCACGTGGCCTCGTCCACCCCGACCGCCTCCCGGAACACCCCGCGCACCCGCGGAGGCAGGAACTTCCACGCCGGCAGCAGATCACATGCCGGGTCCCCCACCGCCACCGTGCCGAAATCGATGACCGCGCTCAGCCTCCCCTCCACCGCGAGCAGGTTCCCGGCCGCGAGGTCGCCGTGGATCCACACCTCCGGCCCCTCCCACGGCGGCGCCGCCAGGGCCTCCTCCCACACCGCCCGTACCCGGTCGGTGTCGACCAGGCCTTCGAGCGCTTCGATCTTGGGCCGCACGCGCTCCTCCACCGCGATGGAATCCCGCGGATCGCCCATCGGGACCCCGCGAAAGGCGTTGCTCGCGCGGGGACCGGGCCCGCCGGATGCGTCGATCTTGTGCAGTGCGCGGATGAACTCGGCCAGATCGAGGGCGGCCCGCTCGGGGTCGGCCAGCTCCTCCCCGCCGACGGCCTCCCCTTCCAGCCACGCGCACACCGACCAGGAGAACGGGTATCCCGAGCCCGGCTCGCCCTTGGCGATGGGGCGCGAGACGGGCAGGGGCAGCTGCGGGGCCAGGAAGGGCAGCCACCGCTGCTCCCGCTCGACCTGCTCGGCCCACCGCTCGAAGCGCGGCATGCGCACCGTCATCTCCCGCCCCAGCCGGAAGGTCGCGTTGTCCATCCCCGACCGGGGCACCGGTACCACCGGCAGGTGCGCCCACTGCGGAAACTGCTCGGCGACCAGGCGTCGTGCCAGATCGGCGTCGACGGGCACCTCCTCGGCCCCGGTTTCCGACATCATCGTCTCCTCTCCACTCGTGGCCGCCGGCCCCCGGCCGGTCAGCGGTAGCTGTTCGCCTGCAGCGAGAACAGGTCCGCATACAGGCCCCCGTTCGCCATGAGCGCCTCGTGGCCCCCGCTCTCCTCGACGCGTCCCTGCTCCAGTACCACGATCTGGTCGGCCATGCGCACCGTGGAGAAGCGGTGCGACACGAACAGGGTCACACCGCCCACGGCACGGCCCTCGGCAGCGGACGCGGCATACCGGTCGAAGACCGCGTGCTCGGCCGCCGCGTCCAGGGCGGACGCCGGCTCGTCGAGCACCTGGAGCAGGGGGGAGCTGCGCAGTGAGGCCCGCGCAAGGCTGAGGGTCTGCCACTGGCCGCCGGAGAGTTCTGCGCCGTCGGTGTAACCGCGCCCCAGCGGGCCGTCCAGGCCACCGGGCACGCGCTCCAGGACGGGGCCGGCTCCGGCTTTGGCCACCGCCTCGGACAGGGCGCCGTCGTCCCGGAGCCGCGAGAGGTCCCCGGCGCCCACGTGCTCACGGGCGAGGAACTCCAGACGGACGAAATCCTGGAAGAGCGTCGCCACGCGGGCCCGCCACTCCCGGGGGTCCAGTTCCTCCATGTCGACGCCGTCGACCAGGATGCGCCCCGACGTGGGCCGGTAGAGCCCGCACAGCAGCTTGACCAGCGTGGTCTTGCCCGCGCCGTTCTCGCCGACCAGCGCCGTCGTCCTCCCCGCCGCCAGGTGCAGATCGATGCCGCGCACCACCTCGCGGTCGGTTCCGGGGTAGGTGAAGCCCACCCCTTCCAGGCGGATGCCGTCCTCCAGCCGCCGCGGCGCACTGCGGAGCACGACGGGCGCCGCGGCCGGAGCCCCGGTCGGCGGTACCTCGGCGGCCCCGCGCAGCGACTCCAGCCGGCGCACGGTGTGTCCGACCGACTGCAGGGTGGCCAGGTTCTGCAGCGCGTTGGTGACCTGGCCGTTGAGCTGGACCGCGAGCGTGATGGTCAGGACCACGTCGCCGATGCTCGCGGTCCCGGCCACCGCCCGGCCCAGCACCAGGTACACGGCGGCGCAGCAGGACAGGGCGAAGACGATCAGCCCGAGGGCGCGGATCGCGGCGCCGACCGTGTGTCCCCGGCCGATGATGCCGGTGGCCTCGCTCCAGCTCCGGTCGTGCCGGCGCACCAGGGCCGGCGCCGCACCGGCGATCCGCGCCTCCTGGGCGGAGCGGGACGAGGTCGCCGTGTGGAGAAGGTGGCGGGCCAGGCGGACGCGTTCGGCGGCCCTGTGCCGCCCGCGCTCGATGAGGCGCTGGGCGTACCGGCTCATCAGGACCGGGGGGACCGCGCTGAGGGGGAGGAGCAGCAGCCACAGGTCGAGCGAGCCGAGGAGGACGGAGGTGACCGTTAGCTGCACCGCCAGGGCCCAGATCTGGAGCAGGGCCTCGACGTAGGCCCTCAGCTTGCGGATCTCCTCCCCCACCAGCACGGCCGAGTCGGCGAATTCGGCACTGTCCAGATGCTCCATGCCGGGGCTGCCGTTCACCCGGTCGGCGAGCTCCGCGACCAGCTCGGCCTCGGCCTTCTCGCCGACCTCGAAGTAGTACAGGTGGGCGAAGTGGCCCAGCATGAGCTCGGCGACCAGGAGGAGGGCGATGCAGCCGCCCAGGGCGGCGGCGGCCGCGACCGCCCCCTCGACGGCGTGGTCGGTGAAGGCGCCGAGCGCCATCGCGGCGGCGGGCGTGGCCAGGTGCCCCGAGGCCAGCAGGATGAAGGCCTTGACCAGGCGGACCCGGTCGGTGCGCCAGGCCAGGGCGATCAGCCAGCGCGACGTGGTCAGAATGTCCTTCATGAGGCCGCGTCCGAGAGGGGTCGGGGGTCGGGGTCGTGCTCCGCGGTGGTGAAGCGCTCTGCTTGCAGGCGGAAGAGCTCGGCGTAGCGGCCGCCCGCGGCGACCAGTTCCTCGTGGGTGCCGCGCTCGGCGATCCCGCCGTGCTCCAGCACGACGATCTGGTCCGCGTGGCGAACGGTGGAGAAGCGGTGCGAAATGATCAGCGTGGTCATCCCCTCGGTGATGTCCAGGAAGCGGTCGAAGAACTCCACCTCGGCACGCACGTCGAGCTGGGCGGTGGGCTCGTCCAGGACCATCACGCCGGCTCCGGCGCGGGCGGCGTGCAGGGCGCGCGCCAGGACGATGCGCTGCCATTGCCCTCCGGACAGGTCGCGCCCCCCGCGGTACTCCCGCGAGAGCACCGTGTGGAGCCCATCGGGCAGCGCGTCCACCACCGCTTCGGCGCCGGCCCGGCGCAGGGCCTCGCGCAGGTCGGCCTCGGTCGCCCCGGACTCGGCGGTTCCCAAGGCGATGTTCTCGGCGGCGCTCAGCTCGTAGCGCACGAAGTCCTGGAAGACCACGGAGAGGCGCCGGTACCACGCGTGCGGATCGATCTCCCTCAGATCGATCCCGTCGGCCGTGATGCTCCCGCTCGTCGGGTCGTAGAGCCGGGTGAGCAGTTTGACCAGCGTGGTCTTGCCCGCCCCGTTGAGGCCGACCACGGCGGTGGAGGTCCCCGCAGGCAGTTCGAGGTCGATCCCCTCCAGGACCCGCCGATCCTCATGGGGGTAGGCGAAACCGACGCCCTGGAAGCGGATCGCCGCCTGGGGCAGTCCGTCCGCCGACCGCGCCGCGCGCACCTCCAGGGCGGGCCGCCCGTGCGCCTCGTCGCGGAACGCCGTGAGCGCGCGGTAGGCGATCGATCCGTACTGGGTCTGAACGTCGCATTCGGGGAAATAGACGCCGAAGCGCATCAGGACCATGACGGCCTGCAGGGCGATGCCGAGCCGGAGCAGGTCGGTCCGCCCCTGGGCGACCTCGGCGACCAGCATCCCCAGGACCGCGGAGGCCCCGAGCACCCCGACCGCGGACAGCAGGAGGAAGGGCCCGGCGAGGAGGCGGCGCCGGCCCCGCCACATCACGGCCAGGTAGTCCCCGTGTTCGGCGGCGTACCGTGAGCGCAGCCAGCCGAGCAGCCCGAGCAGGCGGACCTCCTTGGCCGTGTGCACCCCCGTGGCCAGGGACTTGACGTAGGACGCCTTGCGGCGGTCGTGGGCCAGACCGTCGTAGAAGTCGCCGAACGCCCCCAGCGATCCGCGCTGGCCGAACCGGATCGCCAGCGCCGTCGCGCCGATGACCGCGGCCGCCACCGGGGAGATGGCGTAGCCGACCAGCGCGACCGCCCCGGCGAGCTGGGTGTACCGCGCGATCAGGGCAAGCGCCCCGGCGGCCGCGTCCCCGGGCGATGCCGAGGCCCGGTCGAAGGCCTCGCGCGCCGCGCCGAGACGGTCCAGCGACCGCGGATCGTCCAGGGCCGTCGCCGGGACCTCCCGCAGCGCCGCCTCCATGAGCATGCCCCGGCAGCGCTGGTCGACCCGGCGGGTGACGAGCTCGCCCAGAGCGCTCTGGAACGGCGCCGACACCTGCTGGGCCACGAAGGCACCCCCCGTGACGGTGAGCACGGCCAGTAGTGCCTCCCATGCCCCGGGCGCGCCTCCGGCCGCCTCCGGCAGCCCGTGCAGCAGCACGCTCATGCCCACGACGAATCCGAGCGGCAGCACCCCCAGCAGGACGTTGAGCAGCACGGCGGCGACCAGCAGGACCGGCGGTACGTGCCGCAGCAGTCCGAGGACGGCCAGCCAGCGCCCGCTCCTGTTCCTGATCTCTTCGGCCACCCGGTTCATGCCGATCCCCCGCTCTGCTCGCGCGGAGCCGGGGCCGGGCGATACACCGACACGTGCCCGGCGCTGTGGGGACCGAACGGGGCACGCCCCCAGTCCTGGTACCGCTCGCTGAGCACGAGCCCCGCCTGCTCGGCCATCGTGTCCATCTCCTCGGGCCGGCAGAACCGCTCCGCATGGGGTCTGAGGCGGACGCCGTCGGCGCCGAAGGTGATCTTCTGGCTGAGGAAGCGCTGGGCCGCGGCGTCGAAGGAGTAGACCTCGATGGTCGCGGAGTCCTCGGTGACCTCCAGCGCCTCCACACGCCCCTTGCCCGCGCCGCGCCCCTGGTCGAAGCGGGAGGGGTCGGGGACGTAGCACTCCACCACGAACGCACCGTCGTCGGAGAGGACCCGGGCGACGTTGGCGAACAGGAGGGCCTGCCGGTCCGGGTCGAGAATGTTGAACAGGGTGTTGTACACGAGGAAGACGAGGCGGTAGGGCCCCTCCACCGGGACGTCGGCCATGTCGCCAATGGTCACCGGGATATGCTCCCCGCCGGGCTTGGCGCGCATCTTGGCGACCATCTTCCGCGAGCCCTCCACGCCTTCGACGTGGACGCCGCGGGCGGCCAGCGGGACGCCGACGCGGCCGGTCCCGATGGCCAGTTCGAGCACCCGGCCGCCCCCGGCCGTCTCGGCGAGGAACTCCACCGCGGGCGCCGGGTCCAGGTCCACCCCCTCGTCGTAGAGGTCCGCCCAGACCTCGCCGAAGAACGCAGGGTCATCGAAGACCGACACCTCGTTCACCTCCACTGCTCGTCGGGCCGGGGCTTGTCGGGGCGAGTGCGGTGCCCCACGGGGGCGCCGCACTCGGGCGGGACGGAAGGTCCAGGGCCTGCCGAACCTCCGCGAACGGAGGGGCGGCGGTGAGGTAGAAGTGGCCGCCGGACACCCGCCGCTCACAGAAGCGGCCGGTCGTCAGCCGGCTCCAGGGGCGGCGGTCGGCCTCGGTGTCCGCGTCGCCGACGATCGTCGTCACCGGGCATGCCAGGGGCGGCTCGTCCCGGGGGACGTAGTCGTGGAACATCCGCCCGTCGGAGCGGACATAGGGCAGGACGAGCTCCTGGAACTCCGGCGACTCGGCGATCTCGGGGTCGGTGCCGCCGAGCGCGACGAGCCGCCGCAGGAGCTCGGCATCGTCCTCGTCCGGTGCCGCCTCGGGGGACGGGTACGGCGCATCGCGGGATCCGGAGGCGAACAGATGGGCAGGCGGGGCGCCGCGTGCCTCCAGGGCTCTGGCCGCCTCCAGGCCGACCGCCGCCCCCATGCTGTGGCCGAACAGGGCGAAGGGGCGGTCGGAGAGCGTCTCCACCGCATCGGCGATGCCCCGGGCCAGGGCCCGCAGGTCCCACGGGGCGGGTTCGGCGATCCGTTCGGCACGGCCCGGGTAGCGGACGGCGTGGACCTCGATGCCCGGCATCCGGGTTCCCCATTCCCGGTAGAAGGAGGCGGAACCGCCCGCGTGCGGCAGGCAGATCAGCCGCATGCGGGCCCCGCTGTCGGGGGCGGTGCACTGCAGCCACAGGTCGGCGTCGCCGTTCATGCGCGTGCCCCCCGCTCCCGGCGCCACTCCCGTGCCCGGCGGGCACGCTCCCGGCGAGCGGCCGACCGGCGTTCCCGCTCCTCCTGGCCGTCCTCGGACGCCGACCCGCCCACCAGGGCGGCCTGAGCCTCGACCGTGGTGTGCTGGAAAAGGTCGACGGCCGACGGCCGCGTGCCGGTCAGACGCGCGAGGGCCCCCTGGAGCCGGATGATCGTGAACGAGTTCCCGCCGGCGTCGAAGAAGTTGACATCGGTGGCGGGCGGCGGGGCGCCGAGCACCTCGCTCCAGGCCTGGGCCACCAGCTCCGCAGGGCCGGCTCCCCTGCTCGGACCGCGCCCCGTACCAGGGGGCGCCCCCGGTTCCCCCTCCTCCGCGGCGCGTTCCCGCAGCCTCGCCCGGTCGACCTTGCCGTTCGGGGTCCGGGGCAGCGACTCCAGCACGCGGACACGCGAGGGGACCATGGCCGTCGGCAGCTGCTCCCGCAGCAGGGAACGCAGCTCCCGCGGGGACGGCCCCGCGGGGGCCACCGCATAGGCGATCAGCGCGTCTCCGGAGGGGGCGGGGAGCGCGACCGCTTCGCGCACCCCCTCGACGGCTGCCAGGCGGGCCTCGACCTCGCCCGGTTCCACCCGGTGGCCGCGGATCTTGACCTGCTGGTCGCGTCGGCCGAGGAAGGCCAGGGTCCCGTCCGGGTTCCACCTCGCCAGGTCTCCCGTGCGGTACATGCGCGCGTCCGGTCCGGGGGCGAACGGGTCCGGCAGGAAGGCCCGGGCCGTCTCCCGTGGACGGCCCCGGTAGCCGTCGGCCACGCCCGCACCGCCGATGAACAGCTCCCCGTCGGCGCCGGGCGCAACGGGGCGCAGCTCCTCGTCCAGGACGTACAGCCGGGCACCGGGGATCGGGCGCCCGATGGAGACCGGGCCCGGTCCGGCGAAGCGGTGGTAGCTGGCCCAGACGGTGGCTTCGGTGGGCCCGTACTCGTTCACCAGCTCGGCCGACCGGCCCAGCAGCGCGAAGTGGCGCGCCACGAGGGTCGCGGGCAGCGGTTCTCCGGCCGTGACGACCGTCCGCAGCGTGCGCAGCGCCTGTGGGCCGACCCGTTCGGCGGCGTCGAGCAGCAGGTGGTACAGCGACGGCACGCACAGGGTCCGGGTGACCCGGTGGCGCCGGATCAGGCCGACGAGGCTCTCCGGATCGCGCACCTCGTCGGCGGAGGCCGCGACCAGTGTGCCGCCGGCCGTCAGTGTTCCCCAGATACCGGCGGCCGAGGAGTCGAAGGCCAGCGGCGACACCAGGAGGAACACGGGGGCTCCGGGGTAGACGGTCCGCCGCGCGGCGGTGGAGGCGGCCAGTCGGCCGTGGTCGACCTCGACCCCTTTGGGCTCGCCGGTGCTGCCGGAGGTGTAGACGAGGTAGGCCGGGTCCTGCGCCGCGGCGGCGGTGCGCGGAGGATCGCCGCGCCCGCCCTTCTTTGGGCGCCGCGGTGCGCTCCCGGCTCCGGGGGCGTCCGCGCCGTCGGCACGGACGATCGCCGGGACCGCACCGTGGGCCCGGTTCCCCAGCGCGCCCGCGGTCACCGCCGCGACGGCGCCGGCGTCCTGCAGGACCTCGGCGATGCGCCGGTCGGGGCTTGCGGGATCGACCGGGACGTAGGCGGCCCCGCTGCGCACCACGCCGAGGACGGCGGCGACCATGGCCGCCGACGGCTCTGCGAGGACCCCGACACGGTGGCCGGGGCCCGCACCGAGACCGGTCAGGCGGGTGGCGATCCGCTCGGCCCAGGCGTCGAGCTCTGCGTAGGTGATCGCGCGGTCGGCGCCGCGCACCGCCGTCCGCTCGGGGGCGGTCCGGACGACCTCGGCGACCGATTCGTGCACGAGCGGGTGCGGCGGCGGGAGCGGCGGACCGGCGCCGAGCGCGAGGGCGCCGTCGGGGTGTTCTCTTCGGGGGGGTGCGGACTCCGGTGCGGGTCCGGTCCCTGCGCCGGGACCGGCATCGAGCCGGGGGGATGCGGACATGGTCACTCCCTGTGCCGATAGTGGTTGCACTGCGGGCGGGCGGTCGGGGACGCCGAACCGCGAGGGCGCACGGGGGCGGGGGGCACCGGGCGTCACGGCCCGGGCGAGCCCCGACCCGCCACGAGAAGGGCCGCCGTCGCGACCAGGGTGGCCGCGCCGAGCCCCTGCCAGTAGAGGGCGCCGTCCCCCGCCAGGTAGAGCGCGAGGAAGAGGGTTCCGCCGGCGAAGGAGCCGAGCGCCTCTCCGCAGGACCAGCACAGCTGTCGGAGGTTGAAGGCCTCCATGCTGGACTCGATCGGCAGCTCGGCGAAGGCGGTGTTCGTCATGGGGCCGAAGACCATCTCGGCACAGCAGAACACCGCTACGGCCGCGACGGCTCCGGCGAGCGGGGGAAGGCCTGCCCCGAGCGTCACCATGGACGCGCCGAAGATCAGATTTGCGCAGGCGAGCAGGAGGAACGGCGGGGCACCGGACCGCAGGGCCCGGTTCGCCACGGCGGTCACCCCGGTCTGTGCCAGGGCCACCGCCAGCGAGGGACCGGCGATCAGCGCCGCGCTCACCGCCGGCGACGCGAACTCCTTGCCCACGTACAGCGCGAACGCGGAGAAGAACTGGGCGTAGACGAAGGTTCCCAGCCCTGCGGCCAGGACCACGCGCCGCATCCGCGGGCTCCGCACCACGCGGGCCAGGACCGCCCGGCCGACCGGCCAGGCGCCCGACGCCGGCCGCGGCCGGCGACCGCGGGGCAGGCCCGGCAGCAGCGCGGCCGCGGCCGCGGCGTAGCAGAGCGCGACCGCCAGCATGAGCAGGCGCGGGTCGGCCGCTTCGTAGAGCAGGTTGGCGGCGAAGGGGCCGACCGCCGAAGCCGCGTTGACCGCGACGAGGAGGACGGAGAAGACACGGTTGCGCTGAACGCCTCCGGCGACCATCTCGGCCACCAGGACCCGGGAGAGCAGGAAGTGGACACTGACCCCGAACCCGGCCAGCGCGAGGACCGCGCACAGGGCCCACCCCTCCCCCGCGTAGGGGAACAGGCCGAAGGCGAGCCCCGTGGTCAGGAGGGCGCCGAGCATGCCGGTGCGGTAGTCCAGCCGCGCGATCCAGCGGTGGGCCAGCGTCGCCGACAGGCCGGCCGAGGCCGTGTAGCTGAACAGGCCCGCACCGACCAGGCCCGTTCCCGCCCCGCCGGTCCGGTCGGCCAGCAGCAGGCCGAGGATGGGCAGGACGCTGAAGAGCCCCAGACTTCCGAAGAGGGTGTCCAGGCTGAGGGCGGCGGTCAGTCTCCGGGGCGCCGGGGCGGTATCACGGACCCCGCCGTCTCCGCGCACCTTCCCGCTCACGGCCGGAGCTCCGGCGCCAGGTGAGCCCTGGTGCGGGGGGTCGCACTCCACACGTCTTCCTCCTCGGGGGGCGGCGGGCCGTCGCCCCCTACTTTGCCAGGCTTGGCACATTTGGGCAATAAGTTAGGCAACTCAGTCCGTGCCGCGTATTGCCCGCCCGTGTTCCGCGAGCTCGCGCACACGGGTGATCTGGCCGCCGAGCGTCCGCCCGAGCAGCAGGTCGCGGACGGGGATCCGGATTCCGAGCCGTCGTCCGGCCTCGCGGGCAATGCGGGTCACCAGCAGAGAGTCCCCGCCCATCCGGAAGAAGTCGTCGTCCGGGGACGGCCTCTCGTGGCCGAGGAGTTCGGCCCAGACCTGTTCCAGCACCTGCGCCACCTCCCCGCCGGGCGCCCCGCCCGCGTCCGCCCGGTCGCCCGCAGGGTCCGGCCGGGGCTGCGGGCCGCACGGCGGCGCCGGTGCCGCGGCCGGCTCGGCCTCGCGCGCCCGCCGCCGTCGGCCTCCGAAGGGATAGGTCGGCAGGCGGACACACCGCCCCTCCCCCGCCAGTGAGGCGAGATCGAGCGGCTGTCCCATCGTCCACAGGGCCCCGAGGGCCTCGGCCGCCTCCACCGCGGGGTCGGCACCCCCCGGCGCGAGGGGGACCGTGTCCAGGCCCGCCCGGGCCGCCATCGCCGAGAGGGCCCGCCCCGGGCCGACCTCCACCGCGACCGCCCCTGGATAGCGCTCGGCGATCGCCCGCAGAGCATCGGCGAACCGCACCGGGCGCAGGGCCTGTTCGACGAGCCCGCCGGGGTCGTACACCGCCCCGGCCTCGATGAGCGTCCCGGAGGCACCGGCGGCCACCGGCACGGCGGGCCTTCCCGCCCGCATCTGCGCGGCCGCCGCGCGTAGGGCCCCGGCGGCGGGGGCGATCAGGACGGAGTGGAAGGCCCGGCGCGAGGCGAGCCGGCGCACCGGGACCCGGCCGCGCACGCGCTCGGCGAAGGCGTCGACCTCCTCCACGGCCCCCGCGACGACGCAGCCGTCCTCGGAGTTGACCGCCGCGATCTCCACGGACGCCCCGGAGCCGGCCATCAGCTCGCGCGCGCGGTCCTCGCCGCACCCCATCGCGAGCATCGCCCCTTCCGGGCACCCCTGCATGGCGCGCCCCCGGGCGGCGACGAACCGGGCGGCGTCCTCCAGGGACAGGGCCCCGGCGGCGCAGGCCGCGGTGATCTCGCCCAGGCTGTGGCCGGCCACGGCCACGGGGGCGACCCCGAGCCCGGCGAGCGCCTCGGCCGCCGCATACCCGACCGCGAACAGCGCGGGCTGGGCCGATTCGGTCTCGGCGAGCGCCTCGGCGCCGGCCGCAGGGTCGAAGAGGGCCTCTTCCAGCCCCGCGGGGCGGTCCGGCCCGAAGGCGTCCAGGCAGTCCTCCAGGGACCGGCGGAAACCGGGGAGCGCCTCGGCCGGCGGTGCGGCCATACCCGGCGCCTGGGCGCCCTGCCCGGGGAAGAGGAGAATGACGGGGGGCGCCCCCTCGGGGGGACGCCGCCCCCGGACCGCCTCCGGCGCGGCGGCGAGTCGGCCGGCGATCTCCTCCCGGGTCCGGCCCGCGACCGCCATCCGCTCAGGCAGCTCGGCGCGGCCCGTGGCCAGGGTCCGCGCGACGTCGGCGGGATCGGGAACGGCCTCGGACAGGTACCGGGCCAGGCCCGCGGCGGTCCGGTCCAGAGCCCCCGCGTCCGCCGCGGACAGCAGGGACAGCCGCACGCGCCCGTCGGACGGCCGGGACGCGGCGGCGGTCCGCCCGCGGGGGACCGCGGCCTCCAGGACCACGTGCGCATTGGTTCCGCCGATGCCGAACGAGCTGACCCCGGCGCGCCGGGGCTCGGGGCCGCCCCACGGGGCGCAGCGGTCCGGGACGTAGAGCGGGCTGCCCTCGGACTCCAGCAGGGGGTTCATCCGTGCATACCCGGCCACGGGCGGGACCACCCCCTCCCTCAGTACCAGCAGCGCCTTGACCAGTCCGGCCAGGCCCGCGGCGTTGTCCAGGTGCCCGATGTTGGCCTTCAGGGCCCCCACGGCCACACCGCCCGGGCGAGCGCCCTCGGCCGCCAGGGCCGACGAGGCGCCCTCCCACTCGATCGGGTCGCCGAGGCGCGTACCGGTACCGTGCGCCTCCAGATAGCCGATCGTCTCGGCCGAGATCCCGGCCGCGCCGACAGCCGCGCGGATCACCCGTTCCTGGCCGGCGGGCGAGGGGGCGAAGAAGCCCGCCTTGGCCGCGCCGTCGTTGTTGACGGCGGTGCCCAGGATGGTGCCGTAGAGGGCGGGGGCGTCCCGCGGCACGTCCTCCAGCCGCCTCAGGACGGCGCACACCACCCCCGAGCCGGCGACGACCCCGTCCGCCTCGGCGTCGAACGGCCGGCAGCGCCCCGAGGGAGAGTGGATCCCCCCGGGAACGTGCAGGTATCCGGCCTGCGGGTAGGGGACGCCCGCCGCGACGACGAGCGCCTGGTCGCATTCGCCCGCCAGCAGCGCCTGCACTGCCGTGTGCACCGCGACGAGCGAGGAGGAGCAGGCGGTCTGCACCGCCATCGCGGGTCCGTCCAGCCCCAGCCGGTAGGCGATGTGCCCGGCGAGGAAGTCCGGTTCCGAACCGTGCACGGCATCGTCCAGGGCAAGGGGGTCCAGGCCTCCTCCGGCGACCATGGCGCGCAGGTAGCCGCTGCCGGCGGCCGAGGCGTACACACCGGTGGCGGGGGCGCGGGCGGGGGCCACGGCGGCGTCCTCCAACGCCGCCCATGCCGCCTCGAGCATCATCCGGTGCTGGGGGTCCAGCAGCTCGGCCTCGCGCGGGCCGATCCCGAACAGGGCGTTGTCGAACCGCTCGGCCCCTTCCAGGTGCCCGTGGACCGGAACGTAGTCGGCGTCGTCGGCAACCTCCGGCGGCACCCCTGCCCGCAGGAGTTCATCCCTGGCATAGCGCCTGGTCAGGATGCGCCCCTCTTTGAGGGCCTCCCACAGTGCACGCAGGTCGCAGGCGCCGGGGAACCGGCCGGACACACCGGTGACGGCGATGTCGTAGGAGCGGTCGCGAGACATCGAACCACCTTCGATCGGAGGTGCCCCCGCCCCGGCCCCCGGGGTGGGGCCGCCCGCGGAAACGGCGCGGCCCCACCGATATTGCCAAACTCGCCAAGATGATGGCAATCTTTTGCCAACCGACCATCCGCAGATTGGCAAATTCGAGAGGGGAACGGCCGTGCCCTCGGACCCCTGCTTCGCCACCGGGCCTGTGCACAACGGCCCCGGCCAGGGCCTGCACGAGATCTTCGCCCGCCGCGCCGCCGAGGCCCCCGGGGCGCCGGCGCTCGTCGGCGACGGGACCGCGCTCACCTACGGGGCGCTGGACCGGACCGCCGACGCCTGGGCCGAACGGCTCGCCGATGCCGGGGCGGGCCCGGGCTCCTTCGTCCCGATCCTGCTACCGCGCGGCATCGAGGCGGTGACCGCCGCGCTCGCCGTGCTCAAGACCGGCGCGGCGTACGCGCTACTGGACCCCGGGTGGCCCGCCCCCCGGATCCGCGAGATCCTGGATCGGCTCACTCCCCCGCTCGCCGTCGCCGGGGCCGAGGGCACCCCGTCCGCCCCGCCCGGGACCGGTGTTCCGGTATGGACCCCTCCCCGCGGCCGCACCGCCCCCTCCCCCGCCTTCCGGCCCGCCGTCGCCCGCGGCACGGACCCCGCCTGCATCTTCTTCACCTCCGGCACCACCGGCGCGCCCAAGGGGGTGGTCAGCCCGCACCGAGCGACGTCCCGACTGTTCCGCCCCGGCGGCCTGGCCCTCGGCGCGACCGTGCCGCTGGCGGCCCCGACCTCCTGGGACGCCTTCTCCCTGGAGCTGTGGTCGCCGCTGCTCACCGGCGGCGCGTCGGTGGTCGCGGACGATCCCTACCTGACCCCCGCCTTCCTGGCCGAAGCCGTCCCCCGCCACGGGGTGGACACCGCCTGGATCACCGCTGGCCTGTTCAACATGCTGGTCGACGAAGCGCCCGGCGCCCTGACCGGATTGCGCCGGATCATGGTCGGCGGCGAGCGCCTCTCCCCTGGACACGTGCGCCGGTTCCTGGACCGGCACCCCTCCGCCGATCTGTACAACGGCTACGGGCCGGTCGAGAGCACCGTGTTCGCCACGACGCACCGGGTCACGGCCCGGGACTGCGACCGCGACGACGGGATCCCCCTCGGCCGGCCGGTGCCCGGCACACAGGTGTACGTCCTCGACGGCGACCGGATCTGCGAACCCGGCCGCACCGGCGAGATCTGCATCGCGGGAGAGGGGCTCGCGCTCCGGTACCTGGGCGACCCCGCGCTCACCCGGGAGAAGTTCGCCCACCTGCGCATCGGCGGGGAGCGGACACGCGTCTACCGCACCGGCGACCTCGGCCTGTGGGGTGAGGACGGCCTGCTCCGCTTCCGCGGCCGGGCCGACCGGCAGGTGAAGCTGCGCGGCCACCGGGTGGAGCCCGCCCAGATCGAGCGCAGGCTGGAACGCCTGGCCCCCGTGCGCAGTGCCCGCATCGTGGCCCGCCGGGACGCGGGCGGCGCCGTCCGCGACCTGGTGGCCTTCTGCGTCCCGGCACGGCCAGGGGAGCGCTGGGAGGAGGTGAGCACCGCGCTGAGGGCCCAGCTCCCCGCCTATGAGCTGCCTTCGTCGGTGGTCGGTGTCGACGCCTTCCCCCTCACCCCGCAGGGGAAACTGGACGAGGCGGCGCTGCTGCGCGCGGTGCCGGCCGCCGCCGCGGCGGCGGACCCGCCCGGGGACCGGGCCGCTGGGGACGGCGGACGGTGCGGGGCCCACGACGACGCCGTCCTGCGCGCGGTCGCCGCCGCCTTCGCCGCGGTACTGGGCCCGGGGAGGACACCGGTCGACGCCTCCTTCTTCGAACTCGGCGGATCCTCCCTGGACGCGGGGCGGGTCTGTTCTCGCCTGGCCGAGAGCCTGGACCGAGCCGTCCCGGTCTCCCGCCTCTACCAGTACCCCTCCGCCTCGGCCCTGGCCGCATGGCTGCGCTCGGCCGAGCCCCGCCCCACCGGCGACGGCGGAGGGGCCGCCGACAGGGCCGACAGGGCCGGCGGGCCGGACGCGCCCGGCGGCGCCGTTCCGCTCACCCCGATGCAGTCCGTCTATCTCACCCGGCAGCTCACGTCGCCGTCGGACCGGACGGGGTACTGCACCCTGGTCTGGCGGATCGACGGAGAGCCCGATCCGAACGCGCTGGAAGCGGCCACAGCAGCGGTACACCGGCGGCACGAGCCCCTGCGAGCGGCGTACACGCCCTTCCCCGTCCCCTCCGCCGTCCCCGCGGACGTCCCCGCACCCCCGCTCGAAGTGCTGGGGCCCGAGCCCTCCTCCAAGGCCGCGCTCCGCGCGCTGCGCGCCGAACTGTCCGACGGCCTGCTCCTGGAGGACGGCGAGGTCTGGCGGACGGTGCTGGTCCCCCTCTCCTCGGGTGACCGCTGGTTCTTCGGCTGCGTCGTGCACCACATCGCCTTCGACGGCTGGTCGGAGTCGGTGCTGGCGGATGACTTGGCGGCCGCCTACAACGCGGCGCTGGAGGACCGGGAGGCCCCGGGTCCCGAGCCGCCCTCCCTGGAGCGCCTGCACTCCACCCGCATCGCGCGCCTGTCGCACTCCGACGACCGAAGCCCCGGCCTGCGCGAGGAGCTCCGGGGGGTGCCGCCGATACGCTGGCCCCGCCGACCGGTGGGCACGGCACCCGGTCCCCCCGGCCGGGTCGCGGCGGCGATTCCGGCCCACGTGGCGGACGCCGCCGACCGCGCCGCCGCGGCGGCGGGGACCACGCGCTTCTGCGCCCTGCTCCACGCCTGGTCCGCGAGCCTGGCGGAGGTGACCGGGCAGTGGGACTTCGCGCTCGGGGTTCCCGCGGCCCGGAGGGACGGCCCCGGGCTGGAGCACGCCGTGGGGTGCCACATCACGATGCTCTGCGTGCGGATGCGCGGCGCCGCACTCGGGGAGGGCCCCGACGCGCTCACGGCGACCGCACGTCTGGTCCGCGGTGCCTTCTCCGCCCAAGAGGCGGACCTGGAGGACCTGGCCGAGGCCGCGGGAGCCGTCGCGGACGGCCGCCCCCCGATCTACCAGACGCTCATGGCCCTCCAGGACAACCGGGCCCCGGAGCTGGAGCTGTCCGGGGTGCGGGCCTCCTTCATCCGCCAGCCCTACCTCGACCTCCCCCTGGAGCTCCACGCCGAACTGTGGCCGGAAGCGCACGGGGGACTGCGGCTGGAGCTGTCCTACCGCCCCGAAGCGGTGGCCGGGTCCACCTGCCGCGACCTCGCAGAACGCTTCTCCGACCGCCTTCACGCGCTCGTTCCGGGAGCACCGTCATGACCTCAGCGGCCCTGCCCCTCCACGACCCCGACCCCGCCCTGCTCACCGAGACCGCGCTCCACGCCGACGGGGACCCGCACCTCGTCTGGCGCTGGATGCGCAGAAACGCACCGGTGCACTTCCATCACGCGTCCGAACTGCCGGCGTTCTGGTCGCTGACGCGCCATGAGGACATCAAGGCCGTCTACCGCGACCCGCAGACGTTCTCCTCTGAACAGGGAGTCCTGCTCCGACCGGCCCGGCAGGGCGACGACCCCGGCGGAGGCATGACCCTGGCGCTCAGCGACCCGCCCCGGCACCGGCTCCTGCGCGGCCTGATGGCGGACTGGTTCAGCACCAGGGCCGTGCGGGGCCTGGAGGGAACCATCGCGGCCGCGGTCGATTCCACCCTGGACCGCGCCTTCGAGCTCGGCGACTGCGACGCCGTCCACGACATCGCCGGGCGGCTCTCGCACACGCTCATCTGCCGGATCATGGGCGTTCCCGAACAGGACCACGACCGCCTCCTGGCCTGGACCGACGAGGCGTTCGAAGCCCACACGTCGCTGGTCGCGCACCCGGGCCTGCTCGAGTACTTCAGCGAGCTGCTGTTCCGACGGATGGAGGAGCCGGCCGACGACCTGATGAGCGCCCTGGTCCACGGAACCGTGCAGGACCGGCTCCTTACCGAAGAGGAGGCCCTCCTGAACTGCGAGAACCTCATCGGCGCGACCGAGAACGGGAGGCTTGCCCTGGTCGGCGGGGTTCTCGCCCTCCTCCGCCACCCCGAACAGCTCCGGCGCCTGGACGAGGACCGGGCGCTGCTCCCCGGCGCCGTCGAGGAGATCCTGCGCTGGACGTCAAGCGCCGTGCACAGCATGCGCACCGCCACGCGCGACTGCACCCTCCGGGGCCAGAGGATCAGAGCCGGGCAGCGCGTCGTCCTGTGGCTCCCCTCGGCCGACCGCGACGAGGAGGTCTTCGCCGACCCCGACCGCTTCGACATCGCCCGCCGCCCCAACCGCCACATCGCACTGGCCGCGGGCGAGCACTACTGCATCGGCGCCACGCTGGCCCGGGCCCAGATGCGCCGGCTGCTGACCGGGCTCCTCGACCGGGCGGGCGATGTCGCGGTTCTCGGCCCGGCACCGCGCGTGCGTTCGATCGCCGTCGCGGGCCCGCGGTCGCTTCCCCTGCGATTCACGCCGAAGAGGAGACGGAGATGACCATGCGGATCCCGGAACGGACGCACGCACAGAAGGTCTTGCTGATCGGCTGGCGGCCGGACGCGGTGACCGCCCTGCGGCGCCTGGGCGCCGAGGTGGTGTGCGTGCTGGCCCCCGAGGACGACGGCCCACGCAATGGGATCCTCGACGATGCGTGCACGATCGTCGTGGAGGACCCGGCCGGAGCCGAGTCGGTGCTCGCCGGTCTGGCGCGCAAGGGGGTGCGCGCCGAGGACTTCGACACGGTGTGCAGCCAGTTCGAGTTCACCCTCGTCAACGCCGCGCTGATCGGTGGGCGGCGGAGCACGGGCACGCCGGAGCAGGCCGTGGCCCTCCGCGACAAGGAAGTGCAGAAGCGCAGGATCCGTAACGCCGGCCTGCCCGTCGCCGACTCCCGGGCCGTGGTCCATCCGCACGAGCTCGACGGCCTCCCCTATACGCGCGGCGTCGTCAAGCCGCTCGGCAACTCGGCGACCCGCGGGGTCCACTCCTGGCACTCCGAGCGGGAACGCGCCGAAGCGGCCCGCGCGCTGGCGCACTCGGGCGCCCGCGGCCCCTGGATCGCCGAGGAGTGGATCGAGGGCCCTGAACTCCACGTGGACGGCGTCGTGCGAGCGGGAAGGATCACCTTCCTGTCCGTCGGGCGCTACCTGCAGAACGTTCTGGCGATCCGCGACGGCGGGATCGTCGCCTCGGTCCTGCAGCACCCCGCGCACCGCCCGGGGCTCTACGACGACCTGCGCGCCTTCACCGGGCACGCGATGAAGGCCCTCGACCATCACGACGGCGTCTTCCACATGGAAGTGTTCGACCAGGGCGACCGGTTCTTCTTCGGCGAGTGCGGAGGCCGCATTCCGGGCGGCTCGTTCGACGCGATGATCCGCCGCCAGCACGGGGTGGACCTGCACGAGGAGTGGGCCCGGGCCGTTCTCGGACTCGCCCCCTCGGTTCCGCCGCGGCCCGCCGACGCGTGGCTGGGGGACGTGTTCCTGACCGCCTCCCCCGGCACCGTCTCCTCGCTTCCCGCCGAGGACGAGGTCATGCGCCGCGAGGGTGTGGTCGAGGTCCACCTGCCGACCCGCGTCGGAGACGTCCTCTCCGACGCGCGCCGGGCCTCGTGCGCCCATGCGGGAACCGCCGTGGTCCAGGGCCCCGACGAGCACGAGACGTCCGAACGCATGCGCCGCCTGGCCACATGGTTCGCCCACAGCACCGCGACCCGCCGGTGAGCGCGCCCGAACGGCCGCCCCTCCGGTCGGACCCGGCGCACTGCGGCGGGCTCCGGCGGCGCCCGCACACACGGACCCAGCGACGAGAGGACGGATATGGAACACGGCGGACTCACCCACATCCCGGCGCCCGAGGGGGTCGCCCCGAGCTCGGGCTACACCCACGTCGTGGCCGGCCCGGGGCGGACCGCGGCGATCGCGGGCCAGATGCCCTTCGATGAGCACGGCGCGCTCGTGGGCCCCGGCGACCCGGCCGCACAGGCCCACCGGGTGTTCACCAACATGCACCGCTGCCTGGCGGCCGCGGGCGCCACGTTCAACGACGTCATCAAGCTCACCTACTACCTGACCGACATCGACCACGTGCCCGCGGTCCTGGCCGTGAGGGACGCCTTCATCGACACCCGGTTGCCTCCGGCCAGCACCGTCGTCCAGGTGGCCGCGCTGTACCGCCCCGACCTGCTGTTGGAGGTGGACGCGCTCGCCCTGGTCCACGACTGAGGCGACGCACCCGGCTCCGCGCCTCTCCCACCACGATCCCAGGAGTACCGTGTCCGCAGACCCCACCGATCTCCCGCCCGCGCCCCCGGCCCCCGCACAGGGCGTTCCTCCCCCGCTCGATCCGGAACTGGCCGAACCCCTGCGGCGGATCCGGGCCGAGATGGCGATGCCGCTCACCCCCCGGCTCATCCCCGACCGGCGCCTGCGCTCCCGGCGGGCCCGGCTCCCGGACGAGGCGCTGGAGCGGGGCGGTGCCTTCACCGTCCGGGAGCGCACCGCCCCCGGCCCCGACGGCGCCCCCGCCGTGCCGCTGCTGATCTGCACTCCGACGGCGGCGCCCCGGCCGTTCCCGGTCCTGTACCACGTGCACGGCGGCGGAATGGTCGCCGGGACCCATCGGGGGTCCGAGCTCGCCTGCGACCTGGACCGCGCCCAGGAACTGGGCGCCGCCGTGGCGGCCGTGGACTACCGGCTGGCGCCCGAGCACCCGCACCCGGCCCCCGTCGAGGACTGCTACGCCGGGCTGACGTGGCTGGCCCGCAACGCCGCGGCGCTGGGAATCGATCCCGGGCGCATCGTCGTCGGGGGCAACAGCGCCGGAGGAGGGCTGGCCGCCGGACTCGCCCTCCTGGCCCGGGACCGTGACGGCCCGCGGCCGTGCGGGCAGTTCCTGCAGTTCCCGATGCTCGATGACCGGTGCCGCAGTCGATCCCACACCCAGATGCTGGACGTGGGGGTGTGGGACGGGCGGTCCAACCTGACCGGCTGGAGGGCTCTACTGGGCGGGGCCCAGGGGGGCCACGGCGTCAGCGGCTACGCCGCGCCTGCGCGTGCGCACCGGGTGGACGGGCTCCCGCCCGCCTACATCGAGGTGGGATCGGTGGAGGCGCTGCGCGATGAGGGGATCGCCTACGCCTCCCGGATCTGGGAAGCGGGGGGCCGGGCCGAGCTGCACGTGTGGTCCGGCGCCTTCCACAGTTTCGACGAGTGGGTTCCCGGGGCCGCGGTTTCGCGAACCGCCCATACCGCCCGCGTGGACTGGCTCAGGCGCACTCTGGCCCGGTGAACCACCCGCCGCGGCCGCGTCCCCGGCAGGGCCGCGCCGCATGGACCGACACCAGGCCGTCCCGGGCCGGGACGGCCTCTTGCCCGGAAGGACCGATCATGGACACGACGTCCCGCCAACCCCGCCTCCTGCTCGTCGGAGGGGCCAATCCGGTGGGCTCCAGCATCGACATCGCCCGCCTCGCTTTGGAAGAGGCACGCGCCCGCGGAATCCACACGCATGTCACCCACCGCGCCGAGGTCCTGCCCCGGATCGGGAAGGTCACCGCCCTGGCCGACGGGGTATCGGCGGTCGATCCCGACGACCCCCGGGCGAGCCTTCGCTGGGCCGAGGAGCGGCTCGCCGCCGGAGAGCGCTTCGACATCGTCCTGGGGCTTCGGGACACCGTCGTAGAGGCGACGGCCCGGATCGCCGAGCTGATGGGGGCGCCGGGCAACCCGCTGCCCGCCGTTCGGCAGACCAGGAACAAGGACGCCTGCCGTGCGCTGCTGGCCTCGGCCGGCTTCCCCCAGCCCTCGGTCCGCCTGTGCCGGGGGGTCGCGGACGCCGAGGCGTTCCTGCGGGAGAGCGGCGGACCGTGGGTGGTCAAGCCGCGGGACGGCATGGGCAGCATCGGGACCACCAGGATCGATGGCCGGGACGACCTGCCCTCGGCCATCGCCGCACTGCCCGACCCGGGCCTCTTCCTGGTCGAGGAGTTCGTGGAAGGGCAGGAGCTCAGCGTCGAGGGCCTGTTCCTCGGCGGCGAACCGCACGTGCTCGCGGTGACCGGGAAGTCGCTCTTCCCACCGCCGCACTTCGTGGAGCTGGGGCATGTGATCCCCGCGGATCTGCCCGCGGACACGGCCCGGCGGATCACATCGCGGGTACGGGCCGCACTGACCGCCGCCGGCCTCAGGTTCGGGGTGTTCAATGTGGAACTGTGGCTCACCCGAGACGGGGTGGTCCTCGGTGAGCTGCACTCCCGCCCCGGGGGCGACTGGCTGCACGTGCTGCTTCAGCACGCCATGCCCGGCCTGGAGATGTTCGGCCCGGTCTACGACGACGCGCTCGGCCGCCCCGTCACACCGCCGCCGGCCGCCACCCGGGCCGGAGCGGTCCGCTTTCTGAGCGCGCCCGCGGGTCGTCTCTCACGGGTCGAGGGCTGGGACAGTGCCACGGCGCACCCCGCGGTCCTGTGCGCCGAGTTCACGGCCGCGCCCGGAGACGCCTTCACGGGCACCCGCGACTCCGGCGACCGGGTGGGAAGCATCGCCGTGGGTGCCGACACGCCTGCTCGTGCGCGTCACCTGGTCGAGGAGCTGGCCGCTTCGGTGGAGATCACCGCCGAGGCCGCACCGGAGTCGGCGCCGGCTCGCATGTGACGCCTGTGGGGCGGCGGCCGCGGGCTCCGGGACGGGCGTCCCCGGAGCCCGCGGCCAGGGCGTGCCCGTGGCCGGCCTACCCTTCCAGCCGCTCCGGGGAGGGTGCCGAGCGCACCGACTCCAGCACCTGGGCGAGCACCCGCCAGACCTCGGCCGCCAGATCGAGGTTGGCCGCCCCCTGAGTCTGCTCACCGAGCTCCTTGAGGCGCCGGATCCCTTCCTCCACACGGCCTTCCAGGACCATCAGGCGCGCCTCCAGCACGGCGAGTCGCACCTCGTCCCGATAGGCGAGCAGCATCTCCCCCGCACGCACCTCGTCCCGAGCGGCCCGGGCGTCCTCGTACCGCCCTTCGAGGAACGCCAGATGCGCGTGGAGCATGAGCCATTCCTGACGCAGCACCGGACCGCCCATCAATTCGATGGGGACCCGTACCTCTTCCAGATAGGGCCGCGCCCGATCGGCCAGAGGCGGTTCGATCTGCACACAGAACGACGCGGCGGCCAGGCGGAGCTGCACCCACAGCTTCAGGTCGTCGTGGCTGTCCAGCCCCTTCATCGCGCGTTCCAGGCGCTCAAGGGCGGCCGTCTGCTCGCCCATGCGGAACCGCACCGTCGCCGCCGACCACAGCGCCTTGGCGCGCAGGCGCCCAGGGGCCTCTGCGAGGTCGACGAGTTCGTCGGCGTGCGCCCGGGCCTCGGGCAGGCGCCCCGCCTCGGCCTCGGCCGACACCAGGACGAGCAGGGCCTTGCCGGTGTCCTGGACGGAGAGCCGCTGCTCCCGCGCCAGCCGGCACGCCTTCTCCGCCTCGCCGATCGCGCCGGCCATGTCGCCCGTGGAGCGCAGGCAGCGCGCGAGCCGGGTCGAGGAGCGGCACTGCAGCTCGGGCAGGTCCAGCTCGTCGGCGAGGGCGACCAGCTCGGCGGCGCAGGACCGCTCCTTGGCGTGCGCCCCCTGCCGCCACCAGCGGTCCGCGACCATCCAGAGGGCCTGCCAGCGGAGCAGGGGATCGGCGTCATCGGCCTGCTCCAGCGCGGTGACGAGCGCATCGTCGGCCTCCCCGTCCTCGGAGGAGCCCGCGATACCGACCGCTTTGGCCAGGCTGCTCCCGCCCGACGGACGCCCGAAGTCGGCGGGGGCCACGCCGAGCCGCTCTGCGAGGTGGGCCGCCACCTTCTCGGTGGGACGGCGGGCCCCCGACTCCAGTCGTGAGAGGTAGCCGGTGGAGATCTCCTCCCCGGCGAGCTCGGCCTGGGAGAGTCCACGCCTCTTCCGGAGTTCCCTGAGGCGCCGCCCGAAGAGCGGCTGTTCCAACATGTGGGTCTCACTGTCCTTTGATCGTGCAGTCGCTCCCTCTGGTCCCGCGCCCGCCGAGGCGGTCGGCGCCGGGAGCGGCGCCGGCACGGACCGGGGCCTCCTTCCGAGCGCGTCCTCCGTGGAGCCGTCCACCACCTGCCACCACGAGGATACCAGCGGATTTGCCTTACCGACACCCAATGTTGCCCTGCAAGAGCGCAGAGCAGTCAATTCTTCTCCTTCACTGCTGTCCTAATGTTGCCAACCATAAGACAAACAATTGCCAACCTTCCTTCCAATTGCTAGGTTCCCTGGCGATGGCGACGGGCCCACCGTCCGCCCCCCACCCCCACGAGGAGTTCACGATGAACATCCGACGCATGCTCGCCTCCACCGCCTTCACCCTGCTCGCTCTGGTCTCCGCCCTGGCCCTGTCCTCCGGCGGCGTGGACTGGCCGCGCACCCCCGCCGTGGGGCCCACGACCTCCCCGCAGGCCGCCGACGACGGCGTGGACTGGCCGCGCTGAGCCGACGCGCTCCGCTCTTCCCAGCCGATGGTGGGCGCCCCCTGCGCCCGGACGCCCCCCCTCCTCCCCACCCCGGCCCTCGAAGGGAGTCCCCGACCATGGTCCTGAGCCACGGCCTTCGCAGCCCCGCAGCCGCCACCGACGACGACCTCGAACGCTTCGCCCGCGAGGGATACCTCGTCCTGCCCGGCTTCCTGTCCGCCGACCTCGTCACCGCGCTCAAGAGCGAAGTCGACAGGTGGGTCGACGACGGCCTCCGGGCACGGTCCATCGCGGCGGCCACCGACCCGGATTCGCACGGCCCCCCGGCCCTTATGGAGCTCGAGCTCCCGGCGCACGGCGAGCTCGTGTGCCATCCGCCGCTCCTGGAGCTGCTGGACCGCATCATGGGAACCGATTTCGTCTTCCACCATCTGCACAGCGACCGCCAGGCCCCTGACCTGCCCGGAAAGCCCTGGCACCACGACTACGAGCAGCGGCCCCAGACGGACCGCGCCCACACCATGGTCCACGCGCTGCACTACCTCGACGGCCTCGACACGGACGCCTCGTCGCTCGCCGTCCTGCCCGGATCGCACCGCGAGATCGCCGCCAAGGACGCCCGCGCCCACCTGGACTGCGCCACCCTCCCCGGCGAGGTCCTCATCGACCGGCTCCCGCCCGGCTCCACCGTCGTCCTGCACTCCGCCCTGTTCCACACGCGCCGCCGCCGTCCGGACGGGCGGGGCAAGGAGCGCTACTTCGTCGACGCCTCCTACTGCCAGACCGGCACCCTCTGGCCACCGGTCAAGCCGTACTGGCGCCACATGCTCCGGCGGGCGGAGGAACTGGGCCTGGCCGACGGCAGGCGGCCGGAGCTCTTCTCCGGGCGCCACTTCACCGAATACGCTCCGAGCCGGTGAGCGGCTCCGCCCCCCGGGAGGGCAGAACCATCCTGTACGCGGGCATATCATGGACCGGAACCGGCCACCGTGTGGAGGTGGTCGACGCCGACGGCGGCGAGGCCCGGCCCCCGGCCGAATTCGACGCCTCACGGACCACCGACCTCATCGCCTGCCTGAGCGGCCTCGACGCCCTTCGGTTCACGGTGGTGGAGAGCACCAACGGCATCCTCGACGGACGGCTGATGGCGGCCGGCCTGGAGGTGTACCGGGCCGATCCGGGTGTACTGCCCGCACGTCCCGCGTTCGGCGCGGTCCCCGCCGCCGCCCTGACCCGCGCCGCTCGGTACGACCGCGGGCGCCTGACCCGCCTGGAACGAAGGCGCGGGACCCAGACCGGCCGCGAGGACGAGCTGGAGGCCTGGATCGCCTCCAGCGCGGATGCCGACCGGGACGCCGCCGCCGCGGGCCGGTTCCTGTTCCACGGTCCCCGCGACCGCCCCGACGTGGCCCTGACCTTCGACGACGGCCCCCTTCCCCCCTACACCGGACAGGTCCTCGACGTCCTGGACCGATACGGCGTGCCCGCGACCTTCTTCTGCGTGGGGATGACCGCCCTCGCCCATCCGGAGGAACTGGTCCGGATGCGCGAGGGCGGTCACGCTCTGGGGAACCACACGTGGTCGCACCCCTTCCTGCCGGAGCTGTCCGGACAGGAGCTCCGCGAGCAGTTCGGGCGCACGGGCGCGTCGGTCGCCGAGGCGTCCGGAGGCCCCCCGCCGTCCCTCTTCCGCCCGCCCTATGGGGCACGGACGCCGGAGGTCGTCGGCCGACTGCAGCGCCTGCGGGCGACGACGGTCCTCTGGGACGTCGCCCCGGACGACTGGACGATGCCCGGTTCCGAGACCATCGCCCGGACCGTTCTCGACGGCGTGCAGCCGGGCTCGGTCGTGCTCCTCCACGACGGCGGTGGCGACCGCTCGGAGACCGTGGCCGCGCTTCCGCCGATCATCGAGGGGCTCCTGGAACGGGGCTACAGGTTCGTCACCGTCGACACCCTGGCCTCCACCACCGCCCGTTCGGCCTCGAAGGAGCCTGCGGGCGCGCCTTCCTAGCCGAAGGACGGTCCCGACGGCCCCACTGTAGGAAGGGGCGCCGTCCGAGCAGGCCGCGCCGTGCCCCCGCGCCCTGTCTCCGCGCCCTGTCCTCGTGCCTGCCCTGCGGATCGGCCCCTGACCGCGGAAACCCGCCCGACGGAGCGGCCGAACAGCGACGTCGGGCGCCCGGTGCGCCTAACGTGACCGTTCCTGCACGCGCGCAGTGGGGAACGCCCCAGGGGGCGGCTCCGGGGGGCGGTCGGTGCGCCCCGCGCCACCCCCGCGATCCGCCGCAGCACCGCCCACCGAATCGGAGTGATCATGGCCCTCCCCCGTCCCCTCAGAGCACCGGTCGCGAACTGGAGCCGTAATGTCGCCTTCGACGGCGCGCGGACCCACCGGCCCGGGTCCGTGGAGGAACTGCGCCGACTGGTGCACGGCTCCCCGAGGATCCGGGCCCTCGGGAGCACCCACTCCTTCTCCCCCGTCATCGCCTCCGACGGCGACCTGGTGTGGACGGACGCGTTGCCCGGCACCGTCACCGTCGCCGACGGACAGGGGCGGCCGACGGCGGAGGTCGCCGCGGGCCTGTCCTACACCGACGCCTGCGCCGCCCTCGACGCGGCCGGGTACGCGCTGTCGAACCTCGCGTCCCTGCCGAACATCACCATCGCCGGCGCCTGTGCGACCGCCACTCACGGCTCCGGTGACACCCAGCGCTGCCTGTCCGCCTCCGTCCGCGCCCTGGAGCTGATCGGACCGCAGGGCGACCCGGTGCGGCTGGCCCGGGACACCCACCCGGACACCTTCCCCGGGGCGGTGGTCTCCCTGGGGGCGCTCGGGATCGTCACCCGGATGACGCTGGACGTCGAACCCGCCTTCACCGTCTCCCAGCGCGTCCTCCTCGACGTACCCCTCGACGAGCCGGTGCACCGGTTCGACCAGGTCTTCGGCCGCGCCTACAGCGTCAGCGCCTTCACCGACTGGCACAGCGGGCACGCCCGCCTCTGGCTCAAGCACCGCTCCGAAGGCGCCCCGGAGGACGGGGCGAACGGCGGCGAGCCCGCCCGCGAGCGGGTCAACCCCGTCCCCGGCAGGGGAGCCGACCTGTGCACCGAGCAGCTCGGGATCGGCGGCCCCTGGCACGAGCGCCTGCCCCACTTCCTCCCGGCCGCGGCCGGGGCCGGCCCCGACGGCGCCGGGGACGAGCTGCAGTCGGAGTACTTCGTGCCGCGCGAGGCCGCCCCGGCCGCCATCGAGGCGCTGCGCGGCATCGGGCACCTGGTCGCGCCGGTCCTGCACATCTCCGAGGTGCGCACCGTGCGCGGCGACGACCTGTGGCTGAGCCCTGCCTACGGACGCGACTCCGCCGCCTTCCACTTCACCTGGGTGAACGACGTGGAGGCGGTGCGCCCGGTGATCGCGGCGATCGAGGAGCGCCTCCTGCCGCTGGGCGCCCGTCCCCACTGGGCCAAGCTCACCGCCCTCTCACCGGGAGAGACCGCCGGCCTCTACGACCGCGCCGCCGACTTCAAGCGGCTGGCCGAAGGCCTCGACCCGACGGGCAAGTTCCGCAACCCCTTCATCGACGCCCTGCTCGCCGCCGTGTGAACCGTCGGGTGCACGGAGGAACCGCGGGCTCGGCGCGTGCGCCGTCGGGTCGGCGCGATCCGTCCGGTGGGGTCAGGGGCGCTTCCGCCGCGGGTCGCGGCCGGTGAGGGCCGCGAGGCGGTCGGCCGCGCCGGACCAGGGCGGGGCGGGGACCGGGTCGGCGAACAGGCGGTGGCGGGTGGCGTCGGTGACCACCAGCGGCACCACCGGCAGCAGGGCGGCCGCCAGGTCGGGCGGCACCGGCCCCGGGGCGCCGCAGGACGCGGCGATGTCCCAGGCGTGCACCGCCGCCTCCAGCGCCCCCACCCCGGCCAGCGCCGCCGTGCCCAGGGAGCGGTCGGCGACCGCCGCCGCGCCTCCGCCGGCGGGCAGGCGCAGCAGGCGGCAGGCGCGGATCCGCACCTCGGAGATGGCGTCATGGCCGACGGACGCGGTCGAGAAGAGCGCGACCCGGCCCTCACCGAGGCCTTCGCCGAGGGTGTCCAGCGAATCGGCGGTGTGCAGCAGGAGCATCTCCAGGTTCCACCCGGCGCACGGCGTGGGCCGTTCGAAGAACTCGGGCCGGGCGTGCTGGGCCGCGTTGAGCACGGCCCCGACGGCCCGTTCGAGCAGGGCGTGGGCATGGTCGGGGACGAATCCCCCGGTCGCGCCCCTGTCGTCGACGGTCGGTCCACCGGCCCTGTTCACCATCACCGCACCCCTCACGGCCCGCATCCGCACGCTCACACGTGCTTGGACTCCGCGGGCACGCGAAACTCGCCGGTGGCGAACCGGATTTCCGCACCGGCGGCACGGACGGGCGGAGACGGGGTGCGCGGTCGCCCGGTGGCGGGGCCCGGCGGTCCGGGTCAGCCTCCGGCGACCGAGGGGAGGATGCGCACCTCCGCTCCGTCGGGGACCGGGGTGTCCAGGCCGGAGGCCGCGCGGCACTCGTCGTCGCCGATGAAGACGTTGACGTAGCGGCGCAGCGCCCCCTGCTCGTCGCGGACCCGGCGGTCGAGCCGGGGGTGCCGGTCGGCCAGGGAGTCCAGGACCGCGCGCAGGGTGGGGCCGCCGGGCAGGTCGACGCGCTTGGCGCCGCCGGCGTCGGACTGCAGCACCTGGGGCAGGATCACGGTCACCGCCATCGCGCCTCCACCTCCACCGCGCGCACGCACAGCACGTCCGGCAGGTGGGCGGCGACCTGGTGCCAGCGCCCGTCGGAGTCGGTGGTGGCGTACACGTCGCCCGAGCGGGTGCCGAAGTAGAAGCCCGGGTCGTCGGCGCCGTCGGTGCACGCCCCGTCGCGCAGCACGATCCCGAAGTAGGGCTCCTTGGGCAGCCCGGCGTCGTAGGCGCCCCACGACCCGCCGGCGTCCTCGGTGCGGAAGGGCCGCAGCCGGTGGTCGGGCGGGATGTGGCAGGCCTCGCTGATGACCGGGAAGTTCAGCGCGGCCCCGGGCCGGTGCGGGTGGGCGACCATGGCGAAGCCGAAGTCCGAGGGCAGCCCGTCGGCGATCGGCTCCCACCCCGATGCCGGGTCCTCGCTGCGGAACACCCCGTGGTGGTTCTGCAGGAAGAAGGCGCCGTCGGCCCCCACCGAGACCTTGTGCACGCACTGGCCGTACTCGGGGATCTCATCGGGCAGGAAGGTGGTGGTGACGCCCTTGTTGGCGGGCTCCCAGGAGGCGCCGGCGTCGCGGGTCTGGTAGACGCCGCCGGTCGACATGGCCACCGTCATCGCGCGCGGGTCCGTCCCGTCGGCGGCGACCTTGCCGGGGATGATGGTGTGGATCGCCCCGCCTCCGGCGCCGGGGAACCAGTCCTTGCGGTGCGGGTGGTCCCACAGGGGCCGCACCAGCTCGAAGTGCTCGCCGCCGTCGGTGGAGCGGAACAGCGAGTGCGGCTCGGCCCCGGCGTAGACGGTGCCGGGCTCGTCGCCGAAGGCGAACTGCCACACCCGGGTGAAGGACTCCTCGGCGTCCTCCGGCAGGGCGATGGGGCGCTCCTCGGGCTCGCTCCAGGTGGCGCCGAGGTCGTCGCTGTACCAGACGCTGGGCCCGAAGTGGGAGCTCTCCGCCCCGGCGAGGATGCGGCGGCTGTGCGGGTCGACGCCGACCGCGTACACCCCCATCATGTCGGTCCAGGACTCGGCGTCGAGCTTGAGCGGGCCGCTGACCTCCCATGCGCGCCGGTCGTCGCTGGTGGCCTTGAACAGGCCCTTCCGGGTGCCGATGAGCAGCAGATACGGCATCTCGATCCCCCTATGGTGAGTCGTAGGCCACACCTTCGCACGGGGGGACGACAAACGAGAGCCGGGTCACGCTCAAGACGGGGTAAACTCCGGCGCCGCCCGGAGGGCGCGGGCGATCGGCCCCTCGCCCTCGACCGACGCCTCGCCGCGCTCCACCGCCTCCGCCGGGGACGACACCCCCCGGGCGATGCGCACGCACGCCTCCTCGCTCAGGGAGAGCACCGCGTCGGGCCGCTCGGCGGGGCCGTCGCCGTAGCCGGCGCCTCCGCCCGCGGTCCCCGCCGGGCGCACGTGGAACACGCCGGTCTCCAGCCGCACCTCGACCGTTCCGGACGCGCCCGGGCAGGTCCGCTCCACCACGCCGAGCAGCAGCGGCGCCAGCCAGTGGGCCCGGAAGGCGTCGGTGGGCCTGCGCTCTTCGAGCTCCGGCGCGCCGAACTCGGCCAGCGCGCGCAGCACCGGCAGCAGCGCCCGGCCGCGCTCGGTCAGCTCGTACAGGCCGGCGCCGCCCCGCGGGGTGAGCGGGCGGCGCACCACCAGTCCGCCGCGCTCCATGTCGCGCAGGCGCGAGGCGAGCACGTCGGTGCTGACGCCGGGCAGGTCGGCGTGCAGGTCGGTATAGCGCCGCGGCCCCGCCTGGAGCTCGCGCGCCACGAGGAGGGTCCAGCGCTCACCGACGGCGTCGAGGGCCCGGGAGACGGCGCAGTACTGGTCGTAGCTTCGGTGCGGCATGCGCCTCAGTGTAGACAATGGGTTGGACTTTCCAAGTACTTACTTGGTAGAACCAAGCGAGAACACGGGGAGGACACCATGGAGTACAAGCAGTCGGGCAAGCTGAACAACGTCTCCTACGAGATCCGCGGGCCGGTCATCGAGCAGGCCAACGCCCTGGAGGAGGCCGGGCACAGCGTGCTGCGCCTGAACACCGGCAACCCGGCGCTCTTCGGCTTCGAGGCGCCCGAGGCCCTCGTCCAGGACATCATCGGCAACCTGCCCAACGCGCACGGCTACAGCGACGCGCGCGGCATCCTCCCCGCACGCCGGGCCGTGGTCCAGCACTACGCCGCCCGCGGCTTCCCCGAGCTCGACGTCGCCGACGTCTACCTGGGCAACGGCATCTCCGAGCTGATCCAGATGGCCGTGCAGGCGCTGCTCGACGACGGCGACGAGGTCCTCATCCCCTCCCCCGACTTCCCGCTGTGGACCGCCGTCACCTCCCTGGCCGGGGGCACCCCCGTGCACTACGCCTGCGACGAGTCCGCCGACTGGATGCCCGACCTGGACGACATGGAGTCCAAGGTCACCGACCGCACCCGGGCCGTCGTGGTGATCAACCCGAACAACCCCACCGGGGCCGTCTACCCCCGCGAGGTCGTCGAGCGCATCTGCGACATGGCCCGCCGGCACAACCTGATCGTCTTCAGCGACGAGATCTACGACAAGATCCTCTACGACGGCGTCGAGCACCACAGCCCCGCCGCGCTCGCCCCCGACGTGCTGTGCCTGACCTTCAGCGGGCTGTCCAAGGCCTACAGGGTCGCCGGGTTCCGCTCCGGCTGGCTGGCCGTCACCGGCCCGAAGAACCACGCCCGCGACTACCTGGAGGGGCTGACCACGCTGGCCGGGATGCGGCTGTGCCCCAACGTCCCGGCCCAGTACGCGGTGCAGGCCGCCCTCGGCGGCCGGCAGAGCATCGAGGACCTGGTGCTGCCCGGCGGCCGCCTGCGGGAGAGCCGCGACCGGGCCTGGGAGCGGCTGAACGAGATCCCCGGGGTCTCCTGCGTCAAGCCCAAGGGCGCCCTGTACGCCTTCCCGCGCCTGGACCCGAAGGTGCACCCGGTCGCCGACGACGAGCGGTTCGTCCTCGACCTGCTGCTCCAGGAGAAGATCCACGTGGTGCAGGGGACCGGCTTCAACTGGGCCCGCCCGGACCACTTCCGCATCCTGACCCTCCCGCACCCCGACGACATCGACGCGGCCGTCGGGCGGATCGGGCGCTTCCTGTCGGGGTACCGGCAGTAAAGGCACAGGCTGTCGGGGTACCGGCAGTAGGAGGCACAGGCGGTCCGGGTGCCGCCGGCCAGGGTCATACCAAGGGACGACGCCGGACCGCGCGTTCCATGCCGTCGACCGACGCGGGGCCGGACCGCCCGCGCCTACCGTCGAGGACATGCACGTCAACGACGCTTCCACGTCCGGCGGCGCCGCGGGGGGCGCCGCCGTGGTGGCCAACCCCGTCTGGGTCCGCCTGCTCCTGCCCGTCCTCGGCCTCGGCGCGGGGCTCCTGCTCAAGTGGGCGGCCCAGTGGATCGTCTCGCTCCCCTGGGCGCCCTTCCAGGGTCCGCTGGAGCTGCTGGAGTCGCTGCCCGAGCCCGGGGCGACCATCGGGGCGGCGGCGCTCGGAGGGATCGGCGGACTGGTCCTGGCCTACCTGGACGACCGCGACGCTCTGGTCGTCGCCGTCCGCACCGACCGGGTCGCGCTGACCCGGCGCGGGCGCACGCACGAGCACCCGCGCTCGCAGGTGGACGGGGCCTTCGTCGAGGGCAAGGGGCTGACCGGCAAGCGGCTGGTGCTGCTCGGCGGCGACGGCGGCGAGCTGGAGCGCATGCCCTGCGACCTGAGCGCCTCCCGGGTCGCCGAGGCCTTCCGGGTCAACGGCTGGCCCTGGCTGGAGTCCGACCCCTACGCCGGGGAGTTCCGGCGGTGGGTCGACGGCCTGCCGGAGCTGCCGCCCTCCGCCAACGCCCTGCTGCGGGCCCGCAGGGAGGCTCTGGAGAAGGACGACGACGGCGACGACGCCGAGGAGCTCCGGCGCGAGCTGGCCGGGCTGGGCGTCGTGGTGCGCGACGAGAAGGACCGCCAGTACTTCCGGCTCCTCCCGGACGCGTCCCGGGGCTGAGGCCGACCGGGCCCCACGGGCGGCAGGCCCCGCGCACACGCGTGCGGGGAGGCCCACCCCTGGTGGGGGCCTCCCCGCCTCCCGGACGCCGGACGGGGACTACCCCAGCCGGTCGATCAGCTCGTTGTACTCCTCCCAGAGCTCCGGCGGCAGCTGGTCGCCGAAGGTCTTGAAGAACTCGGGGACCAGGCCGGCCTCCTGGCGCCAGGTGTCCCGCTCCACCGTGAGCAGGAACTTCAGGTCCTCCGCGGACAGGTCCAGGCCCTCGGTGTCGATCGCGTCCTCGGTCGGCAGGTTGCCGATCGGGGTGGCCTGCGCCTCGGCCCTGCCCTCCAGGCGCTCCACGATCCACTTGATCACGCGGGAGTTCTCACCGAACCCGGGCCACACGATGCGCCCGTCGGCGTCCTTGCGGAACCAGTTGACGTAGAAGATCCGCGGCAGCTTCTCGGCGTCGGTGGCGCGGCCGATCTCCAGCCAGTGGGCGAAGTAGTCGCCCATGTTGTAGCCGCAGAAGGGCAGCATCGCGAAGGGGTCGCGGCGCAGCTCGCCCACGGTGCCCTCGGCGGCGGCGGTCTTCTCCGAGGAGACGTTGGCGCCCATGAACACGCCGTGCTGCCAGTCGAAGGCCTCGTTCACCAGCGGGACGGCGGTGGCGCGGCGGCCGCCGAACAGGATCGCCGAGATCGGCACGCCCTGCGGGTCCTCCCACTCGGGGGCGATGGTGGGGGCCTGCCCGGCCGGGGTGGTGAAGCGCGCGTTGGGGTGGGCGGCGGGCTCGCCGGACTCCGGGGTCCACGGCCGGCCCTTCCAGTCGGTGAGCTTCTCGGGGGCCTCGTCGGTCAGGCCCTCCCACCACACGTCGCCGTCCTCGGTGAGGGCGACGTTGGTGAAGATGCTGTTGCCCCACAGGGTGCGCACCGCGTTGGCGTTGGTCGTCTCGCCGGTGCCCGGGGCGACGCCGAAGAACCCGGCCTCGGGGTTGATCGCCCGCAGGCGGCCCTCGTCGTCGAAGCGCATCCAGGCGATGTCGTCGCCGACGGTCTCGACCTTCCACCCGGGGATGGTGGGCTCCAGCATGGCCAGGTTGGTCTTGCCGCAGGCGCTGGGGAAGGCGGCGGCGATGTACTTGGGGTCGCCGTCGGGCGGGGTGACCTTCAGGATGAGCATGTGCTCGGCCATCCAGCCCTCGTCGCGCGCCATGACCGAGGCGATGCGCAGCGCGTAGCACTTCTTGCCGAGCAGGGCGTTGCCGCCGTAGCCCGACCCGTAGGACCAGATCTCCCGGGTCTCCGGGAAGTGCGAGATGTACTTGGTGGGGTTGCAGGGCCAGGCGACGTCGTCCTGCCCGGGCTCCAGGGGCGCGCCCACGGAGTGCACCGCCTTGACGAAGGAGCCCCGCTCCTCGATCAGGCGCAGGGCTGCCTCGCCCATGCGCGCCATGATGCGCATGGAGACCACGACGTAGGGCGAGTCGGTGATCTCCACGCCGAGCTGGGAGATGCTCCCCCCGAGCGGGCCCATGCAGAACGGGACCACGTACATGGTGCGTCCGCGCATGCAGCCGTCGAACACGTCGGCGAAGGTCGCGCGCATCTCGTCCGGCGCGATCCAGTTGTTGGTGGGGCCGGCGTCCTGCTCGCGCTCTGAGCAGATGAAGGTCCGGTCCTCCACGCGCGCGACGTCGCTGGGGTCGGAGCGGCAGTAGAAGCTGTCGGGGCGCAATTCCGGATTGAGCCGAACGAAGGTGCCCTTCTCGACGAGTAGACCAGTCAAGCGCTCCCATTCGGCATCCGAGCCGTCGCACCAAACGATCTCATCGGGCTTCGTCAGCTCGGCAATCTCGTCAACCCAGGTGATCAGCTCTTTATGGCTGGTGGGCGCGGTATGGCTGGTGGACTCGGTGGACACGGCACCCGTGGCGGGAACGGTCTCAGACACAGCGGCTCCTTCTCGTCGTCTGGTCCGCATCATCGACGACGAGTGCCTTCACCGGCCAGTTGGTCTGGACAACAGGTTTAGACCGGTGGTCTATTTCTCGCCGTTGCCCCACGATAGAGCCCTGCGGACCGGGTGTCGCCCACCCGGTCCGCAGGGCGTGTCCCGGTCCGGGCTCAGCAGTCCCGACCGCTGTTGATGCAGGTCACCGCCTCATCCATGAGGTCATCGGGCATGACGTTGATGAAGTCGGAGTGATCCGTCACAGCCTGGTGGGCCTCTTCGGGGAAACCGTCCACGGCGAACGAGGGCCCCTCGGGCACCTGGTAGACCAGCGTCTGCCGCAGCTGGGGGACGGGTCGCGTGCCCTCGGGGCATGCGCCGGACGCCGGGTCGGGGAAGACGATGTGCGAGCGGTTGTCCTCGCTCTCGATGGCGCGCCCGTCCCAGCAACTCGGGAAGTCCATGATCCTCGTCACATCGCTGCCGTCGGGGCACAGCGGGTACCGCTCGGTGGAGATCCGGTCCTCGAACCCGGTGCAGGTCCATTGGGCGTTGGCGTTCTCCCCGCTGGTCGCGGCGCGCGCGTTGCCCGTGATGGCCTGCAGGAAGCGCGGCATGGCCACGACGTCGTCGACCGCGTTCCCCCGGAACTCGATGTCCACGCTCACGGGGGTGAGGATGCGGCCGAAGTTGCCGTCGGCGCCGCCGCCCGGGGCGTCGGCGTCCGCCCCCTCCCGGGTGAGGTCGCGCAGCACCGGCCAGTAGTGCAGGGAGCGGTCGCCCCCGGCACAGCTGGTGCCGCCCTGGGCGAGGATCGCGTTGTTGGCGGCGACGTCCTCGGTGAACCGGTCGATGTCCTGGTTGCCGACGTAGTCGTGGGTGTGCTGGGCGCCGTTGGGGACGCCCGGGGCCACGATCACGTTCTCGGAGTTGAACAGTCCGTTCTCGTTGCGGCCGCACTCGGCGCGGAAGGTGCCGTCGGCGCCTCCGGACGCACCCGGCGGCGGAGCGGGGTCGGCCGGGGGGACGTCGCGGATGTCGACGAAGTCGTCGGGGCCGGGTGGCGCCCCGGGGACGCCGTCGCCGTCCGGATCGGCCGGATCGGCCGGATCGGCCGGATCGGCCGGATCGGCCGGATCGGCCGGATCGGCCGGGTCCGGCGCATCTCCGCCGGCGCCGTCCTGTCCTCCGCGGCCCTGGCCGTCGCCGTCGCGGCGGTCCCGGTCGTCTCCTCCTCGGCCGTGACCGCCGTACCCGCCGTCGCCGTGCGACTGCCCGCCGACCGTCGTGGCCGCGGGCGCGACGACGTAGGGGGCGGTGAAGACGGCGGCCGCGGTGGCCGCGCCTGCGAGCACGACGAGCAGCACGGGCAGGGCACGCGGGCGGGCGCTTCGCCGGCTCGCGCGTTTTCGCCGGTGGCCGGGGTCGGGCATGCGGGGGTCGTTGTTCATCGGTCAGACCTTCCGTCGTGTGGGGGTGTGACGGTCGCGCGGCGGGGGTCAGCCCCTGCGGCGCTCGGGCGGCGGCGGCTCGGGGAGCCGCTCGAAATCCACCAGCCCGGTGCCCTCCAGCAGCGTGATGTGCTTGAGCACCATGAACATGGCGTGCTGGACGAAGGAGCGCACCAGGTCGTTGCGGGTGCCGGCGCGGACCTCGGCCAGCACCTGGATCACCTCTCCGTGGGCGTAGCGCAGCCGGTTGACCGCGGCGCGGTCGTAGGCGTCGCCGGAGAGTCCGGCGAGTTCGTCCATCCAGTCCTGCTGCTGCCCGGTGGGCATGGTCGGCAGCTCCACGTCGAGCTTGCGGGCGACGTCGCGGACCTGCTCGTCCATGCGGATGTGGTCGTCGGCCAGGGTGCCGCCGACCTCGCGGACGCGGTCGCTGCGGGCGCGCTCCTCGGCCTGCTGGCCGGTGGGGATCTCCCACAGGTTGGCCTGGCGGACCTTGGCGAGGGCGCTGCGGTCGGCCGGGCCGAGCGGGCCGTAGTCGGTCATCTCCCACTCGCGCCAGAAGACGCCGGTGGCGGTCATGGCCCCGTGCGGGACCACCATGAACACCGTGAGGGTGGAGATGATCAGGAAGACGGCCACCCCGGCGAACTCGACGGCGCCGAGCGAGGAGAGCGACCGGATCCTGAAGCGGCGGCGCCCGCGGCCCCCGGAGGGGTCAGTACCCGTATCCGCCGTCGCCATCGCCGGCCCCGTCGTCGTAGCCGCCCTCCGGTGCGTCGTAGCCGCCGTCCGACGAGGGGGCCTCGGCGGGGGACTCCTCGGCCGGGGCGCCCTCGCCGCCGCCCCCGCCGCCGGCCTCCGCGGCCTTGCCGCCGCCGGGGGCCACGGCGTACCAGAGGCCGCCCGCGCCCTCGCCGTTGACGTCGCCGGGCTCCACGTCGCCCGCGTACCGGTACAGCGGCCACCCGTCCAGGGTGAGCTGGGCATCGCCGTCGTCCCGTTCGACACTGCCGACCAGGTCGGCGTCGATGCCCTCGGGCGGGGCGCCCCCCTCGTCCAGCGCCGGCGGCCACTGCCGGGCGCAGTCCCCGGCGCAGGTGGCGGTCGGCGGATCGGAGACGTCCTGGGTGTACATGTAGAGCGTGTAGCCGTCCGCGTCGGCCACCACGTCGCCGACGCCGGTGCCTTCCCGCACGGCCAGCGACGTGTCCGGGGACGCCTCCTCCGTCCCGTCCCCGCCCTCGTCCGCGGGGGCCGCGTCGTACTCGGGGACCTCGTCCGGGCCGCCGCATCCTGCCGCGAGCACCGCCGCGGCCGCGCCGACCAGGACCAGGCTGAGACTTCCGGGTGCTTCCACGTTCCTCCTCCGTCCGGTTCCTCGGTCATTCCCTGTTCAGTTGCCGACCCGTTTCACGGGCGTTATCGCTTAGAGATACGCACACAGGCCGCCCCCGGTTCACCTCCCGGGCAAATTTCTTGAATCTCCCCACGTGCGCCACACGCGTGCTATGTTCTGCCACCAACCCACGCCAGACGGAGGCACATAATGCCCGAACGAACCGTCTTGCAATCCGTCAAACAGGTTCTGACCTCGATCGATATCCCCCTCAAGACCCGACGGCGGCCATTGGTCGCCCATGGATTCCTCCTAATCGGACTAGTTATAGCGAACACCATCGTGGCCCTTGCCGCGCCGCGCCAATTGGATTTCATGCGCGCGTTCCAGGATTTCCTGTGGGCGATGTCGGGGGTGCTGGCCCTGCTCGGCCTGACCGCCGCGACCGTCTGCGGGCTGCTCGCCACCGACCGGATCGTGCTCCAGGTGCGGCACCGGGTGGCGCTGCAGGCGGTGCACCGGTCCGTGGCGGTGGCCGCGGTGGGGTTCCTCATCGCCCACGTGACCCTGCAGGTGGCGTTCGGCCGGGCCGCCGTCCACCACGCGGTGCTGCCGTTCGGCGCCGACGCGGCGGTGGCCTTCGGCGCGCTCTCCACCGACCTGCTGCTGGCGATCGTCGCCACCGGCCTGCTCCGGCGGCGGTTCGCCGGCGGGGGCCGGCCCCGGGTGTGGCGGGCCGTGCACGTGAGCGCCTACCTGTGCTGGCCGCTGGCGATCGTGCACGGGCTCACCGCCGGGCGCGAACCCCCCGGCCTCGTGGTGGCGGGCTACGGGCTGTGCCTGGCCGCGGTCGGGCTGGCCCTGGCCGCCCGGCTGCTGGTGGCCGCCGGGCCGGACCCGGGGCGCTCCGACGCCGAGCGGCGGGTGCGGGTGGTCCGCTCCGGCGGGGACGACGGGGACGACGTGTGGAGGCGGCCGCGGGGGCGGGCGCGCCCCCGGCGCCCGGACGGGGCGGAGGACGGCGACGGCCTGGCCGAGGACCTGGAGTTCTGGGCCACCATCCGCGAGGGGCGCCGGTGAGCGCCCCGGCCGCGGTCCGCACGCTGGGCCCGGCCCGGCTCACCGCCGGGCTGGAGGACGGGGCCCGCCTGGCCCTGGCCGCCCACCGCGCCCTGCACCCCGAACCGCCCCGGCTGCGCGCCGACGACCTGGTGGCCCTGGCCGGCCTGGGCGACCTGCGCGGGCGCGGCGGGGCGCACTTCCCCCTCGCCCGCAAGCTCGCCGCGGTGCTGCGGGCGGTCGCCCGGCGCGGCGGCCGCACCCGGGTGGTGGTCAACGCCGCCGAGGGCGAGCCGGGCAGCCTGAAGGACCGCACGCTGCTGGCGCTGGCCCCGCACCTGGTGCTGGACGGCGCGGAGCTGGCCGCGTCCGCGCTGGACGCGCCCGAGGTGGTGGTGGGCACCGCCGGCGAGGGCGCCGCCGAGCGGTCATTGCTGGACGCGATCGCCGAGCGCGGGCCGGGGCCGGCGGTCCGGGTGGTGCGCCTGCCCGAGCGCTTCCTGTCGGGGGAGGGCGGCGCGCTGGTCCGCGGCATCAACGGGCGCACCCCCATCCCGCCGGGGGTGAAGGGCCGGGCCAGCGACGCGGGCGTGGACGGGCTGCCCACGCTGCTGTCCAACGCCGAGACCTTCGCCCAGCTGGCGGTGCTGGCCGCCCTGGGGGCGGACCGGTTCGGCGTGGTCGGGGCCCCCGGGGAGCCGGGGACGCTGCTGCTGACGGTGGGCGGAGCCGCCGGGGCGCCCGCGGTCGTGGAGGCACCGCTGGGCACCCCGCTGGGCGAGGTGCTCCAGGCCTGCGGGGCCGGAGCGGGGCGGGGGGTGCTCGTGGGCGGGTACCACGGGGCATGGCTGGCGCCCCGGGACGCCGCCGGGACCGAGCTCTCGCGCGCGGGCCTGGAACGGCGGGGCGGCGCGCTCGGGGCCGGGATCGTGCTGCCCCTCGGCCCCGACGCCTGCCCGCTCGCCGAGACCGCGCGGGTGCTGCGCTACCTGGCCGAGGAGAACGCCCGCCAGTGCGGGCCGTGCGTGCGGGGGCTGCCCAGGCTGGCCCGCGCCTTCACCGACCTGGCCGAGGGCGAGGGGACGCCCGAGGCGGTCGCGGAGGCCGCGGCCGTGGGGGCGGGCCGGGGGGCGTGCGCGCACCCCGACGGCGCGGCGCGGCTGGCGGTGTCGGCGCTGGGGGCCTTCCGCGACGACATCGCGGTGCACGCCGTCACCGGATCGTGCCGGCCGGGGGCGCACGGGGTGCTGCCGCTTCCCGGGGGAACGGCGGCGCAGGCGCGGCTGGCGGTGGACTGGTCGCGGTGCGACGCCCACGGGCTGTGCGCCCACCTGGCGCCCGGACTGATCCGGCTGGACCGGCACGGCTACCCGGAGTCCCCGGAGATCACCGTCCCCGACCGCTTCGAGGCCGAGGCCGCCAAGGCGGCCGACATGTGCCCGGCCCTGGCCCTGCGCCTCTCGCCCCCTGGCAGCACCCGGTGAGCGCACCGGGGGGCTTCCAAGAGCCTCGGTGCCGAGGTTTTCCGTGGTTCCGTGGTCGCGGGCGGGGGTGTGGTGTCCGGTCCCCGGTCCCCGGCGGGGCCGCGCGTATTGTCCGAAGGGTCCTTAGGCTCGGGGGATGAACCTGGATCTGGTCTCCCTCATCGTCGAGGACTACGACCCGGCCATCGCCTTCTTCGTCGACACCCTCGGCTTCGAGCTCGTCGAGGACTCCCCGGCGCTGACCAGCGTCGGGCGGCGCCCCAAGAGGTGGGTGGTGGTCCGCCCGCCGGGGGCCGCGACCGGGCTGCTCCTGGCCCGGGCCGACGGGCCGGAGCAGACCGCCGCCATCGGCGACCAGGCCGCCGGGCGCGTCGGCTTCTTCCTTCGCGCGGACGACTTCGACCGCGACTACGCGCGCCTGGTCGAGGCCGGGGTCCGCTTCGTCTCCGAGCCGCGCACCGAGCCCTACGGTCGTGTGGCGGTCTTCCTCGACATCTCCGGGAACCGCTGGGACCTACTCGGCTGACGGGGACTCCGCAGGGTCCGGCGCATCGCTCCCCTGGTCGGCGACCGCCTCGCGCAGCGCGCGCAGGCCGTAGTGCAGCCGGGACTTCACGGTGCCCGGCGGGATCCCCAGCTCCTCGGCGACCTCCCCCACCGACAGGTCCCGCAGGTAGGTCAGGACCAGCACCTCGCGGTGGTGGTCGGCCAAGGCGGGCAGCGCCTGCGCGAGCACCAGGGCCGACAGGGTCGGCTCGGAGGCGTCCGGCACCACCGGGTCCTCCCCCCGGTCGGCCTCGACCTCGACCGGGCGGGTGCCGCGCTGGCGGCGGTCGTCGATGACGATCCGCCGGGCCACCGTCATCATCCACGCCCACAGCTCGCCGCGCTCGCGGCTCAGGTACTCGGCACGGCGCCAGGCGCGGAGCGCGGCCTCCTGGAACACGTCCTCGGCCCACTGCTCGTCGCCGCCGGTCAGCAGGCGCACGTTCCTCAGCAGAGGGGCGCGGAACTCCCGGTACAGCAGGGCGACGAGCTCGTCGTCCCGCCCGCCGAACGCCGGTCCGTCCGCGCCCGCCCTGCCCCCGGGTCCGGCGGATCCGCGCACAGGGACATGGTCACCGATGAACCATGATCAGGTACACCGATCGGGCGAATCCCCACCACTGGTCCGAAATACCGCGCAGGCCGGCGCCGCGCGCACAGGTTCCGGACACCGGGTTCAGCCGTCGATCCGCAGCCGCGCGGGGAGTTCGGCCCAAGGGTGCGGGCGGCCGACCCGGCCCGACAGGACCGGGTGCGCCGCCCCGGTGCACGCGGGGACCGTGGACGGGATCCCGTGCCAGGTCAGGAACCCCAGGAGCGCGAAGAGGCAGGCCTCCTTGGCGTCCGGGTCCACGCCCAGCGCCTCCGACCCGCGCACCGGGACGGGCGCCAGCGCAGCGCGCAGGGCCCGCATCAGGGCCGGGTTGCGCACCCCGCCTCCGGACACCAGCACCTCGCCCACCCCGTGTGCCTTGCAGGCGTCGGCGACGGTGACGGCGGTCAGGTCGGTCAGCGTGGCGAACACGTCGTCCCACGAGGCGTCGGTCCCGACGAGCGCGCGCTCCAGGTAGGCGGTGCTGAACAGCTCCTTGCCGGTGGTCTTCGGGGCGGCGCGGGCGTAGTAGGGCTCGTCGAGGAGGCGCTCCAGAAGGTCGGGGGCCACCTGCCCGCGCAGCGCGCGCTCGCCGTCGGCGTCCATCCGCTCCTCACCGGGCGCCAGTTCGGCCGCCGCGTCGAGGAGCGCGTTGCCGGGGCCGGTGTCGAAGGCCACCGGCGGGGTCCCGGGCCCGACCACGGTCAGGTTGGCGATCCCTCCGATGTTCAGGGCCGCGGCGGGCTCCTGGCGGCCGGAGAGCCAGAGCACGTCGAAGAGGGAGGCGAGCGGCGCCCCCTGGCCGCCGGCGGCGATGTCGGCGGCGCGCACGTCGGAGACCACGGGAAGCCCGGTGGCCTCGGTGATCCAGGCGGGCTGGCCGAGCTGGAGCGACCCGCGCACCCGGCCGTCCTCGACCCAGTGGTAGAGCGTCTGGCCGTGGGAGACCGCCAGGTCGGCGGAGCCGCCCGGGCAGAGCCGGTCCACCGCCTCGCGGGCGGCCTCGGCGAACGCGCGCCCGATGCCGGTGTCGATCCGGCACACCTGCTCCAGGGTGGTGGCGGCGGGCGGGAGCGCGGCCAGCACCTCGGCGCGCAGGCCCGGCGGATAGGGGGTGGTCAGGTGGCCGAGCGGCCGCAGGCGGACCTCGCCCGCCTCCAGCCGGAGGTCGGCCGCGGCGGCGTCGATGCCGTCCACCGAGGTTCCTGAGGACAGTCCGATCACGATCACGGGCACCACCTCCGGGGACCGTCCTTCCCCGTGCCGGGCGTCCGACGCACGGGGGGGTCGGGTCCGAAGGGCGGAATGCCTGCGGGGGCGAGGCGACGGCCGGGGGCGGCCTGTTCTCATCCCCCATTGCCCCGGCGCCTCAGGTGTGGTGGTCCGGTACGTTCTCCGGATCCTGTTGTGGGAGTGGAGTCTGCCCCCATGCTCAATGAGCCCCTCGCCGCGCCCACCGCGCCGTGACGGACCGATGGACCTGCCGCCGACCGCGTTTCCGGCCTTCCGGGACACCACGCTTAGGGCGTCCCGGGGCCCTCCTGAGCGGACGGCGTCCGCTGGAGTGGTGGAACTTTCGGCCGCGTCCTTGTGAGCGGTGCGACCGCTGCACCTCGATCGGCGACCCCGCCCCCGGTGCGTCCCCTCTTCGCCGTTGATCTCGGGGAAGTCGGGGTAATACTCGCCGGTATTACCCCGACTTCCCCGAGATCAACAAGGGTGTCGGTGCGGGCGGCAGGCAGCGCCCCCGGGGGCGGCCGGGGCCCGGAGAGCTCCACCACCCCAGCGGAGGTGCCCCCTGAACGGCGTCGACATTACGGACCAGGCACGTGCAGGCCAGGGTCTTCGGGCCGGTCCGGCCCACTCCCACCAGCCGGAGCACGGTGTCCCTTCACCCTTCGGCGTTCTGGCGCTTTCGGCGGCGGCAGGAACACCGGGCCGGGGGCACCACCGCCGCGTCCGCAGCCGCTGCAGCGAGACCCCCTCAACGCTCCGAGCGTGGTCGGCCGCCCGTCCTCACGCCCGCTTACGCGCCCTTGAGCTTGGCCCAGGCCTTGCGCATGCCCTTCAGCCAGCGGTCCCGGTCCTGCGCGCGGCGGCGCTCGAACTCGGCTGCCTCGGGGTGCGGCAGGATCAGGAAGCGCCCGTCGCGCAGCGCCGCGGCGACGCAATCGGCGACCTCCTCCGGCTCCAGGTACTGCCCGCCCAGGCGGGTGGAGGCCGATGAGCCGTCGCCCGCGGTCATGGCGGTGTTGACGCCCTGCGGGCACAGGCACGAGACCCCGATGCCCTCGTCTCCGTGGCGGATGGCCAGCCACTCGGCGAGCGCCACCGCGCCGTGCTTGGTGACGGTGTAGGGGGCGGTGTCGAGGTTGGTCAGCAGCCCGGCCGCCGAGGCGGTGACCAGGAAGTGGCCGCCGCGCCCGGCCATCCGCGGGAAGAGCGCGCGGGCCGCGTAGACGTGCGCCATCACGTGCACCCGCCAGGACAGGTCCCAGTCGGCGTCGTCGCCCAGCCCCTCGCCCGCTCCGACGCCCGCGTTGGAGCACCACAGGTCGACGGGGCCGACGCCGTCCCAGATCCTCTTGACGGCGGCGGCGACGGCTCCCTCGTCGGCGACGTCGAACGCCTCCCAGGACGCGCGGGGGCCGAGCTCCTCGGCGGTGGCGCGGGCGCGGTCGCCGTCCCGGTCGGCGACGACGACCCGGGCCGCGCCGTCGGCGAGCAGCCGTTCGGCCACGGCGCGGCCGATGCCTCCGGCGGCGCCGGTGACGACCGCGATGGTTCCGGGGACGGAGAAGGTTCCGGGCACGGGGACTCCTCGGAGTGGGGGCGGGGCGGGGACGGCGGTCGGGGTCAGGCGGAGGGGGCGAACACCAGGCGGCCCACGGTCGCGCCGTCGGCCAGCCGCTGCACGCCGGCGGCCAGCCCGTCGAACCCGACCCGCTCGCTCACCAGCGGCTTGACCAGGCCCTTGCCGGCGAGTTCGGTGAGGTGGTCGTGCGCCTGGGGGATGAGCTCGGGGGCGCGGCGCTGGTACAGGCCCCAGTGCAGGCCCAGCAGCGAGTAGTTCTTGATCAGCACGTGGTTGAGCGCCTGTTCGGGGATGGTCCCGGAGGCGAACCCGATGATCACGATCCGCCCCTCGAAGGCGATGCACTTGGTGGAGCGGGCGAAGGAGTCGCCGCCGACCGGGTCGAAGACGACGTCGGCGCCGCGCCCGGCGGTCTCGGCCTTGACGACCTCGACGAAGTCCTGCGAGCGGCGGTCGACCACGACGTCGGCGCCGAGCTCGGCGGCCACCCGGGCCTTGTCCGGCCCGCCGACCACGCCGATGACCCGCGCCCCGGCGGCCTTGGCCAGCTGCACGGCGGCACTGCCCACGCCGCCGGCGGCGGCGTGCACCAGCACGGTCTCGCCGGGCTGCAGGGCCGCACGGCGGTGGAGGGCGAACCAGCCGGTCTGGTAGCCGATGAACAGCGAGGCGGCCTCGTCGTCGGTGAGGGCGTCGGGGGCGGGGAAGACCGCGTCGGCGGGCATCAGGGCGTACTCGGCGAAGGCCCCGTCGGGGAGGGAGGCGGTGCCGAGCACGCGCGTGCCCTCGGCGGGGGCGGACGCGCCGGGCCCGGCCTGGACCACCTCGCCGCACAGCTCGACGCCCGGGGTGAAGGGGGGATCGGGCTTGATCTGGTAGGTGCCGCGGCACAGTAGCGCGTCGGGGAAGTTCACCGCGGCGGAGCGCACCCGGACCAGGACCTGGCCTTCCCCGGGCTCCGGACGGTCGACCTCCTCCACCCGCAGGACGTCCTTCGGCTCGCCGGGGCCGTGCACGCGCAACGACTTCACTTCCGCCTCCACCTCATGGGGATACCAACCGGTCGGTAATCGTCGTCGGCCAGTGAACCGCGCACAGGCACCCCCGTCAAGGGGCGGACGCGGGTGCAGCGACCTCCTCGCATCCGGACGGCTCGATGGCGGCGCCGCGCCGGAGGCTCGGCCGGACGGATCCACCCCCGCACACATTCACGGCGGCCGACGGGTCCGCACATGGCCAGGGCAGTGAGCAGCGACGACAGGGCCGGGCGGTTCCCCGGGGCCGCCGGTCGGCCGCCGGGCCCCTCGCGGTCCGGCAACAGCAGCGGCAACGACGGAACGGCAGGTACCCCGCTCACGGCTGCCAGCCGGGCGGCAGGGCCCCGGCGGTACCGGCGATGAGCGGCGACGACGGCGGAGCTGGTGCCCCGCTCATGGACCCCGGCCGGGCGCCGGCCCGCTGGGGTGCCAGGGAGATGGCGGCAACGACGAAGCGCCGCGGGTCCCCGGGGCCGCCGGTCGGCCGCCGGGCCACTCGCGGTCCGGCAACAGCAGCGGCAACGACAGGACAGCAGGCCCCCCGCTCACGCCTGCCGGCCGGGTGCCGGGCCGCCGGGGCGAAAGGGGCGAAGGCGGCGACGACGAAGCGGGTCGTGTCCGCTGGAGTGGTGGAACCTTCGGCCGCGTCCTTCTGAGAGGTGCGAGCGCTGCGGCGCGATCGGCGAGTTCGCCCCGGGATGCGCGCCCCCTCCTTCTTGCCGTTGATCTCGGGGAAGTCGGGGTAATACTCGCCGGTATTACCCCGACTTGCCCGAGATCAACAAGGGTGTCGATGCGGGGGGCAGGCAGCGCCCCTCGGGGGGCTGGCCGGGGCCCGGAGGGTTCCACCGGGCCGGCGGACACGACCGCGGGCGGTCGGGTGCCAGGCAGAGGGCGGCGACGACGAGGAGGCCGGGCGGCTCCCCGGCCCTGCCGGTCGAGCGCCGGGCGACCTGCCGCCCTGGAGGGGCTCTTCTTTTTCGCATTCCGCACATACCGGGCGCGCCAGGCGGCAGTCGGGCATCGAGAGTGGTGGTAGCGCCACGCAATTGCACATTGCGTGGCGCTACCACCACTCTCGATGGAGAACACCTCCTTCCGGGCCGATCTCCGACGGGCACGGCCGGCCGGGCGTCCCGTCTGTCCGGATCGGAAGGGGGGTGCGGGCCCCGCGCGCACTCGGAGCGGCCCCGCAGGCCGGGCGGGTGTGCGGTGGTGGCCAGACCAGAACGGGATTCGGTACCCGGCGCCCCTCCTGTCGGCACACCAGACCCGTTTACAGCGCCTCCGGTCACCCCGGGTAAGCAAGAGGGGGTCAACGCCGGCGCGAGGACCGGCGCGGGCGGGCACCCCGCCCCTCCTGCGCCGCCCCGGCCTCCCCGACGCGCGGACGAACAGGGGCGATACGGACACCGTGGCACCGAATCCCGTTCTGGTCTGGCCGGGATCGCGCCCGGAGGCCGCCGTGGGGCGTCGATCGGTGCGCTCCCGCCCGCCCCGCCTCCGTGACGGTGTGTATTAGCCCAGGTCGGATGGGGTCCTTGGTCGGAGGGGTGCCCGGCTCGGGCCGGGCGGGTGCGCCGCGGGTGCGGGCGGGCGGCGCCAGGCCCGAGCGCGCCCCCGGCCCGGACCGCGGGAGGCCCGGCGGCCGACCGGCAACACCGGGGAACCGCCCCGCCGCTTCGTCGCCGCCCTCTGCCTGGCACTCCGACCGCCCGCCGCCGGGCGAGCAGCCGCGAGCGGGGAACCTGCCGTTCCGTCGTTGCCGCTGCTGTTGCCGGACCGCGAGGGGTCCGGCGGCCGACAAGCAACCCTGGGGAACCGCCCGGTCTTCTCGTCGTCGCTGCATCTCCCTGGCTCCGCGGCGGCCCGGCGCCCGGTCGGGGTCCATGAGCGGGGCACCAGCTCCGCCGTCGCTGCCCTTCCCCTGCGCCGAAGGGCCCCGCCACCCGGCAAGCAGCCCGGAGCGGGGCACCTGCCGTCCCGTTGCCGCCATCTCCCCGGACCCCGGTCACTCGGCGGCCCGAGGTACGCCGTTCCTGCCCACTCCCCGGTGCGTGGCCCGACGGGCCACCGGCCGTCGCTCGCCGCCCGCTGCCCGAACGCTCGTGCTCTAACGGACCACGACCACCGGGCCATGGGCGCCGTGGAGGACGGACTGGCTCACCGAGCCCAGCAGCAGTCCCTTGAATCCGCCCCTGCCCCTGGAGCCGACGACGATCAGGTCCGCAGGCGTGGCCTCCTCCAGGATCGCCACCACCGGGTGCGCTCGCACGGTGCGCACGTCCACCACCACCTTGGGGTGGTCCTCGCGCAGGTCCTCCAGGGACGCCTCGGCCGTGCGGCGCGCCGCCGCCTCGACCGCCTCGTCGTCGAAGGCCTCAGGCGGCACCGGCCCCACCGACGACGCGAACGCCGCCATCGGCTGCCACGCGCAGACCGCCACGACCTCCGCACCGCTCCGCTCCGCCTGCCGGAAGGCGAACGCCAGCGCCCGCCCCCCGGTCTCGGAGCCGTCGACCCCGACGATGATGCGGCCGCGTCGGCCCTCGGCGGTCTCGTGGTGCTTGGGCAGCACCACGGTGGGCACCGGCGACTTGGCCGCCAGTTCCACGCCCACCGAGCCGACGAACGCCGAGGCGAGCCCGCCCAGTCCGCGCGAGCCCACGACCACGCAGGCCACCCCCGGCTCCGAGGCCGCATGCAGCAGGGCCTCGGCCGGGCGCTCGGCGGCCTCCCTGGTCTCCACCGACAGCTCCGGGAACAGCCGCTGCACCCAGTCGCGGGCGTAGGCCAGCAGGGCGCGCGCGTCGTGCTGGCGCGGCGTCTCGCCGTCCTCCTCGCTCCCGCGGATCAGCTCGCCGAACGGCCCCTCGGAGTCCGGCGGCCACACGGCGGTGACGATGCGGACCCCCAGCCCGTACGTCATCGCCTGGTTGGCCGACCATTCCAGCGCGTATCGGCTGGAATCCGAACCGTCCACACCGACGACCACCCAGCGCGGGCTCTCTCCGGTGTCCATATCGCGTGCCTCGCTCTCCATCGAGCCGGTCGTTCCCCCGTGTCGTCCTCTGCGGCCGTCCACCCCCGACTGGGGCCGCCGTGGGAGTACCTACCCCGACAGGCCGTCGGACAGGCGGTCCTGCCCTGTCCTGTCCGTCACCCCGCGCCCATGGCCCGACGCCGCCCCCGTTCAGCGGTCGGACGGCCACCGGGCGAGCACCGGACGCCGGGCGAATGCCCGACGACCACCGCGACCGCGACCCCGTGTCCTCTTACCGTCGTCTCACCCGGATGGGCGACGATGGCGTCCATGACCTCCGCCAGTGCCTCCGCCGGTCGCATCCTCCTCGCCGACGACGACCGTGCCATCCGCGAGTCCCTCGAACGCGCCCTCATGCTGGAGGGCCACGAGGTTCTGACCGCGGAGGACGGCGTACAGGCCCTCGCCAAAGCCCACGCCGAACAGCTGGACCTGCTGATCCTCGACGTGATGATGCCCGGGGTCGACGGGCTCGGGGTCACCCGGGTGCTGCGCGCCGAGGGCGACCGGCGGCCCATCCTGATGCTCACCGCCAGGGTGGAGACCTCCGACCGGGTCGCCGGCCTGGACGCCGGCGCCGACGACTACCTGCCCAAGCCCTTCGAGCTGGACGAGCTGCTGGCGCGCATCCGCGCGCTGCTGCGCCGGGCCGCCCCCGTCCCGGAGGACGGCGAGCGCCCCGAGCCCGTCCTGCAGGTCGGCGACCTGCGCCTGGACCCCGCCGCACGGCGGGTCTGGCGCGGCGGGCGCGAGGTGGAGCTGTCCAAGACCGAGTTCGACCTGCTGGAGCTGCTGGCCCGGAACGCCGGCATCGTGCTCGACCACCCCACGATCTACGACCGCATCTGGGGCTACGACTTCGGCCCGGACTCCAAGAACCTGGCCGTCTACATCAGCTACCTGCGGCGCAAACTGGACTCGCCCGACGCGCCGCCGCTGATCCAGACCGTCCGGGGCGTGGGCTACACGCTCCGGCCCCAGGAGGGCTGAGGTGTGCGGCAGAGGGTGAAGGCGGTCGCGGCGCGCCTGACGGCGCCGGAGCGGTGGCGGCTGGGCACCAAGTTCGCGGTGGCCTTCGCGGTGGTCGCCGCGGTTGCCAGCCTGCTCACCGGGACCCTGGCCTACAGCACGGCGGCGGTGCTGATCCGCGCCGACGCCGAGGACGAGTTCCAGACCACGGCCGAACGCCTGGCCTCCGACCTGAGCGCCCCCGCCTCCTCCCCGTTCGGTGGCGGACAGCAGCCGACGTTCCTGCACTCGGACTCCTTCACCTACCAGGCGCTGAGCTCCGGGGGCTCGGTGGCGGTGCCGATCGGAGCGGACCGGTCCGTCGAGGTGCTGCCGGTGCGCGCCGACGACCGGGCGGTCGCCGCCGAGCAGGAGGCCGGGGTGGTGCACACCCGCGAGGACAGCGCGCGCGGCGAGGACTACCGGATCGCCACGGTCTCGCTGGGCGGGGGGAACGGCGCGATCCAGATCGGTCAGCGCCTGTCCCCGATGGAGCGGATGCTGGACGTGCTCGCCCTGCAGATCCTGGTGGTGGGCGCGGGGGTCCTGGCGGTCGCCGCCGGCGCCGGGTGGCTGCTGGCGCGGCGGGTCACCAAGCGGCTGGTGCGCCTGACCGACACCGCCGAGCAGGTGCGCACCACCGGTCGGCTGGACCTGGTGGCGCCGGAGGGCGGCACGTCCCCGGACGAGGTCGGGCGCCTGGGGCGGGCGTTCAACGCGATGCTGACCCGGCTGGCGGGCGCCGAGGCCGAGCAGCGGCGGCTGGTGCAGAACGCCTCGCACGAGCTGCGGACCCCGCTGACCAGCCTGCGCACCAATGTCAGCGTGATGCGCTCCTTCGACCGGCTGGGGCCGGAGGCCCAGCAGCGGCTGGTCGACGACCTGCAGGGTGAGACCCGGGAGCTGTCCCAACTGGTCGACGAACTGGTGCAGCTGGCGACGGGGACCCGCGCGGACGAGGCCCCCGCCGACGTGGAGCTGGGGGCGCTGGCCGAGCGCGTCGCCGACCGGGCCCGGCGGCGGACCGGCCGGGAGGTGGTGGTCGACGCCGACGGGAGCACGGTGCACGGGCTGCCCACGGCGCTGGAGCGGGCCCTGTCCAACCCGGTGGAGAACGCCGCGAAGTTCGACACCGACGGGGCCGGGCCGATCGAGATCGTCGTCCGCGAGGGGCGCGTGGAGGTCAGGGACCGAGGGCCCGGCATCGCCCCGGAGGAGGTCGATCACGTCTTCGAGCGCTTCTACCGCTCGGACTCCGCCCGCGCGCTGCCCGGCTCGGGGCTGGGGCTGTCCATGGTCAAGGAGATCGTGCACGCACACGGAGGGACGGTGCAGGCCGCCAACCGCGAAGGCGGCGGGGCGGTCATCGGGTTCACCCTCCCGGTGACCGGCGAGCGGGCGTCCGACGCCGAGTGACACGGGGCGGCGCACACCGCGCCCGCCCCTCCCCCGGCGGTCGAGCCCCCTGGCGCCGACGGGCTTCCCGGTCAAGGCGGTCGCCGGTCGGCGGCTGGAGACCCCGGTCCGGGTGCCCGCTCCTCGTCCCGCCTCCCATCGGGGGCCTGCCCGCGGCTCCGAGCGCGGTCGGCTCGCCGTTCTGTTCTCGATACGGGTGCGGGCCGCGCTCCCCCTCCCTCTGCGAGGACGCTTCGTCCCCTTCGCGCACACGCAGGGCCGCCCTCTGGAGTAACCTCAAGGCGCCCCTGTCTGCCCGGTCCCCCCCCCGCCCAGTCCCCCGAGGCTCACCCGGCAGCGAGGGCGACACGCAGCGCCCCGGCCGGAGAACCGCTTCCGCCGGCGGAAGCGATGTGCCTGGCAGGTACCCGGACGCGGAAGGGCGGGATCCATGACGTGGGCCGTGGCCGTGGCGATCTCGGGGGCGTTCTCCGTCGCCGCGGGGGCCGCCCTGCACGACCGGGCGCTGCTCACCGCACCCATCCGCGGGATCGGGCAGCTCGCGCTGCTGCGCGCCCTGCTCCGCATGCCCCTGTGGTGGCTGGGCACCCTGCTGACGATGGGCGGCATCGGGGCCCACCTGTGGGCGCTCACCCAGGCGCCGCTGGTGGTGATCCAGCCGATCGGCATCACCGGCCTGCTGTTCGCGGTGCTGCTCTCGGCCGGGTTCCGGCGGCGGCGCCCCAGCCCCGCACAGATCCTGGGATCGCTCGCAGTCAGCATCGCCCTGGCCGGCCTGCTCACCACCGTTCCGCACAGCCAGGGCCCCGTCCCCGGCACCCTGGGCCTCACCGAGATCGCGGTGGGGGCGGGCGCCGTGATGGCGCTCTGCGTGGCCGTGGGCCGCTCCTGCCGCGGCGCCCTGCGCGCCGGGGCCTTCGCCCTGGCGAGCGGCGTCGCCTACGCCGCCACCTCGGCCTTCGGCCGGGTGATCGGCATCGCCGCGCTGGCCGACCCCGCCGCCGCCCTCCAGCCGATGACGGCGGTCGCCGTCGGCATCGGCCTCACCGGCGGGCTCATCATGCAGAACGCCTACCGCACCGACCACTTCGCCCTGGCCTACGCCACCCTGATGCTCAGCGACCCGATCGCGGCCACCCTCATCGGCGTCGCCTACTTCGGCGAGCGGCTTCCCACCGACCCCGCGCACGCCGCGATCGCGGCCGCGGCGGCCGTGCTGGGGGCGGTCGGCGTGGTGACGCTGGCCCGCGCCTCGGGGCCGCAGCGGCCCGCCCGGACCGCTCAGCCTCCGCGCGCCGACGACCTCAGCGCCACGTCGGCGTAGATCCGCTCGAACCGGTCGAGCGAGCGCTCGTGGTCGTGCCGGGCCGCCATGGCGCGGCTCTCCGCGCCCATCCGGGCCCGCTCCTCAGGCGAGGCGAGGATGACGCTCAGGTACTTGGCCAGGTCGTCGGGGCTGCCCGGCTCGTAGAGGTAGCCGTTGCGGCCCTGCTCCACCAGGTGCGGCAGGGCCATGGCGTCGGCGGCCACCACCGGCAGCCCGCTGGCCATGGCCTCCAGGGTGGCGATCGACTGCAGTTCCGCGATCCCGGCGATGGTGAACACGTCCGCGGCCCGGTACACCAGCGGCAGGTCCTCGTGCGGCACGAACCCGAGGAAGCGCACCCTCTCGCCCACGCCCTCCTCCTCGGCCAGCCGTTCCAGGGCGCCGCGCTGGGCCCCGGTGCCGGCCAGCACCAGCTGCGCGTCGTCGCAGGTGGTGCGGCGCACCGCGCGGACCAGGTCGCCGATGCGCTTCTCCTCGTCGAGGCGGCCGACGAAGGCGAAGGTGGGCCGGTCGGGCAGGCCGAGCCGGGCCCGCAGCGCGGACCGCGGCTCCCCGCCGGCGCCCGGCGGGTGGAAGCGGCGCAGGTCGATGCCGCACGAGACGGCCTCCACCGGCCGGGGGAACCCCTGGTCGAGCAGGAGCTGGGCGGCGGTGGGGGTGGGCGTGGTGACGTGCTCGGCGCCGGCCAGCGCCCGGCTGAAGTCCCGCCAGGCGAGGCGGCCGACGGGGCCGCGCAGCGCCTCGGGCACGAACAGGTAGTTGAACAGGTTCTCCGGCATGAAGTGGTTGGTGGCCACCACCGGCACCCGGTGCCGCCGGGCGGCCGCCATCAGCAGGCGGCCGACGACGAAGTGGTTCTGGACGTGCACGGCGTGCGGGCGCAGGCGCCGGATCAGCCGGTCCAGGTGGCCGGGGACGCCCGGCGGAAGGGCCAGCCGGACGGTCTCGTGGACCAGCGAGGACATCGAGCGCAGCCGGTGCTCCACCACCCCGTCCACGCGGGCGGTGGAGGGGCGGCCGTCGGGCGACTGGCACACCACGTGCACGTCGTGGCCGCGCGCGGCCAGGCCGCGGGCCAGGCGCGCGGTGAAGTAGGCGGCGCCGTTGACGTCGGGCGGGAAGGTGTCGGTGCCGATGAGCACGCGCAGGCGTTCCGGGGGCGCTGCGGGTTCGGCAGAGGGAAGTGCGGCCATCTCGGCCCTCCTGGAGGGTGTGCTCGGGGTTCCGCGAGGCTGCGCCGGACGGGGCGGGCCCTGGCCGCCAGGACGGCCCGGACCCGAGTGGTCCCGGGAACGATACTTCGGGCGACCGCCTGTGCGGCCCCGGTTCCGCGTCCATGTTGCCGAGTGTTTACCCGCGCCGGCGGGCATTCACGGCGAACCCCCGGAAAACAGTGGGCGGCGACTGCGGATGAGGAAGGAATCCGCAGGTCGCCGCCACCGGCCGAATCCGGCCGTTCCCCCGTGAAGAGGGTTATCGCCCTCTCTTATCAAGCCAAACGCGCAGAGCGGGAGGAAAAGTTTCCCGAGGGAGGGCCGATCGGCCGATTCTTCGATTTCCGCTCGCTCTTTCGTCATTCCCCGTTGGGCCCGGAGGACGGACCGTCGGCGCCCGCGGCACGACTTCGGCGCGGCGAGCGGCGGACCGGGGTCCCCCTCCCGGCCCGCCGCTCGCCGGGCCTCAGCCGCCGATGCTGTCGGCCGACTGGGCGTCCAGGGTCACCTGGACCTCGTCCTCCTTGCCGTCCCGCGTGTAGCCCATGGTCACGGTCTCCCCCGGCTGCTTGGAGCGGATCTTGGCGATCAGCCCGTCCGGGCCGTCCACCGCCTCGCCGTCGACGGAGGTGACCACGTCGCCGCTCTCCAGGCCGGCCTCGGCCGCGGCCCCTCCCTTGGAGGTGTCCACGATGCGCACGCCGTCCCGGTCGGCCGCCACGGTGGCGCCGATCGCCGCGTAGTCCGCGCTGCCCTGGTCGATGAGCTGCTCGGCGATGGGCTTGGCCTGGTTGATCGGGATCGCGAAGCCCAGCCCGATCGATCCGGGCTCGCCCTGCCCCCCGGAGGAGGTCCCGGCGATCGCCGTGTTGACGCCGATCACCTCGCCGTTCATGTTGATCAGCGGCCCGCCGGAGTTGCCGGGGTTGATCGGCGCATCGGTCTGGATCGCGTTGATCACCGTCGAGGTCTGCACCTGCCCCTGCTCGGGCGTGCCCAGGCCGAAGGGGTCCTGCTCCTCCTGCCCGCCGTCGGCGGCCCCGGTGTTCACCGGCCGCTCCACCGCGCTCACCACACCCGAGGTCACCGTCCCGGACAGCCCCAGCGGGGACCCGATCGCCACCACGTCCGCGCCGACCTCGACCTTGTCGGAGTCGCCGAACGTGGCCGGGCTCAGCCCGCTGACGCCCTGGGCCTCGATCACCGCGATGTCGGAGACGGTGTCGACCCCCAGGACCTTCGCCCGGGCGTCCGTGCCGTCGTTGAACCGCACCTGGACCGAGTCGCCGCTCGCGCCGGCCACCACGTGGGCGTTGGTGAGGATCTTCCCGTCGGAGCCGATCACCACCCCGCTCCCGCTGCCGCTCCCGGTCTGGATCGAGACCACGCTCGGCAGCACCTTCTCGGCGACCTCGCTGACGCTGCCGGTCGACACCGAGCCCGCGGTGCCCCCGGTGAGCGAGCTGACCGGACTGCTCGTCCCCCCGGTCAGGAAGGTCGTGGCCACGGCCGCCGCCGGTCCCACGATCAGGCTGGTGACCAGGGCGGTCGCGGCCGCGATCGCCACCGGCCCCGGGCGCTTGCGGCGGCCGCCGGAGCCTCCGCCGTCCTGGCCCCCGGGCGGCGGCACCGCGCCGGGCCAGGTCGGGGGAACCGCTCCCCCGCCGCCGGGGTGCCCGGCGCCGGGCCCGTGGCCGGCCGCGTGGGGGCCCGAGGGGTGGGAGGCGGCGTACTGCCAGGAGGTGTGCTGCCCCGTCTGCACGCTCGGCTGGGGCCCCGAGTGCGCGCCGAGGGGCGGCGCACCCGCAGCACCCGCAACACCCGCGGTGCCCGGAGCGTGCCCGCCCTGGGAGCGCATGGTCCACGTGGCGCCCCCGGGCGGGGTCCACGGGCCCGCCCCCGCGGGGCCCGGCGCCCCGGGTGGCGTGTCCTGCGGCGCCTGCTGCGACGCCTCGTGCGGTGTCTCGTGGTCGTCCCGGGCCGCGCGGGGCTCTTCCGCGACCGTGTCGGCGGTCGGGTCCACCGCCGGAGCCTCCGGTGCGTTCTCCGGGGTCCGATCGGTACGGGGCTCGTCGCCCGGTGCCTCTCGCCTGTCCTCCGCGCTCATCCGAACTCCTCCGGCTTCTCGTCCCTGTTGCGATGAAGTATCGCCGCGCCGGGTTAGAACCCGGTGAGACGGCACCTAGGTGCGGTTTCGAGAACAGAACGGCGCGTCGTCCCCATTCCGACCCCATCGTGACGGAACATGGTCATTGCCTTCCTCACAAGGTCCACCGCGTGGCCGCCTGCCAACCCGAGATGCCCGAGGCCACGCGGTGCAGTCTCGGCGGCGCGCTCCGGTTCAGCGCGCGTCGCCCGTCCCACCCTCCGGATCGCCGGTCTCCACCGGAAGCGAGGTATCGGCCCCCCAAGCGCTCCACGACCCCGGGTACAGGCGCGCCCCCGCGAAACCGGCGTGTTCCAGCGCGATGAGGTCGTGGCAGGCGGTCACCCCGGACCCGCAGTAGGCCGTGACCGACTCCGCCCCTTCGACTCCCAGGACGGCGAAGCGCTCCCTGAGGCGCTCAGGCGCGGCGAAGCGCCCGTCGGCCCCGAGATTGCCCTGCCACTCGGCGCTACGCGCCCCCGGGACGTGTCCGGGGCGCGCGTCGACCGGCGCCGGCTGCTCCCCCGTGTAGCGCCCGCGCGCGCGGGCGTCCAGAAGCACCCGCCCTGCGGGGCGCTCCTTCAGGTCCTTGAGCTCCTCCGTGGAGGCGAAGCGTTCGGCCGGCCAGGGCACCGCCGTGCGGACGCGCGGCTCGGGCCGGACCTCCTCCTTCTCGAGCGGGCCCTCCCACGCCTGGATCCCGCCGTCGAGGACGGAGGCCGGCGACCCCAGAACGCGCAGCATCCACACCAGCCGCGCGGCGGTGGAGCCTCCGGCATCGTCGTAGGCGACGACCTCCGTACGGTCGCCGATGCCGAGGCGTCCCAGCGCTTCGGCGAACGCCTCCGGGGTCGGCAGGGGATGGCGCCCGCCCTCCCGGGTCGGCTCGGAGGACAGGTCCGTGTCGACGTCGGCCCACACCGCCCCCGGGAGATGGCCGGAGCGGTAGGCCTCGTGCCCGTCGCGGCCGTCCAGGTACCAGCGCACATCGACGACGGCCAGGTCGCCTCCCTCGCGCATGCGCTCGGCCAAGCGCGCTGGGCCGATGACGGGCGGGACGGACGGGTGCTCGCTGCGCGGTTCGCTCATGACGCCACCTTAGAACCGGGCCCCTCAGGAAGTCTGGGCCCGCTCCGGTGTCCGCCCCTTCTCCACATGGCGCAGCCACAGCATGCCCAGGACCGGCAGGACCAGCGGGATGAACAGGTAGCCGCTTCCGTACCCCGACCAGACGGTGTCGTCGGGGAAGGCCGCCGGGTCCAGCAGGCTGAGCGTGCCAACGGCCAGAACCCCGCACAGCTCGATGGCGCAGGAGACCATGGCCACCCGGTGGGAGGTGCGCCCGCTCCTGGCGATGCCCACGGTCGCGACGATGTAGACGATCCCCGCCGCCAGGGAGAGCAGGTAGGCGAGCGGGGCCTCCTCGAACCGCGTGGCGATCTGCACGCCCGCGCGCGCGGTGGCCGCGAGGGCGAACACGGCGTAGACCGCGACCAGGACCCGGCCGGGCCCGGAGCGGGCGGCCCCCTTCTGCGGCACGGTGTTCTCAGACAACGGGGCTCTCAGACAACGGGCGGGTTCCAGATCTGCTCGAGCCGGACCATCAGGACCGGGAGGATGAAGCAGGCGAAGGCGATCACCGCGGGCCCCCACCGGCTGCGCTCCATGAACCCCCACACGGCGCACGCCGGGGGCAGGAGCACCACGGTGGCCAGGTAGCCGACGAGGGTCGCCGGTTCGGCGGGCGGGTCGCCCCCGGCCCAGACCACCGACGAGACCACGGCCTGGGCGATGGTGAGCAGCCACAGCACCGCCATGCCGACCAGGTGCGGTACCACCATGGGGCGGTCCCGGAACGCGGAGACGGTGCACCAGACCGCCATCGCCAGCGACACCAGCTGGATGGTGCTCGTCAGCCCCTCGACCACGACCGCTCCCCTGTTCCCTGCGCACGTCCGCACCTGCGCGGACTGCGACTACAAACGGTAGTACACCGGGCGGGCGCAGACGAAAGCGGGCGGGGTCGCCCCCGCCCGCCGCCGGTGATGGCGCCTGAGGCTAGACCAGTCCCTGCGCCCAAGCGCCGAGGACGCCGCCCACCGCGCCGCCGGCCAGCGGGCCGACGACGGGCACCCAGGCGTACCCCCAGTCCGAAGTGCCCTTGCCCTTCAGGGGCAGGAGCTGGTGGACGATGCGGGGCCCCAGGTCGCGGGCGGGGTTGATGGCGTACCCCGTGGGGCCGCCGAGGCTCATGCCGATGCCGACCACGCCCAAGGCGACGATGAGCACGCCCACCCCGGACAGCGCGAGCTCCTCGTTCTGCCCGGTGGCGGTGACGATGAACAGCAGGGCGGCGGTGGCGATGAACTCGGTGAGGAAGTTGGCGCCCGGGCTGCGCACCTCGGGCTCGGTGGAGAAGATCCCCAGGAACGGCCCGTCGGAGTTCTTGAACTGGCTGAGATAGACGAGCCACGTCAGGGCGGCGCCGATGATCGCGCCGAGCATCTGGCCGAGCATGTACACGGGGACGGTGGCCCACTCTCCGGTGGAGGCCGCCAGGCCGAGTGTGACCGCCGGGTTGATGTGTCCGCCCGACAGCGGGAGCGCGAAGTAGGCGCCCGCCATGACGCCGAAGCCCCACCCGAAGGTGATCAGGACCCAGCCCCCGCCTTGCGCCTTGGACTTGTTCAGAACATGGGCGGCGACCACGCCGCAGCCGAAGAGGACCAGGATCGCCGTTCCGAACAGCTCACCGAAGAAGATCGTCATCGTCGTCGTCACCGTCGCCTCCGATTGGACCGGTGGAAATACCGGACGGATACCCCCTACCGCCGGTGATCACGATCCCGTACCCCGCCCGGAGCGCCCGATTTATCCCATCGTTACGGCTGCTCGTGCGCATTCGGCACCCCGGTGCGCGCACGGCGCTCCGACACGGATTCTCCGGATCAGGGAGACGGAAAAGAGGATTGTCAGTGGCCCCTCTCACGGGTATGATCGCTTCTTCGCGGCGGAAGTGCACGAAGGCACACCGACGCGCAGAGGATCGGAACGAACCGGCCGTCGCCACGCCGGGGCGGGACCCGCGCATCCGCCGCCCCGACGACCAGCCCGACCGATCCCGGGGAGTCCTCCGTGTCCTCGTGCACGCCTCCGTCACGCCTGCCCGATTCCGCAGCCGCACCCGCGCACGGCGCCGCCGAACTCCGCGCGGAACGGGACCACCTCGCCGCCTCCCGCGAGGCCCTCCGCCGAATGCACCGGGAAGTGCTCGCCACCGGAACCGCCCTCGGCGATGCCGTAGGCGACAAGTACACCAACGCCGTTCTGCAACGCGCGCGCGAGCGCCGCGCGAAGGCCCTGGCCGAACTCCCGGACGCGCCGCTCTTTTTCGGACGCCTCACTTTCCCTCCCGGCGACCTTTATGAGGCCGGCCCCGGCGAACCCTTCACCCCCACCCGCACGCCCGACGCCGATCTCGCCTATATCGGCCGGCGGAATGTCCGCGACGCCTCCGGGGCGACGATGGTTCTGGACTGGCGGGCGCCGGTCTCGTCCGCCTTCTACCGGGCCGGCCCGCGCTCCCCCATGGGCGTGCTGACCCGCCGCCGCTACGGGTTCGGCGCCGACGGCGAACTGACCGCGTTCGAGGACGAGGACCTCGCCGACGGAGCCGAGGGCGGCGCGGGAGGCGCGGGAGGCTTCGCGGCCGACCTCCTCGCCACGGAGATCGAACGCCCCCGCACCGGCCCCATGCGGGACATCGTCGCCACCATCCAGCCGGACCAGGACGACCTGGTCCGCGCCTCTGTGGACACCAGCCTGTGCGTGCAGGGCGCGCCGGGGACCGGCAAGACCGCGGTGGGCCTGCACCGCATCGCCTTCCTGCTCTACACCGACCGCGAGCGCCTGCGCCGCGAAGGCGGTGTGGCGATCGTCGGCCCCAGCAGCTCCTTCCTGTCCTACATCCGCAACGTGCTGCCCGCCCTCGGCGAGGCCGAGGCCGGGCAGTTCACCCTGGAGGAGCTGATCGCCCGAGGGGAGCCGGGCGGGCCGGCCGGTGCCGAGGAGCCCGCCTCGGCCCGCGTCAAGGGCGATGCGCGTATGGCCGAGGTCATCGCCCGCGCGCTGTGGGCCCAGGTGCGTCCCGCCGAGGAGACGCTGGTGGTGACGGTCGGGTCGCGCAAGTACCGGGTGCCGCCGGAGGAGATCGCCGCCATCGTCGACGGCATCCGCCGCCAGCAGGCCTCCTACGGGGCCGGGCGGGAGCTGCTGGCGCAGCGCCTGGCCGGGGCGGTGCAGACCCTCATGGAGGCGGACGGCAGGGCGGACGACCCCCGTGCCCGCGAGCGGCTGTCCCGCGGCCGCGAGGTCAAGGCGGCCGTGGCCGCCATGTGGCCCAAGGCCGACCCGGTCAAGCTGGTGTTCGGCCTGCTCACCGATCCCGACCGGCTGGCGCGCGCCGCCGCGGGGATCCTCTCCCCGGAGGAGCGGCGGGCCGTGCGGTTCCCGCGGCGCCCGCGCTCGATGCGGTCCGCCCCCTGGTCCGGGGCCGATCTGGTGCTCATCGACGAGGCCGCGTGCCTCGTCCGCCGCCCCGCGACGCTGGGCCACATCGTGCTGGACGAGGCCCAGGACCTGAGCCCGATGCAGTGCCGGGCCGTGGCCCGCCGGGCCCAGGGCGGCTCGCTCACGGTCCTGGGCGACATCGCCCAGGGCACCGCGCCGGCCGCTGCCGGCGGATGGGCCGACCTGCTGCACCACCTGGGCAAGGAGGACGCGCGCTTGCAGGTCCTCAGCCGCGGCTACCGGGTGCCGGCCCAGATCATCGACTTCGCGGCACGGCTCCTCCCCTCGATCGCCCCGGACCTGCCCGCCCCGAGCGCGGCCCGGCAGGCGCCCGGCGCGCTGACCATCGAGCGGGCGCCCTCCGACGGGCTGGTCGCCGCCGCCCTCGACGCCTGCAAGCGCGCGCTGGACGAGGAGGGGTCCATCGGACTCATCGCCGCGGACGGGGACCTGGAGGCCCTCTACCGGGGGCTCGTGGAGCGGGGCGTGCAGGCGGCCCATCTGGGGCAGGACCCCGATGCCCTGGAGTCGCACCGCATCGTGTGCGTCCCCGCCACGCTCGCCAAGGGACTGGAGTTCGACACCGTCGTGGCCGTCGAACCGTCGGGTATCGCCGACGCCGAGGAGCGCGGACTGAACCGCCTCTATGTGGTCCTCACCCGCGCCGTGAGCCGCCTGCACATCGTGCACTCCCGGCCCCTCCCGACCCCGCTCACCGACGCTCGCCGAGCGTAGAGGTCCGGGCACCGTGCCGCTCGGCGGCCCAGGGCGGATCGGGCGGGATCGCCTAGACTGTACGGCCCGGACTCTGTTGGAGACCGCGATGGTCGATCACCTGGAGATCGAGACGACGTTCGAGGTCGGCGCGGAGTTCGAGCCGCCCCGGCCGGCCGATCTGGCGCCGGGCGGGATGGACGAACAGGCCCACCGGCTCGTCGCCACCTACTTCGACACCGAGGACCTGCGCCTCGCCGCGCGCGGCATCACGCTCCGCCGACGCCTCGGCGGCCCGGACACCGGGTGGCATCTGAAGATCCCCTGGGGCCCCGACGGCAAGCGCGAGTTCCGCGCCCCCCGCGGATCGCACGCCACCCGGATCCCCGCTCGGCTGGTCCGGCTGGCCTCCTCCGCCGCGCGCGGGGCGGCGCTGGTGCCGGTCGCCCGCATCACCACCGAACGGACCGAGACCGCCTTGCTCGGCGGTGACGGCGAACCGCTGGCGCTCATAGCCGACGACCGCGTGCACGGCGAGGTCCTCCTGAGGAACGGACGGGAGGTGCGCTGGCGCGAGATCGAGGCCGAGCTCGGTTCCGGTGACCGCGCGCTGCTGGACGCGATCGGCCGCCGCCTGACGGACGCCGGGGCGCGTCCCTCGCGCACCGGGTCCAAGACACTGACGCTGCTGGGCGACCTGGTCCCCGAGCGTCCGGCCCGTCCGACGGGTCCGACCGCCGACGCCGCCGTCCGGGGCTACCTGTTCGACCAGGTGGAGGACATGCTCGCCCTCGACCCCCGGGTCCGCGCCGGCGAGGAGGACGCGCTGCACCAGATGCGCGTGGCCACCCGCCGCATCCGCACGGTCCTGCGGGGGTTCCCCGCCGTCGTCGGCCGCAAGGCCGTCCGACCGACCGCCGACGCCCTGCGGGAGCTGGCGGCCGCTCTGGGGGAATCCCGTGACCTGGAGGTCTTGAGGGAACGGTTCACCGCACGCTTAGCCGAGCTACCGCGTCGGGCGGGCGGGGTCCGCCTCACGGGAGACTGGCTCACCGTCTTCGACGGCCGGCTGGAGGCGGCGCGGCGCAGGGCCGTCCGCTCCCTCGACGGGCAGGAGTACTTCGCCCTGCTCGACCGGCTGGACCGGCTGCGCTCCTCCCCGCTGAACGGGCCGCGCGCCGGGAAGCCCGCTGAGAAGGTGCTCGACGACCAGGTCGGTGACGCGCTCGCGCGCATGCGGTCCGCCCACGAGCGCGCGCTCGCCGCGACCGACCGCGCCTCCCGGGACGAGGCCTGGCATGAGGTCCGCAAGGCCGCCAAACGCGTCCGTTACGCGGCCTCGGCCTCCGAACCGGTCCTGGGCACGCCCGCCGCCCGCCTGCGCCGCTGGGCCGCGAACCTCCAGGAGGTCCTGGGAGACCACCAGGACGGTGCCGCCGCGCTCCGGTTCATCGAGGTCTCGGGCGGGCGGGTCGCGGCGGCCGCGCCCGACCCGGTCGCGGCGTCGGCGTCGCTGGCCGCCCTCTCGGGGGCCGAGACAGCGGTCGCGCCGTACCTGCTGGCCGAGGCGGAGAGGGAGTGGGAGTCCGGGCCTAAGGAAGCCCGGCGGACCTGACGCACGGGGCGCTTCTACGGCTTCGCCAAGCCGCCCGGACGGCCGGCGCCCGGTGGCGCCGCTCCTGGAGCATGGATGACAGGGAGGGTCCCCGTTGCGGGACCGCTCTCTAAGGTCATGGGGCGGTGTCAGGCCGAGCGGGGCTTCTCCAGTACCGCGTCGTCCTGAGCCTCGTCCTGGGCCTCCTGGGCCTCCTGGGCTCCGGTGGGTTCCTCGGTGCCGCGCGCGCGGCGGGTGATGGTGCCGCGGCGGTCGACCGCCACGATCATGGGGGTCCCGGTCTCCGGATCGGGGACCACCCGCACGGGCAGCCCGAACACCTTCTCCACCAGGCCGGCGGTGACGATCTCGGAGGGCGCGCCCTCGGCCACCACGGCCCCGTCCTTCATGACGATCAGGTGGGTGGCGTAGCGGCAGGCCTGGTTGAGGTCGTGCAGGACCGCGACCAGGGTGTAGTCGCGCTCGTGGTGCAGCTCGGCGCACAGGTCGAGCACGTCCATCTGGTGGGCGATGTCGAGGTAGGTGGTGGGCTCGTCCAGCAGCAGCAGCGGCGTCTGCTGGGCCAGCACCATGGCCAGCCACACCCGCTGGCGCTGCCCGCCGGACAGCTCGTCGACCATCCGGTCGGCCAGGTCGGCGACGCCGGTCGCCTCCATGGACTCGGTGATCACCGCCTCGTCGGAGCCGGACCACTGGCGCAGCAGCTTCTGGTGCGGGTAGCGCCCGCGCGCCACCAGGTCGGCCACGGTGATGCCGTCGGGGGCGATCGAGGACTGGGGCAGCAGGCCCAGCCGCCGCGCCACCTCCTTGGAGGGGTAGGACGAGATCAGGCGCCCGTCCAGGTGCACCGCCCCCGACTGCGGCTTGAGCATCCGCGACAGCGCGCGCAGCAGCGTCGACTTCCCGCAGGCGTTGGGGCCGACGATGACCGTGAAGGAGTTGTCCGGGATGCTGATCCCCAGGTCACGGGAGATGACGCTCTGGTCGTAGGCGAGCGTCAGGTTCTCCCCCCACAGCCGGGACGGTTCGGGCATCGCGCTTTCTCCTGTGTGTGCGTCGAGTCGGTGGCGCCGGTCAGGCACGTCCGGTCCGCCATTCACGGTAGAGCAGCCAGACGAGGTAGCTTCCGCCGATGACCGCGGTCACCGCGCCCACCGGCAGCTGTGCGGGGCTCAGCGCGTGCTGGGCCACCAGGTCGGCGGTGACCAGCAGCAGCGCCCCCATCAGGGCCGCGCCGAACAGGGTCGTGCCGGTCGAGCGGAGCAGCCGGCGGGCCAACTGCGGTGCGGCCAGGGCGATGAAGGCGATCGGCCCGGCGACGGCGATCGCCGCCCCGGTCAGGGCGCTGGCCGCCAGCAGCGCCACCGCCTGGGTGCGCTGCACCGGGACGCCCAGGGCGTGCGCGGTCTGCTCGCCCATCTCCATCAGGCGCAGCCGGGGCCCCATCGCCAGGAGCGGCGGGAGCAGCACCGCCATGCACACCGCGACCGCGATGACCTCGGTCCACCCGCGGGCGTTGAGGCTGCCGATCATCCACACCTGGGCGGCCTTGGCGTCGGTGAGGTCGGCGCGGGTGATCAGGTAGTCGCGCACGGAGGTGAGCATGGCGCTGATGCCGATGCCGACCAGGATCAGCCGGTAGCCCTGGACGCCGTTCTTCATGGCCAGCAGGTACACCAACCCGGCGGTGGCGACACCGCCGGCGACCGCGCCCAGCGACACCTGCAGCATCGACCCGCCGAAGGCGAGGATGGTCAGCACGGCGCCGGTGGCCGCGCCGCCGGTGAAGCCGATGATGTCCGGGCTGCCCAGGGGGTTGCGGGACAGGCTCTGGAAGACCGCGCCGGCCACCCCCAGCGAGGCGCCGACGAGCACCGCGACCCAGGCGCGGGGCAGGCGCACGTCGCGCACGAAGAACAGGTCCAGCCGCTCGCCCTGCCCGGCGAGCGCGGCGGCCACCCGCGGCAGGGTGATCTCGTACTCGCCGAGCATCAGCAGCGCGGCGAACACGGCCGCGATGGCCGCCACGAGGGCGCCCGTCACCGCGGCCGTGCGCGGCCGGACCAGGAAGGAGACGCGGCCCGAGCGGGTGCGCACCGGGCGTCCGCTGCGCACGCTGCCCGCGCGCGGGGTCGTCGCGGTCATATCTGGGCCATCCTGTTGCGCCGGACCAGGGCGATGAACACGGGCGCCCCCACGAGCGCGGTGATGATGCCGACCTCCAGTTCGCCGGTGGGCAGCACCACCCGGCCCAGGGTGTCGGCGGCGGTGAGCAGCACCGCGGCCAGCACCGCCGAGTAGGGCAGCAGCCAGCGCTGGTCGGGGCCGGTGATCGCGCGCGCCACGTGCGGCACGGTCAGCCCGACGAACCAGATGGGCCCGGCGGTGGCGGTGGCCGCGCCGCACATCAGCACGATCGCCACCGCCGCCAGCAGCCGGGTGCGGTTGATGTGCGCGCCCAGCGCCGCGGCCAGGTCGTCGCCGAGGGCGACGGTGTTCAGCGCCGGCGCCAGCAGCAGGGCGATGACCACCCCGGTGACCAGGAAGGGCCAGATCCGGGAGAACAGCTCCAGGTCGCGCCCGACCAGGGAGCCGACCTGCCAGAAGCGGATCCGGTCGAAGACGAAGTCGTCGAGCACGATGACCGCGTAGACCAGGCCCTGCAGCACCGCGGCCACGGCGGTCCCGGCCAGCGCCAGGCGCACCGGGGTGGCCTGGCTGCGTCCGCGGCTGCCCAGCGCGTAGACGGCCAGGGCCGCGACCGCCGCGCCGACGAAAGCGAACCACACGTAGGCGCCCGGGCTGGTCAGGCCGAAGACGAAGATGGCGACCACCACGGCGGCCGCGGCGCCGGAGTTGACGCCGAGGATGCCCGGTTCGGCCAGGGGGTTGCGGGTCAGGCCCTGCATGAGCGCCCCGGACAGGCCCAGGGCCGCGCCGACGAAGACGCCCAGGACCGCGCGGGGGATGCGCAGCTCGACGACGACGCTGTGGTCGTAGGAGCCGTCGTTGCTGACCAGCGCTTCCCAGACGGTGCCCAGCGGAATGGACTTGGCGCCGACCGAAACGCTGAGCCCCACGCACAGCAGCAGGACCCCGATGGCGACGAGCAGCCCCAGCGCTCTGGCGGTGTGCACCTTGGCGCCGGCCCTGGTGCGCTTCGCGAGCGCCTGTGTCGCCTCGTCCCGGTCCGGGGAGCGCCGTTCCGGCGCCGCCGTCTGGGCGCTCATCCCGTCCCGACCTCAGGGACCGGGCGGGCGCACCGCCTTGGCAAGGCCACTCGTCTCCTCCGACTCCGTTCCGGGCGCGGCAGGGCACCACCGGACACCGGTGCCGGTGGGGGCCCGGTACCGGTGAAAGAACTTAGTAGAGGCTAACCTATGTTCCAGATCAGGAGGAAGAGGGCACCGGGACCGGCGGGGTGAAGGCCCTCACCGGCGGCGGGTCGCCCCGGTAGGCCTCGACCTCCACCAGCACGTGCTGTCCGGTCGACCCCTGCGCCAGGCGGGAGGTCCCCACCACGTCGGTCAGCGCGTTCGGGTTGCCGTGCGCGCACGTCACGTCCTCGGCGGACGGGTCGTACCAGGCGCCGGTGGACAGCTGCGCCACCCCGGGGCGCAGCGCGTCGGACACCCGCACCCCGGCGATCAGGCTGCCCCTGTCGTTGTGCACCTTCACCAGGTCCCCGTCGGACAGCCCGCGCGCCGCGGCGTCGTCGGGGTTCATGCGCACCGGTGCGCGCCCCTGGACCTTCAGCGAGGCGCTGTAGGCACCCATGTCCTGCTGGCTGTGCAGGCGCCCCTGGGGCTGGTTGGCCAGCAGGAGCAGCGGCCACCGGCGCGAGCGCGAGGACCCGATCCTCTCCTCCCCCGGGAGCCAGATGGGATAGCCCGGGCAGTCGGCGTACCCGAAGCCGGCGATGGTCGCCGAGAACAGCTCGATGCGGCCGCTCGGGGTCTGCAGCGGGCTGCCCACCGGGTCCTGGCGGAACTCGGCGAAGGCCGCCATGGCCTCGTCGTCCACCCGCCCGGGCAGGTCGACGCCCCCGGCCTCCCAGAAGTCGTCGAAGGCCGGCAGGTCGGCGCCGAACATCTCGTGCTGGCGCGCGCGCCACTGCCCGTACATGTGCCGCATCCACTCCTCGGCGGTGCGGCCCTCGGTGAAGTCCTTCTCCAGGCCCATGCGCGCACAGACCGCGCTGTAGATCTCGTACTCGTCGCGCGCCTCCGCGTACGGCTCGACCGCCCGCCGCATCACGTTGAGGCGCAGGTCGCCCTGGCTGGCCGCCATGTCCTCGCGCTCAAGGGTGGTGGTGGACGGCAGCACGATGTCGGCGTGGCGCGCGGTGGCGGTCCAGTGCGTCTCGACCACCAGGACGGTGTCCGGGCGGCCGAAGGCCCGCGTCAGGCGCGCCAAGTCCTGGTGGTGGTGGAACGGGTTCCCTCCGGACCAGGCGACGAAGCGGATGTCGGGGTAGGTCAGGCGCTCGCCGTCGAAGTCGAACTCCTCCCCCGGGCGCAGCAGCATCTCCGAGGTGTGGGCGACCGGGATGAGGCGGTCGACGGGGTTGGAGCCCTTGGGGAAGCGCGGCAGGCCACCGGGGGTGGCGCCGCCGCCGTAGCGCCCCATGGAGCCGTACCCGGTGGCGAACCCGCCGCCGGGCAGGCCGATCTGCCCCAGGCACGCGGCCAGCGCCAGGCCCGCCCACAGGGGCTGCTCGCCGTACCGGACGCGCTGCACCGACCAGCCGACGTTGACCAGGGTGCGCCCCGCGGCCATGCGCCGCGCCAGCGCGTGCAGGGTCTCGGCGGGCAGCTCGCAGATCGGGGCGGCCCACTCGGGCGTCTTGGCCACCCCGTCGGTCTCGCCGGTGACGTAGCGCCGCACCACGTCGGCGCCGACGGTGTACCGGTCGAGGAAGGCGCGGTCGGCCAGGCCCTCCTCGAACAGCACGTGGGTCAGGGCCAGCATGACCGCGGTGTCGGTGCCGGGCGCCGCAGGCAGCCACTCGGCGCCCATCTCGTCGATGGTGTCGTCCTTGAGCGGGCTGATCGAGACCGTGCGCAGGCCGCGCTCGGCGGCCGCGCGCATGCCCGGAACGGCCGTGTGCGCGGCGCGCCCGCCCGAGGCGATCCAGGTGTTGGACCTGCGCAGCCCGCCGAAGGACACGATGAGGTCGGTGTGCTCGGCGATCGCCGGCCAGGTGGGCGCGCGCTCCAGCAGCGCGTGGGCGCCCGTGGCCCCGACCAGGTGCGGGAAGAGGACCTCCACGGCGGCGTGGCTGTAGGTGGCGCGGCTGCGGGTGTAGCCGCCCGCGGTGTTGAGGAACCGGTGCAGCTGGCTCTGCGAGTGGTGGAACCGCCCGGCGCTGCCCCAGCCGTAGGAGCCGCCGAAGACGGCCTCGCCGCCGTGCTCGCGGTGGACCCGGCCCAGCTCCTGGGCGACCAGTTCGGCCGCGGTGTCCCAGTCGACCTCGACGTACTCGTCGTCGGGGTCCCCGCGCCGGGGGTCGGGGCCCGGACCGCCGTCCAGCCACCGGCGCCGCACGGTGGGGCGCGCCACCCGCGCGGGGTGGTGCTGGGCTCCGGCGGCGTTGCCGATGAGCGGTGCGGGGTCGGGGTCGCGGGGGTCGGGACGCGCGCCGACCACCTTGCCGTCCTCGACGAGGACCTCGTAGGAACCCCAGTGCGAACTAGTCGGGTACGCCTCGGTGCGCGGCCCCTCGTGCGGCGACACGTCGCTCGTCCGGCTCATCGCTCCCCTTTCCCCCATGGATCTCGTCCCCGTCGGCGCGCCCACCTACGCACGGACATGCCTGGAATGCACCCTAATGTGCCTTTCGAGTGCGGGATAGAGTCCGACGGCGGCACGTCCGCCTTCGGTCCCGAACCCGAACACGGCAGGAGTGGAACATGGCTGCGGCGCCCTACCGGTCGCGACGCTCGGTCCTCGCGGTCCCGGCATCCAACCCCCGATTCGTCGAGAAGGCGCGCGAGATCGCCTCCGACGCGTTCTTCCTCGACCTGGAGGACGCCGTGGCCCCCTCGGAGAAGGACCGCGCGCGCGACGCCGCGGCCGCCGCGCTCACCGAGGGCGGATGGGGCGCGCGGGTGCGCACGGTCCGCGTGAACGCACTGGACACGCCGTGGACCTATCGGGACGTGATCACCGTGGTGGAGCGGGCCGGGGCCGACCTGGACTGCCTGGTGCTGCCCAAGGTGACCGACCCGGTCCACGTCCAGTGGCTGGACCTCCTGCTCACCCAGGTGGAGCGCGCGTGCGGCCTGGAGCCCGGGCGGATCGGCATCGAGGCGCAGATCGAGGACGCCCGCGGCCTGTCCGCCGTCGACGCCGTGGCCGCCGCGTCCCCGCGCCTTGAGGCGCTGGTCTTCGGCCCCGCCGACTTCATGGCGTCGATGAACATGCGCGGCCTCGAGGTCGGGGAGCAGCCGGCCGGCTACGACGTCGGGGACGCCTACCACTACGTGCTGCTGCGCATCCTCACCGCCGCGCGCGCCAACGGCCTGCAGGCGATCGACGGACCGAACCTCAAGGTCCGCGCCCCCGAGGCCTTCCAGACCTCGGCCCGGCGCACCGCCGCCCTCGGCTACGACGGCAAGTGGACGGTCCACCCCTCCCAGGTCGAGGCGGCCAACACGGTCTACGCCCCCGACCAGGCCGAGTTCGACCGGGCCGAGCGCATCCTGGAGGCCTACGAGCACGCCACGTCCGTGCAGCGCCGGGGAGCGGTCACCCTCGACGGCGAAATGCTGGACGAGGCCTCGCGCAAGATGGCCCTGGTCGTCTCCGCGAAAGGCCGGGCGGCCGGGCTCGTCCGCTCCGGGGCCGCACGCTCCGACGCCGCGGACGCTCCCGGCGCCGGCTGACGGAGGGCTTCGTCCGGGGGTGCGCCCGAAGGCGCCCGGCCGGGAACCGGGGACGCGGCAGGCCGACGCATCGCCGCGCCCCCGAGCCTGGAGCCTCATTCCCCGGGACGACCACCGGCCCGGCCCCCCGCGAGCCGGGGACCGGGCCGGGGCGGCGGGCCCAGGGCGCGCCCGCCGTTCCCGGGAGGCGGGATCAGGACTTGTAGTGCAGGATCCCCCAGGCCAGCGAGCCGGACTCGCCGCCGTGGACCCAGTTGCGCAGACCGGTCTTCATCCGCGTCAGGTAGGCCTCGCTGATCTTTCCGGTCAGCTCGGACTCACGGGACTCGGTCTCGGCCAGCACACGGCCGTAGTGGCGGGGCAGCTGCTCGGTCAGGTCGTCGAACTCGACCTTGGACATGCCCAGGCGCGCCGTCTGCTTGTCGTAGAAGCCGGGCGTGCCCATGCTGTCCAGGTGCAGCCGGTCCAGGATCGGGCGCAGCGCGTCCTGGGTCGCCGCGTCCGAGGCCATCGGGTCGGTGAAGACGAAGTCCCCGCCGGTGCGCAGCACGCGGGCGACCTCCTCCAGGACCCGGGGCCGGTCGCCGCTGTGCAGGAAGGCGTCCTGCGACCAGACCACGTCGAAGGCGTTGTCCTGGCACGGGATGTCCTCGAAGGAGCCGTCGACCACGTCGATCAGGTGGTCCAGGCCCGCCTCGCGGTTCATCTCCCGGTTGCGCTCGTTCTCCACCTCGCTCAGGTTCAGGCAGGTGACCTTGCACCCGAACTGGCGGGCGAGGAAGCGCGCGGAACCGCCGTAGCCGGCGCCCACGTCGATGACCTGGGTGTCGGGGCCGATCTCCACCTTGCCGGCCATCCGCTCCACGGTGCGGCGGCTCGCCTCGGCGATGTCGCCGTCCGGGGAGTCGTACAGGCCGACGTGGATGTCGGTGCCGCCCCAGATCGTGTGGTAGAAGGTGTCGGCGTCCGAGGAGTTGTAGTACTCCCGGGCGGTGCGCACCGCCGCCGAGTAGTTCCCGGAGAGGTCGTCCTCCCGCAGGTAGGCCTTCTCGGCGATGTGGATGAAGAAGTCCGGCTCCTCACCCTGGTGGGTCTCCTGGAAGTCCCCGTAGGTGTCCACCTTCTGGAAGCCCACCTCGCGCAGGAGCCGCCGCGTGTAGTTCTTGCGCAGCGGGAACATGTTGAGGTGGTACTCGGACTTGTCCGGGAACCGGTAGACGAAGCGCGCGAGGCCCTCGTCGACGTGCTCCGGCTCGGCGGACACCTCCTCACCGCAGTAGTAGTACGTGTGCTTGTTCCCGTACTTGCCGTCCAGCAGGGCGTCGTAGTTGCGCTGGTCGATGATCAGTACGCCGTCGTGCTTGAGCATGGCGTAGAACTCGGCCAGGGCCTTGCGGCGGTCCCGCTCGGAGAACAGGTGGGTGAACGAATTGCCCAGACAGATGATCGCGTCATAGGTCCCGTGCACGTCGCGGTTGAGCCAACGCCAGTCGGCCTGGACGACGCGCAGGATGTGCCCGCCGTAGGCCATCCCGTTGTGGAACGCCTTGGCGAGCATCTCAGGGCTTCCGTCAGCGCTGACGGTGTCGAACCCCTCTTCGACCAAGCGCACCGAGTGAAAGCCGGTTCCGGCCGCGACATCGAGCACCTCGCGGACCCCGCGCTCCTTGAGCTGGTCCACGAAGAAGCGCCCCTCGCTCTCGTAGCGGCGCTTCCAGTCGATGAGCTCGTCCCACTTGTCGACGAACCCGGTCACGTATTCGGCTTTGTAGTGGTCGGTGTCGCGAACGGCTAGCGGGTCGTCTCCAAATCGCTGCTGATCCTGCCCTTTAATAGGTCGACTCCTCACACTAGAACACCCTTCGCTCGTCCGGCACACGACGGCGAGGGTGAAACTTCGCGTATGACCCATTGAAAAGCATGACCCCACCCCCACTTCAAGTGGGCAAGACCGCGAACACGGCTTATCCGCAGGTCAGAGCGGACAAATTCGTTGAGCGAACCCCCTGCACACAGCCCCGCGGAGCCGCCCGGCGGCCACCCTGGGCGCGTAGTCGATCATTACGGGCCACCGCCGAAGAACCGCAGGACGCAACGCATTGCGCAGCACGCAATGAAGAATTGATGAAAAACACCCCGAAAATAAGAGTGAATCGCGGATGTTCTATGATCGTCCAAACGGCGCGCCGCCGTCCGTCAGGTTTTGCCGCGCACCCGCCGACGCGCCGGTGTGCCTCCAGGCCCTGCGCTGCTGGATAATGCGGTCATGGTCATCACCGGACGCGGCTCGCACGAGATCGCCGACAGCGTGGAACGGGAGATCGTCGGCGGAGGGCTCCAGGCCGGGACGCTGCTGCCCCCCATCCGCGACCTCGCCGGCGACCTGGGGGTCAACCCCAACACCGTGGCCGCCGCCTACCGGCTGCTGCGCGACCGCGGCCTGGTGGAGACCGGGGGGCGGCGCGGCACCCGGGTCCGCCAGCGCCCCGCCGCCGCCCCGCGTGAGACCGGCCCCGGCGCGGTGCCCCCGGGCACCCGCGACGCCGCCACCGGCAACCCGGACCCGCGGCTGCTGCCCGACCTGGCGGCCGCCCTGGCCGCGGTCGCCCGCGACCGCCAGGGGCGCACCCCGCCGCTGTACGGGGACGCCCCGGTGCTGCCGGCCATGGCCGAGGCCGCCGCCGAGGTGTTCGGGGCCGACGGCGTGCCGACCGCCTCGCTCGGCCTGACCTCGGGCGCCCTGGACGGCATCGACCGGGTGCTCCGCTCGGCGCTGCGCCCCGGGGACACGGTGGCCCTGGAGGACCCCGGCTGGCCGAGCGAACACGACCTGCTCGCCGCGATCGGCCTGAAGAGCGTGCCGATGGCGGTCGACGGCGAAGGGCCGCTGCCGAGCGAGCTGTCGGCGGCGCTGCGTGCGGGGGCCCGCGCGGTGGTGATCACCAACCGGGCGCAGAACCCGACCGGCGCGGCGCTGAGCCGGGAGCGCGCGACCGCCCTGCGCGGGGTGCTCTCCGAGCACCCCGCCGTGCTCACCGTCGAGGACGACCACGGGTTCGGCTGGGTGGAGCTCCCCTTCCACGGGGTGTTCGGCACCACGGACCGCTGGGCGGTGGTGCGGTCGGCCGCCAAGGGGTACGGGCCGGACCTGCGCCTGGCGATGGTCGCCGGTGACATGGTGACCGTCGACCGGGTGCGCGCCCTGATCCAGACGGGCCCGGGGTGGGTCAGCCACGTGCTCCAAGAGGCGTTCGTGCACATGTGGCGCACCGGCGCGGCGGCGCCCGAGGAGGTCGGCCGCTCCTACACCCGGCGCCGCACGGCCCTGATCGAGCACTTGGCGGCGCACGGGATCGCGGCCCGCGGCCGCTCGGGCGTGAACGTGTGGGTCCCGGTCCCCGACGAGGGCTCCGCCGTGGCGGGCCTGTTGGCACGGGGATGGGCGGTCGCCCCCGGATCGCGCTTCCGCACCGAGGCGCGCCCGGCGCTGCGGGTGACGGTCTCGGCGCTGGAGGACCGGGACATGCCCGACCTCGCGGCCGCCATCGCCGCCGCGACCCGCCACGGCGGCCCGGCGGTGTGAGGGCGGTATCCCGCTCGTACGGTCCCCCTTCGCGAAGAAGGTGTTCGGCGCCGGTGTCCGGCGGATGGGGACCACTACGACGGGACCGGCTGCCGCGCCGGTTCCCTTCGACGACAGGGCTTTCAGAGGCCGTGTGCCGCCTGCTCCACCCACGCTCGAACGGCCTTGGCCGTCTCCTCGGGGGGCGAAGAGCTCGTGTCCAAGAGGTCGACGGGCGGGTGCATCTCCGCCGCCGTCTCGGACACCCACTGCGCGTACTCCAGCATCTCCTCGATGCGCTCCTCGTCCCATTCCCGCCACGACGGCCGCGCGCGCAGGCGGTCGGCGAGGACGTCCGGGTCGCAGGTGAGCGCGAGGTAGTGGATGCGCGAGAACAGCGCGCGCTCGGGCAGCGGTTCGAACTCGGGCGGCACCACCGTGCCGAAGAGCACCACCGGGCGCCCGTTCTGCTGGACCATCGCGGCCGTGCGCAGCCATGTGGAGCGGAACGGGCGGTGGTCGGGCGAGTCGTCGCGCAGGCCCTCGACCCACAGGACGTCCTGTTCGAGCACGACGAAGCGGTCCGCCAGCGCCTCGATGAGCAGCCGTCCCACGGTCGACTTGCCCGTGCCGCTGGGGCCGGTCACACAGAGCAGGGGTGCACGGAGGAAGGGCCGCACGTGTCCGCAGAAGCGGCAGTGCAGCCCCTCCCCCGACGGCCCGGGGCCCGGTGCCTCGTCGAGCTCACCGCACTCAGGGCAGATCAGCGGGTTCAATCGAACAGCTGCTCTAGGAAGCTCTTCTTACGCCGGCCATAGGGGCGCGGCGAGTCTTTGTAGCCGTACCCCCCGCCGTAGGGCCGCGGGGAGTCCTTGTAGCCGTGACCCTTGTGCCCGTAAGGGCTCGGCGAGTCGCGGCGGCCCTTGTCGTAACCGCGCGGCGAGTCCGGCGGAACCGGGTAGGCCCGTCCGCCGCCGTGCGGTGCGCCGTGCGACGGTCGGCCGGGGTAGGGCGGCGGGGCGCCGTAGTGGCTCTCTTCCGCAGCGACGATCTGCTCCAGCTCACCGCGGTCGAGGAAGATCCCTCGGCAGCCCATGCACTGCTCGATGTGGATCCCCTGCCGGTCGAAGGTCTGCATCTGGCCTTGGCACTTGGGACATGTCACACGCTCATCGTAGGGCGGGGACATTAAACGGGCGTGAAGACGGGAGGCCCGGCGGAGCGGGGGCAGGGCCCCACCGGGCGTGCTCCGTCTCCGGCCGTCAGGAGGAGGCGGTCCCCAGCTCACCGGCCTCCAGGGTCATGGACGCCCCGTCGGAGAAGGAGACGTCGAGCGGCGCGGTCCCGGGGTTGTAGGCGACGTAGGTCTTCGTCCCCCCGTTGTCGAAGACCGCGTAGTGGGCGGTGTCCGCGGTGACCGACGTGTCCACGGTGCCCGCCTCGGCGAGCGTGGACACCCACTGGTAGGTGTGCGCCTTGGACTCGCCGGCCTCCGGTTCGTAGGACGCCCACTGCTCCTCGAAGCGCGCCAGCGCGGCCGGGCCGTCGGAGAGCGCCTGGTGCTCCCAGTGGACGTCCCGCCACACCTGGGGCTCGCCGCCCAGCCGGTCCTCCAGGGAGGCGTGCATCGCGGCGGCGTGTTCGGGGTCGTGGCCCAGGTAGAGCGAGGACGCGGTGATCGGCAGGTAGTTGATGCCGTAGTGCTCCTCGTCGCCGCCGTCCCACCAGATGCGGTAGTCGCCGCCGTCGCCCCACACCATGCCGACGACGTCGTGCTCGAACCCCTCGGGGAAGGTGCCGCCCCCGTGGTCCTGCCAGTAGCGGGTCACCGTGGAGGCCTGGGTGGCGTGCAGGAAGACGCCCAGGTCCCGCAGTTCGCGGTCGCCGGTCGCGGCCCCGAACAGGGCCGTGGCGGCGGCGAAGTGCATGCCCTCGGAGGAGGACTCCTGGTTGTTGCCGGCGGCGAACCCGGCGTGGCCGGAGGCCCAGCCGTGCCCGGCGTAGGGCGAGAAGGAGCGCAGGCGCGGGAACAGGTCCGATTCCGGGTCGGTCTCGGCGACGTCCCGGATGAGCAGCCGGACCATGCCTCCCCAGGCGTCCTCGGCGGCCCAGTCGCGGTCGTAGCGGGCGACGACGGCTGCGGCCTGCACGAAGTAGCCGTAGTGGAAATCGTGGTCGTTGACCTGGTCGGCGGCGCCGAAGGAGTCGGGGTAGCCGAGCATGGTGCCCCAGGCGGAGTCGTAGTGGAACTGGCGCGCGCCCCCGGCGGTCAGCCAGCCCTCCAGCCGGCCCTTGACCAGTTCCAGCAGCCCGTCCCGGCCCTCGGTGTAGCCGATCGAGTCGGCGATGGGCACCAGCTGGGCGAGCCGCCCCAGGGCCTTGCCGTTCCAGTAGGTGTCGTCGCCGCCGCGGAACGGGTCCTCGTGGTGCAGCTCCTCGTCGATGAGGGCCCGCATGCGCCCCTCGTCGGCGCCGTCGGCGGTGGGCAGGCCGGGCAGCAGGCCGTGCGTGCTCAGCTCGGTGGTGAACCGCGCGCCGTCGACCACCCGCATCTCCCCGCGCGGGGAGGCGTAGGCCAGGTCGGTCAGCGGGTCGGCGGCGGCGTCCCACTGGTGCGGGTAGAGCGCCATGAGCGTGCCGTCCTCGGTGCCCTCCTTCGGCTCGGTGGTCAGCCGGTAGGTGGAGGTCAGCTCGGCCGCGGCCTCGTCGTAGGCGTACTCCACCCGCGAGCCGGTGACGAAGGAGTGGGCGTAGGGCGCGAACGCGTCCAGGTCGCCGGGGCCGGGCAGGACGGCGACCGAGTAGTACGAGGCGCCGGGGGCGGTGAAGGCGTTGCCCGAGCGCGTCCACTGCGCGTCGGAGGGGGCGAAGAGCGCGTAGTGGCGGCCGCCGACGGTGGCGCCGACCACGTCGCCCTCCTCGTGCCAGACCTCGGGCGCGCTCGTGAAGGAGACCTCGGGGTCGGCGCCCTCGGTCTCGGCGTAGGCGAAGGGCAGGCCCTGGCCGATCGTGGTGCGCAGGGTGCCGCCGCCCTCCCACTGGGCGGTGACGGTCCAGTCGCCGTGGTCGGCGACCTCGGTGCGCGGGGCGTCCAGGCCGGAGGCGCCCATCGTCAGGTCGGCGGTGTGGGGGTACTCGTACTTGAGCCCGTCGGCGACCAGGTTCGGCTCGTCGGGGTAGCCGACCTCCAGCCCGCCGGCGTGCGGGCGGAAGCTGAAGGGGTGGGCGTAGAGGTTCTCGCCGTAGGGGTTGCCCGGGTAGCGCTGGAAGATGAGCGAGGACCACCACTCGTTGGTGGGGGCCGGGCCCTCGAAGTCGTCGGTGACCTTGGGCGCGACGGGGGCGCCGTTCTGGTCGCTCGGGCCGGGCTCCCCGGCGGGGCGCTCGTCGGTGTAGCCGCCGCTGCCCACGGGGACGACGGCCGCGGAACCGGCGGCGGGGTCGGCGCCGGCCGGGGCGCCGTCGGTCGCGGCGGCCGCGAGCCCGGCGGCGCCGATCACGAGGGCGGCGAGCGCTGCGGGGGCGGGGCGGACGCGCGGGAGGCGCCGTCGGTCACGGATGCGTGCCATGGTCGGCCTTTCATCGGGGGGACACGGTCGGCACCGCAAGTGGGAGCGCTCCCATATGCGGTGCGTGAGCCCCGAGTGTCAGCCGGTGGCCCCGTGAAGGCAATCCAGGAAAACTGGATAGTTTCCTAACTGTTACGCGGGGTGAACGCCGGACGCGAATGCGCCGTATGCGAGACCGCCGTGTCAGGGTTCACACCCTTCTCTGCTACCTCGCGCGAATCACCCGATTACCGTATGCGAGCATTGGAGGAAGTCCCGCCCCCTCTCCCCGGCTAGGGCCACCGCATGACGTACCCGCCTCCTCCGCCCCCGCACCGGCCCGCCCGCACAGGGGTGGCCGTCGTCGCCACCGTCGCCGTGACGCTGGTCGTCGCCGGCTCGCTCACCGCGACGGGCGTGTACGCCTACGAGCGCCTCACCACCGCCGGTCCCCAGACCGCCCCCGGCCTGCCGGGCGAACCGTGCGGAGCCCTGGGGGAGGACGTCCTCCGCGGCCTCGGCGCCGAGCCGGAATCCCAGAGCACGATCCGCTACGAGACCGTATGCACCTGGGACGCCGAGGTCGACGGACGAGAGGCCGCCCTGCACATCGGCTGGTTCGCCGCCTACTCCGAGCCCGACGCCGACCTCGTGGATCAGTACGGGGACGAGGAGGCGCCCCGCGACGCCGACTCCACCTACGAGCTGCAGATCGAGCGGGCCTCGGAGCCGGACCGCTACGCCTCCGACGACGCGGAGGCCGAGACCGAGGAAAGGGATCTCGACCTCGGTGAGGAGGGCGTGCTCATCCTCACCTCCATCGACGACGGCCTCGCCTACACCGAGGACGCGGACCAGCGCGCGAGCGTCGTCGTCCGCGAAGGGGAGGTCGTGGGGACGCTCGTCCTCTCCCTCTCCGACGACGCCGAGGCGATCGACATCGACGATGCCGAGGACCTTCTCGGCGACGCCGCCGCCGCGGCGTTCGGCTGACCCGGAAGGAGCAGGGCCGTGTACACAGGTCCCCCGAACGTCCCCCCGCCAGGCCCTCCGCCCGGTCCTCCGCCGCAGCCCCCGCAGCCCCCGCGGCCTCCGCGGAGCGGCGGGACCGCTCGCACCGTGGCCATCACTGCGGTGATCACCCTGGGCGCCTATGCGGTGGTCGCAGGGGCCGCCGGGACCGTGCTCGCTCTCCGGGCCCCGTCCGCGCCCGAAGGGGCCGCCCCCCGGAACGAGGACCTGCCGGAGCCCCCGTGCGGCGTCCCGAGCCGCGACCAGCTGGACCGGGTCGGGGCCGAGCTGCCGAACGCGTTGTTCAGCGAGAGCGACGCGACCTGCTCCTGGTACGGCGAGTTCTCCGACGGGACCCTGGGGTGGCTGGACGTCTCCTACAGCCTGCCGACCGATGAGGACGGCGAGCCCGAGCGCGGAACGCGGGCCGCCGAAGAGGAGTTCGAGGCGGAGTCGGACGACCTTCTCGAAGAGTCGGACGACACGTACTGGACCTCAGAGGTGGTCGACTCCCACGAGCCCGACCTCGGGGACGAGGCGCTGGCGGTCCACTACCGCTGGGGCGACCCGGACGAGGGCCTGACCTCGTCGAGCCGGGTCGTGGTGCGCGTGGGCGAAGTGCTGGTGCGGGTCTCCGCGAACGAGGCCCGCGACGCGCGGGGCGGCTCCGGGGAGGCCGGCCTCACCGGGGACGAGGAGCCCCTGCTCGGGATCACCGAACGCGCCGTCTCCGCGCTGGACTGACCCGGAGGGGCCCGCAGGCGGCGCTCACCCCTCCGGCGGCAGCACGTTCTCCCCGTACTCGCCGCGGATGTTGCCGGGCGGCGCGTAGACGAGGACCACGTAGTGCTCGCGCCAGGTGTCCTGTGAGGACTCCGGCTCGCTGACGCGCGCCACACCCACCTTGGTGGTCGCCTTCCAGACGAGCTGGGTGAACGCTCCGGTCTGCGGGGAGAAGCCCGGGGCCTCGTAGTCGTACTCCTCGCTCCCGGCGTACCAGTCGTCGACGGCGTCGGCCCCGCTCGGCTCGGCGGCGGGATCGGTCGAGGCCGAGTAGTGGACGGTCTCGCCGTGCCCCGGCTCCCGCCCGCGGTGGCCCTCGTCCAGGCCCTCGTATTCGGAGAACTCCCGAGCCCGCTCAAGGGCAAGGGCGTTCAGTTCTCCGTCCGGTTCGAGCGGGGGCGCCCCGTGCCGCGCACGGTGGGCGTCGGCGGCCTCGATCACCTCGCCCAGGAACACGTCGTCGGTGTTGTCGGGGAACGGCGGGCGTACAGGCCCTGAGCCGCTCTCGGTCCCGGCCCGGCCGGCGGTGTCGGCAGCATCGGCGGTGTCGGCGGAGGGTGCGGAGCCGTCGGAACGGACGGGCTCGGCGTTCGCGGGGGCGGGCACGGGGCCGACGAGGACGGCCGCGACGAAGAGCGGGAGGAATCGGGAGCGCATCGGTCTCCTGGCGCGTTCGGGAGGACATCGGGTTCGGAGGGCCCTGTGGGGAGGCCACCCGCACGGGACTCTAACTCAAAATCATCACCCCTTTACGTGGAGTGATGAAATTCCGAGGTGGTGCGACCGCCCCGGCACCCGTCGCAGCGCGAACACGGAACCCTCGGGGGCCATGGCGGTACGCGCTCCTTCGAAGGCGACCCGACCGGGTTCACAGGCCACCTGGCCGATCGCGGCACCACGGCGTCATTGCCTCCGCGCGGGGAACGGGCGTAGCGTCACCGTCGGTGAGCCGGGAAGCCCGGTCGGCGTGCACCGTTCTGGAACGACGATGATCGGAGTCCGGCGATGGCAGACCCCTCCGCCCCTGTCCCCTCGCCCGCCTCCGCGGCCGACGGCCGTGCGCCCACGAGCCTCATCGCCCGCGCAGGGCGGGCCGTGTTCGCCCGGCACTCCAACCCGTGGAGCGCTTGGAGCCGCTGGGCGACCACGCCTCTCGTCCTCGTCCCGGCGTGGACGCGGAACTGGAAGCACGCGGTGGCGGTGGGCACATGGTTCGCGGTGAATCCGGTGCTCTTCCCGGAGCCGAAGGACGACTCCGACTGGGCGACCCGCGCGATGCTCGGCGAGGAGCAGTGGATCGACGACGGCCCCAAGGACGCCGCCTTCGCGGTACAGATCGCCGCCTCGGCCGCCGGCACCGTCGCGGTGGCCTCCGCCTGGCGCCGCAAGGCGGCCCCGGCGGTGGTCGGGACGGCGGTCACGATGGGCCTGACGATGGTCTACTGGAGCCAGATGGTCCGCTACTACGAGGCGAACAAGCGCCGGACCGCCGAGCAGGACACCCAGGGCGCCACCGGAGAGGCGGCCCCGAAGGAGTGAGGCCGGTTACGGTGTCCGCGCCCGAGCGGACCCGGCGGACGGAGGCGCCCGGCCTGCGGAGGACCGGGCGCGCACGGAGCCAGGGCGGTCAGTCGCACTTCTTCCAGGAGAAGACGTAGGTGGTGGTGATGCTGGCGTCGGTGGAGTCCATCGCCATGAAGCTCAGCTCGTCGGGGTCGGAGTCGCCGGCGTCCACGCGCAGCTCGGTGTTGATGTTGAAGTTGCGCTCGGCGTTGCAGGGCGCGTAGATCGCCACGTTGGCGCGGTCGTTGAACTGCCAGTTGTCCTGGTACGGCCCGGGCAGCTCGTGGGTGACGGCCTCGGTCTCGGGCATGCCCTGGAAGTAGTAGCTCGCCTTCTGGGTGCCCTCGGCCCCGTCCGCGAGGTCGGCGTATCCCCGGTACTCGGCGCGGGCGATGGCGTAGGTGTAGCCCTGCGGGACGCTGACCAGGACCGCGAGCTGGCAGTTCTTCCGCCTGTCGATCGGGCTCGCCCCGCCGCCCGCCTGGGCCAGGTACTCGCTGTAGGTCACGGTGAAGGCGGTCTTGTCCGGGGCCACGGAGGTGGCGGCGGTGCCGGGCGCGCACCCGGAGCCGTTGGCGTTGACCAGGTCGATCTCCACCTTCCCGGGGGGCGGCGGGTCTTCCGGCCACCAGGAGGGGCCGCCGGAGGCGGCCGCCGGGGCGGCGGACAGGGCGAGGGCCGCTGCGGACACGGCGGCCGCGGCGCTGAGGAGGGTGCGGGGTCTGCGCATGGGGGACCAACCTTCGGTGGGGGATGCGGTACGGACCGGGTGGGGGCCGGTCCGAGCGGCGTCCGCCTCACCGGGCGAACGCTTCCCCTGGAAGGTAAGCATGCCACTACACAGGGTCAATACCCCTGCTCGTGATCGTTCTTCCCAGTCGACGGGAAAGATGAATGTGAATATCTGGGGTCAATCCCTCATAGGATGACGCCCCATGGGATGACGCCCTCCTTGCGGACGCGGACGGACCGCCGGGACCGATGCGGCTGCGTCAGTGGGCGACGCCCTGCTTCCAGTAGCCGCAGAAGAAGACGCGGTCCTTGTCCATGCCCCGGCCGGTGACCAGGTGGCGGCGGACAGAGGTCGCCAGGGTCGATTCGCCCGAGATCCAGGCGTAGTCGAGGGCCCCGAGGTCGCGGGGCTCCAGGTGGGCGAGGGCCGCCTCGCCGGGGGCGGCGCCCGGGGACGGGTGGAGGTGGACGCACTCGACGCCGGGGCGGGCGGGCAGTTCGGGCGCCGTTCCCGGCTTGTACTCCAGGACCGCCAGCGCGCGCACATCGGCCGGGAGCGACTCGATGACGGCGGCGAGGGCGGGCTGCGCCGTCTCGTCGGCGACGAGGAGGAGGGACCGGGCGCCGGCGGGAGGCGCGTAGCCCGCGCGGTCGCTCAGGACGCCGATCTCGTCGCCGGGGCGGACCTGGGCGGCCCAGGCGGCAGCGGGGCCGGCGTTGTCCATGTGGAGGACGAAGTCGACGTCGATCTCGCCGAGGCCGCGGTCGATCCGGCGCACGGTGTAGTTGCGCACGCGGGGCCGGTCGGCCTCGTCCATGGCCTGGACCTCCTTCCACCAGCCCGCCGAGGACCGGGGGAGGTTCAGCGCCCCGGTCGGTCCGGGGAGGAAGAGCCGGACGAGGTGGTCGGGGCCGTGGTAGGGGAAGCGGACCGCGTCGGCGAAGTCGGGGTGGGCCAGGGTCACCCGGACCATGTGGTCGGCGATCCGCCGCGAGCGGCGCGCATGGGCGGCGACGGCCGTGACGCCGTGGCGCTCGGCGGTTCTCTCCGTACGGGTCTGCGCGGGCATGCGGTCCACTCCTCGTCCCCGGGCTCCGGTGGCCCCCGGGGACGGATCCGGCCCATGGCAGTAGGGCCCGCCCCCGGGACATCACCGCTGCGATGCACACCCTAAGGTAAGGCTTACTTTAACGTCAGCGCAATGGGGGCGGGGGAACACGCCTTCGGCACCCCGGGCCTCCGCTCCGCGTTCACCCGGGGCCGGGCGCCCCGCGGGGCGCCCGGCCCCGGTGCGGATCAGCAGTACGCGGCTCTCTCCTCGGAGGTCATGGGCCGCGTCGACTGGGTGATGGTTCCGCTCTGGTCATCGGTCGGGCCGGTGGCCTCGAAGGGTGCGTACCAGTAGTAGTGGCCGTAGTAGCGGTCGGGGAAGTGCAGCTCATAGGTGCCCTTCACGGTCTGCATCCTCGGCCCGACATAGACCCGCCCGACCTCACCGGGCCCCGTGGCGACCGTCGTGGTCTGGGACTCGGTGTGCGAGTGGGTCCACTCGTGCCCGTAGGTCACCTTGAAGGAGACCGTGAAGACCTCGGCGAACCCGTACTCTCCTCCCAGCGACAGGCCGACGCTGTTGGACTCGCTGGTGGTGTCGGACCAGCCGACCGACATCAGCTGCTCCCGGTCGGTGCAGTTGTAGACCGGGGCGCCGACCGCGTGGCGGGCCGCCTGGTGTTCCCGCACCGGACCCTCGGGGTGGAAGTCGCAGACGTCGGTGCCGTTGTCGCACTTCTCCAGGAGCTGGCGCACGGTGGGCGTGTCCTCGTGGTCGGCGTGGGCCGGTGCGGCGGCCCCGGCCGCGAGTACGAAGGCCGCCGCGGCGGAGCCGCAGGCGAGCATGGTCCGGCGGAGCGGCGCTGGCATGGTCACGGGCACGCGTTCCTCTCCGCCTCGGTCATGGGACGGGTCTTCTGCACGATCGCCTCGTCGCCGCCCGGCGCGGGCCCGGTGGCCTCGAAGGGCACGTACCAGTAGTAATGGCCGTAGTAGCGGTCGGGGAAGTGCAGCTCATAGGTGCCGTTGACCCGCTCCATGCGCGGCCGTCGCTCCACCCAGCCCACCTCGCCGGGACCGGTGAAGACGTAGGTGGTCTGGCTCTCGGTGTGCGAGTTCGTCCACGTGTGGCCGTAGGTGGCCTCGAAGGTGCTCGTGAACACCTCGGCGAAGCCGTAATCCGCGCTCAGGGACACGCCGATGCTGTTCGACTCGGAGGTGGTGTCGGACCAGCCGACCTCGAACCGCTGCTCCCGGTCGGTGCAGTTGAAGACCTCCTTGCCGACCTGCCGCTTCGGGCCGGCGACGTATTCGGGACGGCCTTCGGGGTGGAAGACGCAGACGTCGGTGCCGTTGTCGCACTTCTCCAGGAGCTGGCGCGAGGTCGGCGTGTCCTCGTGGTCGGCGTAGGTCGGTGCGGGAAAGAACCCCACCATGAGCGACGCGGCGGTCATGGCGGCGGGGAGGGTCCATCGTTTTCGCATAGGGGGATTCCGTCTTCCTCTCAGAAGTGGGGGGCACGTGCTTCAGAGGTGAGGGGCGCTTCAGAGGCAGGGGAAGGCGCTCAGCTGAATCCGATCGAGACGGTGCGGTCGTTCATGAAGTCGCCGACGTAGGCGGTGTTCTCCTTGTACGGGCCGTCGCGGTCCCCGCCGAGGTCGGCCTCGGGATAGAGCCAGATCCAGCAGTCGGCCCACGGCTGGGCCGAGGTGATGTCGTCGGCCCAGTCCGCGAAGTCTCCGGTCAGGTTGAACTGGTAGTCCACCCAGCCGTCCTTGACGCAGGGGGCCTCGGCCGTGACCGTCAGGGAGTTTCCGCCGTAGCCCCGTTCAGTGAAGAAGGTGCCCACGATGACGTCGTTCTGGGCGTTCGTTTCCGCGTCCAGGGCGGCGGGGCCGGAGGGCCCGGTCTCCGCCTCGGCGGCGGAGAGCGCCGCGTCCAGGGTGGCGAAGCACGTCTGCTCGCCGGTGTCCATGTCGGCGACGCAGTGCTCTTCGGGCTCTTCGGCTTCGGCGGCCGCCGTCCCGGAGGTGAGCACCGTGCCCAGCAGCAGGGTCGCGCCGCCGACGGCGGCACGGGGAAGCGTTTTCTTCACCTGGCCACTCCTTTGGTTCGCTTGGAGGACGAAATGGCGCGGTCAGCCTAGCGTCGCCGTGAGTGACGGGGAACGGGGGTAAAGGGAGGCACGATTCAACGCCCGTTTCGCCGTTGCATCCGGCGTCCGAAGATGCGCCGGTCAAGAGCGGGGTGAAGGACTACTCATCCGTATACTCATGAGTAGAGTGAGCGCCGACACAAGCCACACCGTGATATTCCCGCTATTCGGACAACACATAAGTCCATAGGTTCGTCCGAATCCCGTTGCCGAGAGCGGAGAACCGCCCCCGCGAACGAACGGATCCGCCTTTCGTCCTGAGCGCTTCAGCCGAGGCCACGGCCGAGATCAGGATCAATGGCGGCGGCCATGGAGAACCGCGAGGGAGTCGACCTGTTCCGGTCCGAGCACTGCAGAAGAGTCGGCGATCTCAGCGCCGTGAACCTCTGGCCCCGGTATCAGTCCGTCGCCCGGTCCACCTCGGCGCGCAGGGTGCGTTCCGCCTCCGCGACCGACAACCCTCCGATCAGCACCCGCATGGTCAGCCCGTCGGCGGTCGCCATAAGGGACCGTGCGGTCCTGCGGGGATCCGCGGTTCCGGGGGCGATCCGGGCGAGCAGCCTCGCCGTCTCGACCTCCGCGCCCTCCTTGGCCTCCGCCAGCACCTCCGCCAGCCCCGGATGGCTGATACCGGCGGCCACGTACTGGTGGAACACCGACACCATCGCCCGCGACGACTCCGCCAGCGGGATCGGGGCCGCGATGAGCCGCCACAGCGCCTCGCGGTCGCCGACCCCCTCGGTCGCCGCGGAGTGGAGATCGTCCGCCCCCGCCACCATCGCCTCCAGGCTGGCCCGCAGCAGCTCGTCCTTGCTGCGGAACCGGTACTGGATCCTGCCCACCGACACCCCCGCGGCCGCCGCCACGTTGCGCATCGACACCGCGCCCATGCCGCTCTCGGCGATCACCTGCCACACCGCGTGGATGATCGCCGTCCGGCGGTCGTCGGGGTCCGTGGTGTCCAAGCTGTCCATGCCGTCCATGCCGTCCATGCCGTCCATGCCGTCCATGCCCCCACCCTAGCGGCGGTGAATACGAACGTATTGACAGGCGGGTACACTCGCATCCAACGATCAATACGACTGTATTTACGGGGGCTCCATGAGCACCGAACCGAACCGCCGGCCCCGGCGGCGCCGCGCCCTCACGGTGCTCAAGGTCCTCGCGGCCCTGGTCGCCGCCTGGCTGGTCGTCGACAAGGCGGCCGCCCTCGTCTCACCCGAGCCGCAGGTCGGCCACTGGCGCGGCCAAGAGGGGTACGCCTCCTACCGGGCCGCCTACGACACCGTGATGGCGGACCTGCCCGAACCGACCCGCACCCACGACGTCCGCACGGAGTTCGGCACCGTGCGCGTCTACGAGTGGGCGGCCGACGACGCGGCCGGCGACGACGCGGAAACCCGCCTGCCGGTCGTGCTCCTGCCGGGGGCGGGCTCCGGCGCGCCGATGTGGGGCGACAACCTCCCCTCCTGGATCGGCGACCGCACCCTGTACGCCATGGACGCGATCGGCGACTCCGGGATGTCCACCCAGTCGGTCCCCTTCACCTCGTTCGACGACCGGGCGGAGTGGGTCGAGCAGATGCTCGCGGGCCTGGACATCGAGCGCGCGCACATGGTCGGGCACTCCTTCGGCGGGGCCGTCGCCGCCGTCCACGCCCTCGGCCATCCCGGACGGGTGGCCTCCCTGACACTGCTCGAACCGGTGATGGTGCTCGAAGCGCTGCCCGCCTCGGTGTACCTGTGGTCATCGCTGCTGGTCCTGCCCGCGCCCCAGTCCTGGAAGGACCACGCGATGGCGGAGATCGGCGGCACCACGGTCGAGGAGGTGCGGGAGCGCACGCCGATGTCGGTGATGGTGGACGAGGGGTCCGAGCACTACGCCGCCCCCACTCAGGTCCCGCGCACGCTCACGGACGACGAGTGGCGGTCGATGGAGATGCCGGTCCGCGTCGACATCGCCGCCGACAAGTCGCTGGCAGGCGGCCGGGAGGCGGCCGACCGCGCCCGGAGCCTCGGCAAGGACCCGGTCACCGTGTGGCCCGAGACCACCCATTCCCTGCCGATGCAGGCCGCCGACCGACTCGGCCCGGAGCTGGAGGGATACTGGGCCACGCACGACAGGTGACGGCGGCGGCCGCGCCCAACCCCGAGATCAGAAGGCGTCCCGCTTGGCGGCGTCGACGAAGGCCCGCCACTCGGGAGAACTGAAGAGCAGAGCGCCGAAGTCGCGGTGCTTGGTATCGCGCACGGCACTGGTCCCAGGGCAGTCGGCGACCTCGACACACTCTCCACGGTCCGTGCTGTGGGTCGATGTACGCCAGGCCCAATCCGCACTGGTCATCGGAACTCTCCTCTTATTTCCTCGATCAGTTTCCGCGACTCCGGTGGCGGCAGCGCCACTCCTCGGAGGTCGGCGAAGCGTTCGCTGAACTCTTTGAGGTCTGCGGAATCCTGGATCAGGATGCCAGCTTGCGCATGTTCCAGATACAGCACGTCGGTACCGTCGTCCGCCCGTACGAGCCGGAACGCGCCCGCCAGCCCAGGGTGCTGCTCTGTCCGGTAAGGAACGATCTGGACGGTCACCCTGGCCTCACTCTCCACATCCAGGATCCGTTCGAGTTGGTCGGCCATGGTCCGCCGTCCTCCAACAGGCCTTCGGATGACCATCTCATCAAGCACCACGAGAAGCAGCGGCGGAGCGGGCTGCTGCCTCCCCAGGATCTCCTGACGGCGACGCCGCCCCTCGACAACCCCCTCGATCTCCTCCGGCGTACGAGAGGGACGCCCGGCGATGGCGAGTGCTCGGGTATAGGCGCTGGTCTGCAGCAGACCGGGGATGGGGACCGTGTGGTACTCGCGAATCTCCGCTGCCCGCTGTTCGAGCATCACGATAACGACGGCATCGGTGACGACCGCGCGCTCCCACCATGGCTGGCCCGCGTGCACACCGAACTCGCACCCCGGGAGCAGAGCGCGACGCCTCCCCGCCCTTCACCCGAAGAGCGCGGGCCGGTTCCCCGGTCGATCACGCGCCCTGCTCCGGTGGCGCAGAAGAGGAGGAGAAACATTTTCCGTGGGCGCCTCCGGCGCCCTGGCCGGGTCCGGCCGCACCACCGTGGCCGGCCTCCTGCGCGAGCACGGCCGCTCCAGCGCCCAGGCCGGTGCGATCACCACCGTTGCCGACCACCTGGACCACTACCCCCGGGCGGTCGCTGCGGCCGAGGAGGGGCGGATCGGCTTCGCCCAGCTCGCCCTGGTCATGGAACTCTCCGAGAAGGCCGTGGCCGGGCGGTGCACCGCGCTGCACCCGGACGCCGGAGACTACCGGTCCAAAGCCGAGCACATCATGGTCCAAGCCGCCCAGGGCGGCGTCGCCGACCGGACGCTCAAGCGCATCGGCAACCGGCTCCCCCAACGCATCGACCCGGGCGAGCACGAGGACCGCCACCGCGAGGCCTACGACGACCGCGGCGCCCGCTACACCACGGACGCTTTCGGATTCACCCTCCAGGCGTGGGGCGATGCCGCCTCCGAGGAGATCATCCGCACCGCCATCGACGCCCACACCACCCCGCCCGACGGGCGCACCATCGCCCAGGCGCGCTTCGACGCCCTGGTCCAGCTCTGCGAGAACCGCCTCGTCGCCGAAGGCCTCCCGGTGCCCGCCCCTGAGGAGGGCTCCGACGCGGCCGCTGCCCTGATGGCTCCGCGCCCCGACGCGGAGGCCGCCGGGAAGCGGCGCCGCGGCATGAGCCGCCCGCAGGTGAACCTGGTGGTCTCCCTGGACTCCCTGCTCCTTGAGGCGGGTGCCGAGCCCGCCACCACCGACCGGGGCCGTCTCCTCCCCCCGTCCGCCGCGCGGGCGTTCTCCTCGGACTGTGTGCTGCGGCGGGTGGTCACCGACCCGGTCAAGGGCCTGGTGGACATCGGGCGGGCCCGCCGGACCTTCCCCGCCCCCGTCCGCGAAGCCCTCGGCGCCACCGCGGGGACCTGCCAGTGGGAGGAGGGGTGCTCGGTCCCGGCCCGCTGGTGCCAGGGCGACCACCGCACCGAATGGTGGGAAGGCGGCACCACCACCCCCGCCAACGCCCAGCTGCTGTGCGGGCGCCACAACCGCGAGAAGCACATGCGCCGCTTGGAGGCCCACTACCGGGCCCGCCGCCACCAAGCCCGCACCGGCAAGCGGGACTCGGGCGGGGACCCGGGCGGCGACGACGGGGACGGCTCCCTACCCCGGGCCGCATGACCCGTGTCGATCTCGGGGAAGTCGGCCTTGTACCGGCGGGTATCACCCCGGCTGCCCCGAGATCGACAGCACAGCACCGCCTTCCTCCCGTGGGCGCCAGGCTCGAACATGCCCGGCGCGCGGTCGACCACGTCGGGGAGGGCCGACCGCCGCCGTTCGGTCCTGATCACCGGGCCCCGGCCGCCGTCCTTCGGCCCGGGCCCGGTGGCCTTCGCCGGGTCCTCGGGGTCAGGCGGGCATCGGGGTCCCGGCCGGGATCTGCACCGTGGCGTTGACCCGGTTGAAGAAGTTGGTCAGGCCGATCATCAGCACGATCGAGCCGAGCCGGCGCTCGTCGAAGTGCTTCGCCGCCTCGTTCCACACCTCGTCCGGGACGGCCTGGCCGTTGTGGTCGGCGAGCCGGGTCGCCTCCTCGGTCAGGGCCAGTGCCGCGCGCTCGGCCTCGGTGAAGAACGGCGACTCGGCCCAGGCCGCGACCGTGCCGAGGCGGTCGTCCGTCTCGCCGGCCTTCCTCATCTGCTCGACGCCCATATGGACACAGAAGCTGCACCCGTTGATCTGGCTCGCCCTCAAGTGCACCAGTTCCAGCGTGCTCTTGGGGACCCCGCCCTGGTGGACGACCTTCAGCATCGGCTGCACCGCCTCGTACATGCCCGGCATGGCCGTCGCGGGGTTGTCGAAGCGCATCTCCATCGGCTCTCCTCAGGGGTGCCCGCCGCGAAGGCGGGGGGTCGGTCCGTCGCCCATGGAGACGGACGCCGATGGTGAGGTGTGACAGTGGACGACCAAGATCTTCTGGCCCGGCGGTTCGAGCGGCACCGCCCGCGGCTCACCTCCGTCGCCTACCGCATGCTCGGCTCCCTCTCCGAGTCCGAGGACGCGGTGCAGGAGGCGTGGCTGCGCCTGTCCCGCACCGGCGACGCCTCCATCGACGACCTGGCCGCGTGGCTGACCACCGTGGTGGGCCGCATCTGCCTGGACATGCTGCGCTCGCGCACCTCCCGGCGCGAGGATCCCCTCCCCGACCGCCTGCCCGACCCCGTGGTCGCCCCCGCGGACGCGGTGGGCCCCGAGCAGCAGGCCGAGCTGGCCGACACGGTCGGGTACGCGCTGCTCGTCGTCCTCCAGCGCCTCGCCCCGGCCGAGCGCCTGGCCTTCGTGCTGCACGACATGTTCGCGGTGCCCTTCGAGGAGATCGCCCCGGTGGTCGAACGGTCGGCCCCGGCCGCGCGCCAGCTGGCCAGCCGCGCGCGCCGCAGGGTCAAGGAGTCCTCCGCTGAACCCGACCCTGACCCGGCGGCGCAGCGCCGGGCGGTCGAGGCGTTCCTCGCCGCCGCGCGCGGCGGCGACACCGAGGCGCTGATGAGCATGCTCGACCCCGACCTCGAGCTCCGCCACGACGACGGCGTCCACCCCCTGCGGGTGGTGCACGGCGCCGCCCGGATCGCCCGCCAGGCGGCCGGCTTCCACCGGGCCTTCGGCCCGGTGGAGGTCGTCCCGGTCCTGGTCAACGGCTGCGCCGGCTTCGTGGACGTGACCGGCGGCCGACCGCGGAGCCTGGCCTGCCACACGATCGTCGGCGGCCGGGTGCGCCACTTCGACCTGATCACCGACCCCGAGCGCCTGACGGCGCTCCTGCCCGCCGATCTCACCGCTTGACCCCCTCATCCCCGATGGAAGAGAGGAGCAACGGTGCCGGCACCGCGAAGGGTTCCCCGTGGAGACCGCGGAGGGGACCGGCCCCCGCCGGGGTCTCATGCGCCTGCTGACTCCAGGACGTCGCCGGAGACGCCCAGCGTCCCGGCGAGGACGGTGCGGCCTTCGGCCGTGACCCGTACGGCGCGCCCGCCCCCTGGGCGGACGAGCCAGCCCGCCTCCAGCGCGCGCGAGCACAGGGCCGCCCCGACGGCCCCGGCCACATGGGGGCGCCGCTCGGTCCAGTCCAGGCAGGACCGCACGAGCGGGCGCCGGGTCCGGGCGGGGAGTTCCGCGCCGAGGGCGGCGAGGCCGGTTCGTCCCTCGGCCGTCAGGGAGGGGCCGTCCTCCCAGGCGATCCACCCTTGCCGGGTCACCGCGTCGGCGACGGCCACCCCGAGCGCTCCGGCGAGGTGGTCGTAGCAGGTCCGGCCGCGCGCGAGGGCGTTCGACCGGTGCACCGCCCTGAGCCCGCGCGGTGGCGCGGCCTTGGGCGCCGCCGCCGACATGGCCTCGATGAGTTCGGCGATCTCGCGCGAGGCCAGCCGCACGTACCGGTGCCTCCCCTGGCGCACCTCGGCCAGCAGCCCCGCCTCGACGAGGGCGGTCAGGTGCTCGCTGGCGGTCGACGGTGCGACGTCCGCGTGCCGGGCGAGCTCCCCCGCCGTCCAGGCCCGCCCGTCCAGGAGGGCGGTGCAGAAGGCCGCCCTGGTGCGGTCCGCGAGGAGGGAGGCCAGAGCGGCGAGGTCGGGCTGGGCGCCCTCTCCCGAGGTGGGACGCGTCGTGGTAAGCACACTCCACGCTAACCGGCGCACGTTTCGGCGGCCGCCGAAACGTGCCGCGCCTAGCGTCGCCGCCATGACGACCACCATCCGTGTCGTGCGCCATGCCGACGTCCGTGCGGTCCTGAGCGACCCCGGCCTCGTGGTGCCCGCTCCCCCGGAGGCGTCGGACGGCGACGCCCCTCTGCCGTCCGTACCGTCGCTCGCCTGGCTCCGCAGGCGCGCCACCCGGTTCAGTACGGGGACCGACCACCGCCGGCGCCGGGCGCTCGCCTCGGCGCTCCTCACCGGCCTCCCACCGGTCGAGCTCCGGAGTGCGGCCGCCGCCCGCGCGCGCTCGGCGGGCCCCGACGAGGCGCCCTATGTGCCCGTCGCCGTCCTCGCCGAAGCCCTCGGTGTTCCCCGGTCCGATGTGCCGAACGCCGTGGCGGCGGTCCGGGACGTCGCCCCCGCCTACTTCCCCGGGGCGGGGGCGGGGAGCGAGCGCCGCGCGGACACCGGGGTGCGCGCCTTGGTGGGGATGCTCCCCGACGTCGCGCCCGAGGAGACCGCCCAGCGGGTCTGTCTTCTGGTCCAGACGTGCGACGCGACGGCCGGCCTCATCCGGGCGGCCCTTGAGCACGGTGTGCCGCAGGACGATGACGGGACCCTGTTCAAGGCGTCCGTGACAGCCCTGCTTTCCGAGGCGCTGCGGTTCTCTCCCCCGGCACCGCTGATACGCCGGGTGGCCGAACGCGGGACACGGATCGGCGGCGCCCCGGTCGCCGCGGGGACCGAGGTCGTGCTGGACCTCGCGGCGGCCAACCGGGACCCGGACGTGTACGCCTCGCCGGACCGGTTCGTCCCCCACCGCTTCTCCGGCCCACGCCCCGCTCCGCCCGCACTGTCCTTCGGATCCGGCGAGCGCCCCTGCCCCGGGTCCGACCACGCCCTCGCCATGGCGACAGGAGTCCTCCATGCCCACTCCGCTCACGCCGCCCCCGCACGAACGCGCTGAGGCCTTCCGCTCCCTGCACCGGCCCGGGCGCCCCTTCGTCCTCCCGAACGCCTGGGACCTGGCCTCGGCCGCTGCGCTCGCCCAGGCCGGATTCCCGGCGATCGGAACGACCAGCCTGGGCGTCGCCTCGGCAGCCGGGAGGCCCGACGCGTCCGGGTGCACCCGGTCCGAGACCCTCGCCCTCGCCCAGGGGATGGCACGGCTCGACGCCCCGGTGACCGTGGACGTCGAATCGGGTTTCGGCGGCGGCGAGTCCGGCGCCGCCGGACTCGCCGCGCACCTGGCATCACTGGGGATCGCGGGCGTCAACATCGAGGACGGGCGCGGCGGGGCGGCACTCGCGCCGGCAGACGAGCAGTGCGCGCTCATCCGCGCCATGAAGGGCGCCGCCCCCGCGCTCTTCGTCAATGCCCGGATCGACACCTACTGGCTCTCCCGGCACCTGTTCCGCCCGGGCTCGGGCGCCGAGCGCGCCTCGGCGACCTTGGAGCGCGCCCGCGCCTACCGGGACGCGGGCGCCGACGGGGTCTTCGTCCCCGGGCTGGAGGACACGGCGGTGATGGCGGACCTGGCCGAGCGGGTCGGGCTCCCGCTGAACGTCCTCGCGCCGCGTTCCCCGGGCGGCATCGCCCCGCTCGCCCAGGCGGGCGTGGCCCGGGTGAGCACCGGGTCGCTGCTGTTCCGGGCGGCGCTGCACAGCGCCGTGCGGACCGCCGTCGACACGGCGGGCGGACGCGGGGCCGATGGCGGTCAGGCCGCGTCGGGAATCCCCGGATACGACGACGTCGAATCACTCGCGACCCTTTACCGCGACGCGGACGGGTGACCGCCCTCTTTTTATCGGGGGGGGCTCTAATAAAAGGACCGCTCGGTTCTTCCGCGAAACACCTTCAAGGGGAGGGAAAAGTCACGAGCCGCGCCCCCGCATTGATCTCGGGGAAGTCGGGCTTAAGAGGGCCGCCATAAGGCCGACTCCCCCGAGATCAACAAGGCGGGGGGAGGGCCGGACAGGCGCTTCCGTGGCGCGACCACCTCTTTTCGTTCCTGGTGGAAAAAGGTGGATACCTCCCTCGCTCGTCCCCGAGGATCGGAACCCGTCGATATCCGACGGACATCCGATTCCTGATGGAGGATGAATGATTCGCACCGCCAGTCGCGTCGCCGCCGTCTCCGCCGCCCTCGGCGGGGCGCTCGCCGGGAGCCTGGCCCTCGCCGGGCCGGCCAGCGCCGAGATGATCCTCGAGGGCTACTACGACACGGCCATCGGATGCGACAAGGCCGGCCGGGCCGCGGTCGCCTCCGACGACTGGACGATCGGCTGGGAGTGCGACCGCCTGTCGTCCGACACCTGGATCCTCTACCTGGAGAAGGGCCCGTCCCCGAAGTAGCGGGGGCCTGCGGCGCCCCGCCGATCGGGGGCCGGGGCGCCGCACGGCCGGCGCCCCGGCCCCTCCGCCCCTGGCCCCCCACGGGCCACGACGGACCGTGACGGGGCGGTACGGCCTCGTGTTTTCGACGATGACCTGCGGGTATGGGCACCGTGACCGAGTTCGGTGCCGTATCGGGGGGTTCGGCGATGAGCGGATACGACAACGGCCGGAGCGTCAACGTCTCGCGGCTCTGGTCCGGCGGTCTGGCGACCGCCGTCGTCGCCGGCCTGGTCATCCTCGTGGGCGCGCTCATCGTGCGCGGCGTCCTCGGGATCCCGGTGCTGGCGCCGGAGGAGGCCGGCTACCTGGGCGACGCGACCACCGGTGTGTACGCGGCCACGGCCGCGGTGGCGGCGCTGATCGCCACCGCCCTGCTGCACCTGCTCATGCTGAGCGCGCCGCGCCCCATGACCTTCTTCGGGTGGATCGTGGGCCTGGCCACGGTGGTCGCCGCGGTCACCCCGTTCACCCAGACGGCGCCGCTGCCGAGCCAGATCGCCACCTGCCTGATCAACGCGGTGTGCGGGATCGCCATCGTGTCCCTGCTGACCAGCGTCGGCGCCAGCGCCCTGCGGCGCTCACCGCCGGGGCGGCCGCGGTTGCACGGCGAGGGCGCGCTTCCCGACACCGGCTTCGACCCGGGCTACTCCGCCGACGACTACGAGAGCGGCTACCGGGACGCCTTCCCCGACCAGCCCCGGCGCCGCTACGACGGCCGCCACCGCGCCTACGACCCCGACGCCCGCACCCGGCCCGACCGGGACTAGCGGGCGCTCAGCCCGCCAGCAGCGCGTCCACGCGCTGGGGGGCCAGCCCGTGCTCGATCACCATCACGGCCGCGCCGATCACCCCCGCACGCTCGCCCACCTGGGACGACACGATGCTCAGGCCCTCGGTGGCCAGCGGTAGCGAGCGCTGGTAGATCACCTCGCGCACGCCCGCCAGCAGGTGGTCGCCGGCCTGGGACAGCGACCCGCCGATCACGATGATCGACGGGTTCAGCATGTTCACCGAGGCCGCCAGCACCTCGCCGATGTCGCGGCCGGCCTGCCGCAGGGCGCGCAGCACCGGCAGCCCGCCCGCGCGCGCCAGCTCCACCACCTCCAGCGCCCCGTGCGCCTCGATCCCCTGCGCGGTCAGGGCTGCCGCGATCGCCGACCCGCTGGCCACCGCCTCCAGGCACCCGCTGTTGCCGCACCGGCAGGGCACGTCGGCCCCGTGCGGCACCTGGATGTGCCCCATGTCCCCGGCCGCCCCCTTGGCGCCCCGGTAGACGGCGCCGTCGGCGATGATGCCGCAGCCGATGCCGGTGGCGACCTTGACGAAGAGCAGGTGCCGGGCCTCGCTCCAGCGGGCGAAGTGCTCCCCCACCGCCATGATGTTGACGTCGTTGTCGACCAGGACCGACCCGGGCAGCAGCCCGCCGATGAACCCGGGGACGTCGAAGCCGTCCCAGCCGGGCATGATCGGCGGGTTGACCGCCCGGCCGGTGTCGTGCTCGACCGGCCCCGGAAGCCCGATGCCGGTGCCCATCAGCTCCTCGGGGGCGCGCCCGGCCTCGGCCAGCAGCGCGCGGCCGTGCTCGGCCACCCAGCCCAGCACCTCGGTCGGGCCGCGGTCGATCTCGATGTCGGCGGCGGTGTCGGCCAGCACCTGCCCGGACAGGTCGGTCAGGGCCAGCCGGGCGTAGGTGGCCCCCAGGTCGGCGGCGAGCACCACCCGCGCCCCGGGGTCGAACACGAAGGTCGTCGGCGGCCGTCCACCGGTGGAGGCGGCCTCCCCCGCGGGGCCGATGAGCCCCCCGGCGAGCAGGGCGTCCACGCGCTGGGTGACGGTGGAGCGCGCTAAGCCGGTGACCGACGCCAGCTCGGCCCGGGTGCGGGGCCGACCGTCGCGGAGCAGGCGCAGCAGGGTGCCGGCGCCAGGCGGGACGGGCGGGGCGGGGGCCGCGGAACCGGCGTCGCGCCGCCGGTCCTGCGTCTTGGTCAGCGCGTCTTCTGTCACACGACAAGTGAAGCACACGGGACTAAGTCATGGTGATCGCTCGACTATTTTGGTCCGATTCGGCAACTTATGCTTGACCTTCGACAGAAGTGCCGTCTACCTTCCTCGTATGCGAGTGAGTCAGGTCACAGCGCGCGGCTACCGGGCCGCGGTCATCGGAGCCGGGTTCATGGGGCGCGTCCACGCCCGCGCGATCCGGGCCTGCGGCGGCCGCATGGTGGGCGTCGCGGCCTCCACCCCCGAACGCGCCCGCGCCGCGGCCGGCCCCCTGGGGGCCGAGCGGGCGTTCGACGACGCCGCGGCCCTGATCTCCGACGACGAGGTCGACGTGGTGCACGTGTGCACCCCCAACCACCTGCACGCGCCGCTGACCCTGGCCGCGCTGGACGCCGGCCGCCACGTGGTCTGCGAGAAGCCCCTGGCCACCGACGCCGCCGTGGCCGCCCGGATGGCGGCCGCCGCCGACGCCGCCGGATCCCGGGTGGCCGCCGTCCCCTTCGTCTACCGCTTCCACCCGATGGTGCGCCAGGCCCGCGCCCTGGTCGCCCAGGGCGCCGTGGGCCGGGTGCACCTGGCCCACGGCGGCTACCTGCAGGACTGGCTGCTGCGCCCCGGCGACGACAACTGGCGCGTCGACCCCGAGCTGGGCGGGGCGATGCGCGCCTTCGGCGACATCGGCTCGCACTGGTGCGACCTGCTGGAGTTCGTGCTGGGCGAGCCGATCACCGCGGTCAGCGCGCAGACCAGCACCCCCGTGCCCCGGCGCGGCCCCGGCGAGGGCGCCCCGGTCTCCACCGAGGACCTGGTGGTGCTGCAGTTCCGCACCGGCGCCGGGGTGATCGGCACCGGCGTGGTCAGCCAGGTCTCGGCCGGCCGCAAGAACCGGCTGTCGCTGGAGGTCTCCGGCTCCGAGCACACCCTCGCCTTCGACCAGGAGCAGCCCGAGCTGCTGTGGAAGGGCGGGCGCGAGCGCACCGAGCTGCTCATGCGCGACCCCGACACCCTGCTGCCCGACGCCGCCCGGCTGGCCCGGGTCCCCGCCGGGCACCCGCAGGGCTACCAGGAGTGCTTCGAATCCTTCGTCGGCGACACCGGGGAGGCGATCGCCTCCGGCACCGCCCCCGACGGGCTGCCCGTCTTCGCCGACGGGCTGCGGGCCGCCCGGATCGCCGAGGCCGTGCTGGCCTCGGCCCGCTCCGGCGGATGGCAGGAGGTCGCCCGGTGACCGGGACGGCGCAGGCGCCGCTGCTGCGGATGCGCGGCGTGGGCAAGTCCTTCCTGGGCGTCCCGGTGCTGCGGGACGTGGACCTGCAGGTGCGCGCAGGCGAGGTGCACGCGCTGGTCGGGGAGAACGGCGCCGGGAAGTCGACGCTGATGAAGATCCTGGCCGGGGTGCACCGCGCCGACGCCGGGACGGTGGAGCTCGGCGGCGCGCGGGTCGACTTCGACCACCCGGTGCGCGCCCGCGAGGCCGGGGTGGCCACCGTCTTCCAGGAGTTCAACCTGCTGCCCGAGCGCACCGTGGCCGAGAACGTCTTCCTGGGCCGCGAACCGCGCGGGCGCGGGCTGCGCGCCGGGGTGGACGCGCGCGCGATGGAGGAGGAGACCGGGCGCCTGCTGGAGGAGCTCGGCCTGACGGCCCTCTCCCCCCGCACGCCCGTGCGCGCGCTGTCCGTCGCCGAGCAGCAGATCGTCGAGGTCGTCAAGGCGATGGCCCAGAGCGCGCGGATCATCACCATGGACGAGCCCACGGCCGCCCTGGCCGGGGCCGAGGTCGAGCTGCTGTACCGGCTGGTGCGCCGGCTCCAGGAGCGCGGGACGGCGGTGCTGTACGTCTCGCACCGGCTCCAGGAGATCTTCGACCTGTCCGACCGCATCACCGTCCTCAAGGACGGCGCCCTGGCCGGCACGGTCGACACCGGCGCCACCGGGCACGCCGAACTGATCCGGATGATGGTCGGCCGGCCCGTCAGCGCGGTGTTCCCCCCGAAGGCCGAGGGGACCCGCACCGGCGGCGCCCGCCTGGAGGTGTCCGGCGGCGGCAACAGGTGGCTGGACGGGATCGACCTGCGGGTGCGCGCCGGGGAGATCGTCGGCCTGGCCGGGCTCCAGGGCAGCGGCCGCACCGAGGTGGCGCACGCCCTGTTCGGCATCGACCGGTTCACCCGGGGCGAGCTGCGCATCGACGGCGAACGGGTCGCGGTGCGCTCCCCCCGCCGCGCGGTGCGCTCGGGCCTGGCGCTGGTCAGCGAGGACCGCAAGACGCAGGGACTGGCCCTGCACCGGTCGGTCCTGGACAACGGGCGCCTGGTGCTCGACGCGGTGATGCCGCTGCGCTCCCGGGAGCGCGCCCGCCGCCTGCCCGGGCTCTTCTCCTCCCTGGAGCTGGTGGCCCGCTCCCCCGCCCAGGAGGTGCGCTTCCTGTCCGGCGGCAACCAGCAGAAGGTGGTGCTGGCCAAGTGGCTGGCGGCCGACCCCTCGGTGGTGGTCCTGGACGAGCCCACCCGCGGCATCGACGTCGGCGCCAAGCACGCCGTGTACACGCTGGTCCGGCGGCTGGCCGCCGAGGGCGCGGCGATCGTGCTCATCTCCTCGGAGCTGCCCGAGGTCATCGGGCTGGCCGACCGGGTGCTGGTGCTGCGCGACGGGCGGATCGCCGGGGAGCTGCCCGGCGGCGCGGCCGAGGAGTCCGTGATGGAGCTGGCCGTGGGCGCCGGCCCGGCCCGGGCCGGCGGGGAGGCGGACCGGTGAGCGCCCCCGCCGCCCAGCGGCCCACGGCCCGCCCGGCCCGCCCGGGACTCCCCCGCCCGGGCACCACGGGGCTGGTGTACCTGGCGCTGCTGGCCGTCCTGCTCGCCGGGGCCGCCTTGGCCGCCGCGCGCGGCCAGGAGCTGCTGACCACCGCCAACACGGTCGACCTGCTGACCCGGTCCAGCCTGCTGGGGCTGGTCGCGATCGGGCAGACCCTGGTGATCCTGTGCCGGTCGCTGGACCTGTCGGTGGGCTACGTGATGGCGCTGTCCAGCGTGGTCGGCGCCACCGCCATGGCCGGGCAGGGGTCGAGGATCTGGCTGGGCGTGGCCGCGGTGGTCCTGGTGGCGGGGCTGGTCGGGCTGGCCAACGGGCTCATCGTGACCCGGCTGAAGGTCAACCCCTTCATCACCACCCTGGGCATGGGCCTGATCATCAAGGGCTACCTGGACACCCGGTACAAGGGGCCGGCCGGGGATGTGCCCACCGAGTTCCAGCTCTTCGGCTACACCCGGATCGGCGTGGTGCCGCTGTCGTTCGCGGTGATGGCCGCCGTGGCGGTGCTGGCGGTGGTGTTCCTGCGCCGCACCCGCACCGGGGTGCACATGTACGCGGTGGGCGGGGACGCCGAGGTGGCCCGGATGTCCGGGGTGCGGGCGGACCGGCCGCTGCTGGCCGCGCACGTGCTGTGCGCGGTCACCGCCGGGCTGGCCGGGCTGCTGATCGCCGCGCGCTTCGGCACCGGCAGCACCCTGGTCTACTCCTCCGGCTACGAGCTGGAGTCCATCGCCGCGGTGGTGCTCGGCGGCACCTACCTGCTCGGCGGGCGCGGCGGGGTGGGCGGCACCGTCGCCGGGGTGCTCGTGCTGGCCACCCTGGACACCGTCTTCAACGTCCTGGGGGTCGACGCGTTCTTCAAGGACGTGCTGCGCGGGACGGTCGTCATCGCCGCGGTGGCGCTCTACGCCCGGCGCCAGGTCGACCGGGCCGCCACGCCCCCGCGCTTCCCGCCCCCGCCGCTGCTGCCCCCGCTGCTGCGCCGACGGACAGGAGGCCGGCCATGACCGCGACCGGAGTCACCGGCGCCCTGCGCCGGACGGGGGCCGCCCTGGCCGGGGGCGGCAGCGGGACCGTGTACGCCCTGCTGGCCCTGGTGTTCGCGGTGGTCTTCGCGATCAACCCCTCCTTCGCCCAGCCGCCCTCGCTGCTGGCCTTCGCCCAGCAGGCCGCCCCGCTGGTGGTGCTGGCGGTGGGCCAGTACCTGGTGATCGTCGCCGGGGAGCTGGACCTGTCGGTGGGCTCCCTGGTCGGCGCCCAGGTGGTGATCGCCGCCCGGCTGATCGACGGCCAGGAGTCGGCGACGCTGCCGGTGCTGCTGCTCATGGTCGCCTTCGGCGCGGCGGTGGGCCTGGTCAACGGCCTGGTCACCACGGTGCTCAAGGTGCCCTCGATCATCGCGACGCTGGGCATGATGCTGGTGCTCTACGGGGCGGTGCGGCTGTGGACCGGCGGCGCCCCCACCGGTGCCCTGTCCGAGGCCTTCCGCACCGCCGGCCGGGGCGACGCGGTGGAGCTGCCCCTGCTGGGCGGCGTCCCCTGGGCGCTGCTGATCGCGGCGGCGGCGGGCGCGGCCGCCGTCGCGCTGATGCGCGCACCGCAGGGGCGCACCCTGGTCGCGGTCGGCGACAACGCCACCGCCGCGGCGTTCTCCGGCGCCCGGGTGTGGCGGGTGCGCACCCTGGCCTTCGTCGGCTCCGGCGTCCTGGCCACCCTGGCCGCGATCCTCATCGGCGGCTTCGCCGGGGTGACCGCCCAGGTCGGCGAGGGGCTGGAGTTCTCGGCCATCACCGCGGTGGTGCTGGGCGGGGTGGTGCTGGGCGGCGGGCGCGGCACCGTGGTGGCCGCGATCGGCGGCGCGCTGGCCGTCGAGGCGCTGTTCACCCTGTTCAACCAGCTGTACCTGCCCTCCACGATCCAGCCCGCCGTCCAGGGCCTCATCATCATCGCCGCGGTGGCCTACGCCTCCCGCGAGCGGTCCCGCAGATCCCCCCGGGCGCCGGCGGACGCCGGCGGCCCGGAGAAGTCCCCCCGCGAGGAGGTCTGACACCATGCGCCGATCCCGCGCCCTACTGGCCGCCGGCGCCGCGCTGAGCCTGGTGCTCACCGCGTGCACGACCGACGCCCCCACCGACGGCGCCCCCGACGAGGGGGCCGAGACCGGCACCGGCGGCGACTGGTTCGACGCCGAGGAGTACGAGGCCCAGCTCGCCCAGCGCGACATCGAGCCCGAGGGGCCCGAGGACGAGCCCTGGCTCCAGGCGATCGACCCCGAGTACGCCGACACCTCCGAGCACGCGCTGGAGGGCGGGGAGCGCGAGGACCCCACCGTCTGCTTCTCCAACGCCTCGGTGTCCAACCCCTGGCGGGTCACCGGGTGGATCACCATGCAGCAGCAGGTGGAGGTGCTGCAGGAGAGCGGGGACATCGGCGAGTTCCGCGTCTCCGACGCCGCCGACGACGACAACCAGCAGATCTCCGACATCCAGGCGTTCGTGGACTCCGGGGACTGCGACGCGATCATCATCTCCCCCTCCACCACCGCCACCCTCACCCCCGCGGTGGAGACCGCCTGCGAGAGCGGCGCCCCGGTCATCGTCTTCGACCGCGGGGTCGACACCGACTGCATGGTCAGCTTCATCCACCCCATCGGCGGCTACGCCTACGGCGCCGACGCCGCCGAGTTCCTGGTCGAGGAGCTGGAGCCGGGATCGAAGGTGCTGGCGCTGCGCATCCTGCCCGGGGTGGACGTGCTGGAGCACCGGTGGGCCGCGGCCCAGCGGGTGTTCGAGGACAGCGACGTGGAGGTGCTGGGCCACGAGTTCACCGAGGGCGACGGCGCCACCATCAAGGACCTGGTCACCCAGCACCTGCAGCGCGGTGAGGTCGACGGCATCTGGATGGACGCCGGGGACGGCGCGGTGGCCGCGCTGGAGGCGTTCGAGGACGCCGGCCGCCCCTACCCGGTGATCTCCGGCGAGGACGAGCTGAGCTTCATGCGCACGTGGGAGGAGGAGGACCTGACCGCGCTGGCCCCCGTCTACTCCAACTTCCAGTGGCGCACCCCGGTTCTGGCCGCCTCGATGGTCCTGGACGGCGAGGAGGTGCCCAAGGAGTGGGTGCTGCCCCAGGAGCCGGTCACCGAGGAGGACCTGGACGAGTACCTGGAGCGCAACGCCGAGATGCCGAGCCTGCACTACGCCAAGTTCGGCGGCGAGGACCTGCCCGGGTACCCCGAGGCCTGGCAGGACCGCTGATGCACAGGGCACTGGGCGTCAGCACCTGGGTGTGGACCTCCCCGCTGACCGACGCGGAACTGGAGCGGATCGCCCCGCGCGCGGCCGGGTGGGGCTTCGACACCCTGGAGCTGCCGGTGGAGCGGCCGGGCGACTGGGACCCCGGCCGCGCCGCCCGGCTGCTGGAGGGCCTGGGGCTCTCGGCGACGGTGTGCCTGGTCATGGGGCCGGGCCGGGAGCTGGTCGCGGCCGACCGGGCCACCGTCGCCGCCACCCGGGACCACCTGCGCCGCACGGTGGACGCGGCGGCCGAGGTCGGCTCCCCGGTCATCGCCGGCCCGGCCTACGCCTCGGTCGGGCGCACCTGGCGGATGGGCCCCGGCGAGCGCGAGGCCCGCTTCGCCGAGCTGGCCGAGGCGCTGGGCCCGGTGGTCGGGCACGCCGCCCAGGCCGGGGTGAAGGTCGCCCTGGAACCGCTGAACCGCTACGAGACCAGCCTGGTCAACACCGTGGAGCAGGGGCTCCGGGCCGTCGAGGCGCTGCCCGCCGAACACTGCGGGCTGGCGCTGGACGTGTACCACATGAACATCGAGGAGACCGACCCCCCGGCCGCGATCCGCGGCGCGGCCGGGCGCATCGCCCACGTGCAGGTGTGCGGCAACGACCGGGGCTCCCCCGGCCGGGACCACCTGGACTGGCCGGCGATCCTCGGCGCCCTCGACGGCGCCGGGTACGCCGGGCCCCTGGTGATCGAGTCCTTCACCGCCGACAACGACGCCATCGCCACCGCCGCTTCGGTGTGGCGTCCCCTCGCTCCGGACCAGGACACCCTGGCCCGGGACGGGCTGGCCTTCCTGCGCCGCGCGCAGCGGGGCCGCCCCGCGTCCGCCTCGCCCGACGACGGAAGGAGCGCCCCCGCGCCCCCTGCCTGAGCCCGACCACGGGCACCCCGACCGAGCACCCCTGAACGGGTTCCCCCCGGACGCAGGACGCGGCCCCGCGCCGCCGAACGCGTCCGCCCGTCGGCGCCGGCACGCCGCACGGACGACCCTTGCCCGACGTCTCCAAGCCCTGGACACACGACCGGTGAGGTTACCTCCATGAGCGCACGCAACCGGCGCCTGCGAAGACTCGGCGCCGTGCTCTCCTCGCTGCTGCTCGCCCTCTCACTGGCGGCCGCCCCCGCGGCCGCCGACGCCGAGGCGGCGCACGAGGAGTTCAACGCCCTGCTGTTCACCAAGACCGCCGGATACCGGCACGACTCGATCCCCTCGGGGATCGCCCTGTTCGAGCGCCTGGCCGAGGAGAACCACTTCGGCCTGGAGCACACCGAGGACTCCTCGGTCTTCAACGACGAGGACCTGGACCGCTTCGACGTCGTCATCATGTTCCAGACCTCGGGCATGGTGTGGGAGGACGACGCCCAGCGCCAGGCCGTGCAGGACTACGCGGCCGACGGCGGCGGAATCGCCGCGATCCACAACGCCACCGACATGAACATCGAGGGCGGGTTCGCCTGGTGGGACGACCACGTCAACGCCGGGGCGCACATGCCCACCCACTCCCCCGGGGTGCTGGAGGGCACCGCCCAGGTCACCGACCCCGCGCACCCCTCCACCGACGGGCTGCCGGCCCGCTGGCAGCGCTCGGAGGAGTGGTACAACTTCGACACCAGCGTGCGGGGCGACGCCCACGTGCTGGTCAGCGCGGACGAGACCACCTACGACCCGGGCCCCGACGCGATGGGGCACGACCACCCGGTCTCCTGGTGCCGGGACGTGGACGGGGCCCCCGTGTGGGCCACCGCGATGGGCCACCCCGCCGACGCCTACAGCGAGCCGGAGTTCATCGACCACCTGCTGGGCGGCGTGCGCAGCGCCGCCGGGGCGGCCGAGGCCGACTGCGGCGGAACGGTGTGGGACGACTACGAGAAGGTCACCCTGGACGGCGGCGCCTACGACCCGCTGGAGCTGGGCGTGGCCGACGACGGCCGGGTGTTCTACGTCCAGCGCCAGGGCGAGGTGAAGGTCTTCGACCCGACCACCAACCGCACCCGCACCACCGGGAAGCTGGACACCTACACCGGCGGCGAGGACGGCCTGGTCGGCATGGCCCTGGACCCGGACTTCGCCGACAACGGGTGGATCTACCTGTACTACGCCCCGGCGTCCGAGGACGACACCGACCCGGAGAACATGCACAACCGGGTCTCCCGGTTCACCGTCACCGAGGAGGCGGGCGGCACCCTCGACCCGGACTCGGAGAAGGTGCTGATGGAGGTCCCGGCGTCGCGCGTCAACGAGCCGGGGCACACCGGAGGGGCGCTGGAGTTCGGCCCGGGCGGCGAGCTGTACATCGGCGTCGGGGACGACACCAACCCCTTCGCCTCCGACGGCTACACGCCCATCGACGAGCGCGACGGGCGCGCGTCCTGGGACGCCCAGCGCACCGCGGCCAACACCGCCGACCTGCGCGGCAAGCTGCTGCGGATCGTCCCGCAGGACGACGGCACCTACACCGTCCCCGACGACAACCTGTTCAACGGCGGGCAGTGGGACGAGCTGTTCCCCGACGGGACCTACGACCCGGACCTGGCGCTGCCGGAGATCTACGCGATGGGCTTCCGCAACCCGTTCCGGTTCGCGGTCGACCCGGAGACCGGGCACGTCATGACGGCCGACTACGGCCCCGACGCCGCCGAGGGCGACCCCGACCGCGGACCCGAGGGCCTGGTCGAGTGGATGGCCATCGAGGGGCCCGGCAACTTCGGCTGGCCCTACTGCCACGGCCCCAACGAGCCCTACATCGACTACGACTTCGCCACCGGGGAGTCCGGCGGGGCCTTCGACTGCGAGAACCCCGTCAACGACTCGCCCAACAACACCGGTCTGACGGACCTGCCGCCGTCGGTCCCCCCGGACTTCCACTACGGCTACGGCCCCTCCGAGCAGTGGCCGGAACTGGGCGAGGGGCCCGCCGCGCCGATGGCCGGGCCGGTCTACCACTACGACCCCGGCCTGGAGTCGCCCACCAAGTTCCCCGCCTCCATGGACGGCAAGCCCATGTTCTACGAGTGGGGGCGCTACTACCTGAAGGAGGTCGCGCTCGACGGCGAGGGGGACGTGCTCGACATCGGGTCCTTCCTGCCCGAGACCGAGTTCGACTACCCGATGGACATGGAGTACGGCCCGGACGGCTCGCTGTACCTGCTGGAGTGGGGCGCGGGCTTCGGCACCGGCGGCGACGCCGGCCTGTACCGGATCGACTACACCGGCGGGGAGCAGTACCCGGTCGCCGAGGCCTCCGCCGAGCCGGACGACGGGCCGGCGCCGCTGGAGGCGGCGTTCTCCTCCGAGGGCACCGGCCACCCCGACCCCGACGAGGACCTAGAGCTGAGCTGGGACTTCGGTGACGGGGCCACCTCGGAGGAGGCGAACCCGACGCACACCTACACCGAGGTGGGCGACTACGTCGCCCAGCTCACGGCCACCGACTCCCAGGGGCGCACGGCCACCGCCAACGTCCCGGTCGCGGTGGGCAACACCGCGCCGGAGGTGGAGATCACCGCGCCGCCGGACGGGTCGGTGTTCGAATTCGGCGACACGGTGCCCGTCGAGGTGTCGGTCACCGACGCCGAGGACGGGTCCACCGCGGACGGGGGCATCGACTGCGCCGACGTGACCATCACGGCCTCGCTCGGCCATGACGAGCACGCCCACCTGGTGGACCGGGTGCAGGGGTGCGAGGCCGAGATCGAGACGCTGGCCGACGACGGGCACGGGGCCGAGGCGAACCTGTTCTACGTCATCGCCGCCGAGTACACCGACTCCGGCGGCGCGGACGGGCAGGTGGACCCGCTGCCCGGGCGCACCGACACGCTCCTGCAGCCCAAGCGGAAGCAGGCGCAGTACACCTCGTCGGCCGAGGGGGTCTCGGTGGAGGAGACCACCGATCCCGAGGGCGGGCTGGAGCACCTGACCGCCCTCGGCGACGGGGACCACGTCTCCTACTCCCCGGTGAGCCTGGCCGGCGTGGAGTCGCTCGGGCTCCGGGCGGCCTCCGGCGGGTCCGGGGGCACCGTGGAGCTGCGCGCCGACGCCCCGGACGGGGAGCTGATCGGCACCGCCGAGGTGGAGCCCACCGGCGGGTGGGACTCCTGGACCGACGTGCCGGTGGAGTTCACCGACCCGGGCCGGCCCGTGGAGCTGTTCCTGGTGTTCACGGGCGACGGGGACGACCTGTTCGATCTGAACTACCTGCAGTTCCGGGGACCCGGAGCCGCCGACCCCGGCGGGGGCGACGACGGCGGACCGGAGGTCCCGGGCACCTTCGAGGAGGCGCGGAACCTGCTCGACGGCTACGAGGAGGACGGCGTCCTCACCACCTCGCAGTCGGCCCGGTTGAACGCCCACCTGGACACGGCCGAGAGGCACACCGACAAGGACAGGCACAAGCAGGCGGGCAAGGCGCTCGACCGGTTCGCCGACGTGGCGGAGGAGGTCGAGGACGAGGAGGCGCGCGAGCTGCTGCTCGACACCGCCGAGGCCTTGCGCACCGATCCGTAGCGGCCCCTGAGGGCCCATCCGTTCCGGCGGAGCGCCCCTCGCGGGCCCCCGCCCCTACCCCACCCATCCCCCTACGTGACCGGAGACGGGAGCGGACATGGCACGGATCGAATTCGACAGACGAGGCTTCCTGGGCACCGTGGCGGCGGGGACCGTCGCCGTCGGCGCCGGGACGCTGGCGGGCGCGGCCCCGGCGGGCGCCGCAGGTGCTTCGGAGGCCGCGGGTGCCGCGGGCGGGGGCTGCGTCTTCCCCACGGGCCGCATCGGCATCCAGCTGTACAGCATCCGGGACAAGGTGGCCGAGCTCGGCTTCGCCCGCGTCTTCGAGGAGCTGTCGCGGATCGGCTACGCCGAGGTGGAGCTGGCCGGGTACACCCAGCCGGGGGTCGGCCCCATCACGGTGCAGGAAATCCGGCGGCTGCTGGACGAGAACGGGCTGCGGGCGGCCGGCACCCACGTCGGCCTGGGCGCCTGGCGGGAGGACCCCGAGCGGGAGCTGGACAGCGCCGAGATCCTCGGGGCGCCGTACGCGGGGACGGCCGACCCGCCCTCGGACGACACCACCGTGGACGGGTACCGCAGGGCGGCCGGGGAGTTCGACCGGATCGGCGCGCTCGCCGCCGAGCGGGGCATCGGCTTCTACCAGCACAACCACCACTGGGAGTTCGCCTTCGCCGACGACGACCCGGACACCCGGCTCTACGACGTGTTCCTGGAGCACACCGACCCCGCACTGGTGTTCCTGGAGATGGACGTCTACTGGGCCTACGTCGGGCAGCACGTCTACCCCGGGTTCGACCCGGTGGAGTACGTGCTGGCGCACCCGGAGCGCTACCCGCTCTTCCACGTCAAGGACGGCAAGGAGAACGAGGACAACCCGCTCGGCTACGACATCATCGAGTTCGGCGAGGGCGACCTGCGCTACGCCGACTTCTTCTCCCGGGTCCGGGGCCGCCCGCACGCGCTGTGGGAGCAGGACAACGCGCCCGACTCGGCGGTGCCCCCGCACCCGGTGGACTCGCTGGGCAACGCCGAGCGGAGCTACCGGGCCATGCGCGGGCTGCGCCGCCCCCACCCGGGGCGGGGACCGTACGGGCACTGAGCCGGTGCCGCCCCTCCGGCGGGCGCCGCCGCCCGCCGGAGGGGCGCGACCGCCGCCTCCGTCCCGGCCCGGACCGACCGAACCGACTGACCAGCACTTTCCCCCGACGCAGGATCATCCGCGCAATCCGCCGTCACCGACCGCTTCCCTACCACTCGGTAGGTACTGAGACTCCTGCCCCACCGGGGGCAGAGGTGACGGGGGTCACACCAGAAAGGTGGCGCCGTGCCCAGTCGGCCGACCGACGCGACACCCCGCAGGAGCCGATCGTCCTCCCCGAACCCCCCGCCCGGGCCCGCCCGGCCGGTGCGGCGCGCGCTGCTGGCCGTCGCCGCGGCGCTGGCCGTCTCCGGCGCCTCCGTCGGGGGCTACTACCTGTTCCTGCGCGAGCCGCCGCCCGGCCCCGACCCCGACCGGGTCGCCGAGCTGGAGGCCTCCGAGAGCGCGCGCGGCGTCGAGCAGGCGGGCGCGCTCATCGACACCACCCGCGACGCCTATGACGAGCTGCTCCCCGTCGTCGAGGGGCTGGACACCGCCCTTCCCGCCGACGGGTCCCAGCCGGGGGAGGCGCCCTCCGGCGGCGAGGTCGACGGCTGGGCGGACGCCGTCGACGGCGTCTCCGAGGAGCTGAGCGCCTCCCCCTCCGGCGGCACCGGCTACAACGTGGCCCGCGGCGGCATGCGGTCGGCCGTGGACCTGCTCGGGTCGTCGGTGGAGGCCTACGGGGCCGCCCTGGAGGCCGACGGCGGCGGGCGCGAGCGGCTGGAGGCCCTCGCCTCCGACCTGCGCACCCAGGCCGTGCGGGCGTGGTCGGTGGCCGCCACCCAGCTCGACGCGGTCGCCCTGGAGGCCGGCCACGGGCACGTGCACATCTACCTGCCGGCCGCGCCCGGGAGCGGAGCGCTGGCGCCGGACTCCGCCCCCGAGGGCTCCCAGGCCCACGGCGGGCAGGGCGGCGACGGCGGAGAGGACGGCCACTGATGCGGACCGGGGTATGGCTCGTCGGCGCCCGCGGGTCGGTGGCGGCGACCACCGTGGCCGGGGCGCTGGCGCTGCGCGCGGGCGCGGCCGAGCCGGTGGGCTGCGTGGCCGACCTGCCCGGCCCGGACCGGGCCGGGGCGCCCGGCGTGGGCGACCTGGTGTTCGGCGGCCACGACGTGGCCGGGCCGCCGCTGCCCAAGCGGGTGGCGATGCTGGCCGAGGGCGGCGTCGTCCCGGCCGGGCTGCCCGGGGTGCTGGAGGAGGAGCTGGCGGCGGTCGAGGCGCGGATCCGGCCGGGCGCGGCACCGTCGCGGGGCCGGGCGCAGCGGGAGGCGGCCGCGCGGATCGAGGAGGACCTGCGGCGCTTCCGGGAGGAGGAGGGCCTGGACCGGGTCGTGGTGGTGGACGTGTCCAGCACCGGGCCGCCGCTGCCGCCGGACGGGCCCGCGGCCGCGGCGGCCGCCTCGGCGGACCTGCTGGAGGAGGCCCTGGAGCGGGGCGGGCCCCGCTGCCGGCCAGCTCGCTGTACGCCTACGCGGCCTTCCGCGCGGGGTGCCCGGTGGCCTCGTTCACCCCCGGCCCCGGGCCGTGCCTGCCCGCGCTGGAGGAGGCCGCCCTGCGGGAGGGGCTGTGCTGGGCGGGCTCGGACGGCAAGACCGGGGAGACCCTGCTCAAGAGCGTGCTCGCACCGATGTTCGCGCAGCGTGCGCTGCGGGTGCGGTCGTGGTCGTCGGTGAACCTGCTCGGCGGCGGCGACGGCGAGACACTGTCGGACCCCGCCAGCGCGGGAAGCAAGACCGCCTCCAAGGGGCGGGGGCTGCGCTCGATGCTCGGCACGGACGTGGCAGGTCCCCTGCACATCGACTACGTGCCGGACCTGGGGGACTTCAAGACGGCGTGGGACCACGTGTCGTTCGAGGGGTTCCTGGGTGTACGGATGAGCCTGCAGTTCACCTGGGCCGGGTGCGACTCGGCGCTGGCGGCGCCCCTGGTGCTGGACATCGCCCGCCTGACAGCGCGCGCCCACCAGGTCGGCGAGACCGGGCCCTTGGGGGCGCTGGCGTTCTTCTTCAAGGACCCCGTGGGTTCACAGGAGCACGCCCTGTCGGCGCAGTGGGACGCCCTCGTCGAATGGTGCGCCCGGCTGGGCCGCGAAGGCGAGGGGGCGTGATGGGACGGCTTCGCGCCTTCGCCGAGCTGGTCCGGCTCCCGGCCGCCCTGTCCGTGCCCGGGGACACGCTCGCCGGGGCCGCCGCTGCCGGATGGCCGCACGGGCGGCGCACCTGGGCCATGCCCGTGGCGTCGGCCTGCCTGTACTGGGCCGGGATGGCGCTCAACGACTACGCGGACCGGGAGCTCGACGCGCGGGAGCGCCCTGAGCGCCCCCTGCCGTCGGGGCGTGTGCGCCCTTGGGAAGCGCTCGCCGCGGCCGCCGGGCTGACCGGGGCGGGCATCGGTGCCGCCGCCTTCGCCGGAGGGCGGGGGAGCGCGGTGACCGCGTCACTGCTCGCCGCCGGGGTGTGGACGTACGACCTGCTGCTCAAACCCACCCCCCTGGCCCCGCTGGGGATGGCGTTCAACCGCGGGATGGACGTGGTCATGGGGGCAGGGCCCCGCCCGCGCGCGGCGGCGCTGCCGGCGCTCGGGCTGGCCGTCCACACCTTCGGGGTGACCCTGCTGAGCCGCGGTGAGGTGCACGGCACCGACAGGCCGACGGCCCGGACGGTCGTCGCGGGAACGGCGGCCGGGGTCCTGCTCCCCCTCGCCCCGCCGTGGAAGGCGGATCGTGCGCGCTTGGCCGCCGGAGCGTTCGGCGCCTGGTACGGCGCGTCGGTCGGCGCCGCCCAGGCTGCGGCGGTCCGATGCCCTGAGGCCCCGACGGTCATGGCGGCCACGGGCGCGGGCATCCGGGGGATGATCCCGCTTCAGGCCGCCTACATCGCCCGAGCAGGGGCGCCCGTGACCGCGGCGGCGCTCTCGGGCGCGGTCCCCGCGGCCCGGGCCGGATTCAAGGCGGTGTCGGCGACATGACGGACGGGACCCCTCGACGACAGGACGGGACGGCCCTGCGGTTCGGTTACGGCACCAACGGGTTCGGGGACCACCGGCTCGAGCAGGCCCTGGAGGTCATCGCCGGACTGGGCTACGACGGGGTCGGGCTTACCCTGGACCACCCGCACCTGGACCCGTTCGCGCCGGACGCCTCCGCGCGCACCGCAGCCGTGGGACGGGTCCTGGACCGGCTGGGGCTGGCGGTGGTCATCGAGACCGGGGCCCGCTACCTCATGGACCCCTGGCGCAAGCACGAGCCCACGCTGGTCTCCGACACCGGCCGGGAGCGGCGGGTCGACCTCCTCCGCCGGGCCGTGCGCATCGCCGCCGACCTGGGCGCCGAGGCCGTCTCCTTCTGGTCGGGCGTCCTGGCGCCCGGGGTCCCCGAGGCGGTCGGGTGGAGCCGTCTGACCGCGGGGGTCGGCCAGGTCCTGGAGGAGGCCGAGCGCCACGGGGTCACCTGCGCGTTCGAGCCCGAGCCGGGGATGTTCTGCGCCCGGCTGGCCGACGTGCACGAGCTGCGGGAGCGCCTCGGCCGGCCCGAGCGCCTGCGGGTGACCCTCGACGTCGGCCACTGCGTGTGCAACGAGCCGCTCGACGCCGCCGCAACCGTGTCCGAGGCGGGGCCGCTGCTGGCCAACGTGCAACTGGACGACATGCGCCCGGGCGTCCACGAGCACCTGGAGTTCGGCGACGGCGGACTGGACCTGCCCGCCGCGCTCGGGGCGCTCGTCGACGCGGGGTACCGGGGGCTGGCCTCGGTGGAGCTTCCCCGGCACGGCCACGCCGCCCCGCAGGTCGCCGCCGGTTCCCTGCAGGCCCTGCGCGCCGCCGAGCGCCAGGCCCGGAAAGACCGGAGGGAGGCCCGGTGACCGACCACGACATCCTGCCGCCTGCCGGGCGGCCGGGACCGAACGTCCCGTTGGCCCGCCCCGCCGACCGGGCACCAGAGCGGGGGCACCAGCCCGCCCGCGCCGGGTACGGCAGCCCGTTCCCCCACGGCGGTAACGGCTCCGGCGGGGCGGCGGAAAGGAGCGTTCCCTCCATGAACGGCACCGACGGCACCGGAGTCACCGACCGCCTCACCGCCCTCGTCGAACGGGTGCGCCGCGACCCCGGGGCGGTCGGATGGCTCTTCCCCGCGGTCGGCAGGAGGGTCGGGCGCGGCCCCGGCCCGTCCGGCGATCCCGAAGGGGTCCTCGGGCCCACATTCCAGGACGGTGCGCGGGCCGCCGTGGTCGCCGCGCTCCGCGACACCGTCGGCGCCGAACGGTTCGCCGAGGAGGTCGAGGCCCTCTACCGGTTCGGCGACGCCGAGGAGAAGCGCGCCGTGCTGCGCTCCCTGCCCCTCCTGGGCCGGGGCGGGGACGCCGGCCGGCTCGCCGCCGGGCTCATCGCGGACGCGCTGCGCGGCAACGACCCCCGGCTCATCGCGGCCGCCCTCGGCACCCCCGCGGCCGCCGCCCTCGACGACCACGCCTGGCGGCACGGCGTGCTCAAGTGCCTGTTCAGCGACGTCCCGCTGGCCGCCGTGCACGGCCTGGCCGAGCGCGCCGACGCCGAGCTCGGCCGGATGGCCGCCGGGTACGCCGCCGAGCGCGAGGCCGCGGGGCGGGAGGTGCCGGCCGACGTCCGGCGGCTGATCGCCCTCTCCCCGCACCCGGCCGACTCCCCCGGCACCGACGACGGCACCGGAACCGGTGCCTCCGCTCCGCCCACCACCGGCCAGGAGGCGTGATGCGCATCTTCGACCCGCACGTCCACATGACCTCCCGCACCACCGACGACTACCGGCGGATGTACGAGGCGGGGGTCCGGGCCCTCGTGGAGCCCGCGTTCTGGCTCGGCCAGCCGCGCACGAACCCCGGATCCTTCCACGACTACTTCGACGGCCTCGTGGGCTGGGAGCGCTTCCGCGCCTCCCGCTACGGGATCCGGCACCACTGCGCCATCGCCCTCAACCCCAAGGAGGCCAACGACCCCCGCTGCACCGAGGTGCTGCGCACCCTGCCCCGCTACCTCGCCAAGGACGGGGTGGTGGCGGTGGGCGAGGTGGGTTTCGACGCCCTGACGGCCGAGGAGGAGAAGGCCTTCCGGCACCAGCTCGCCCTGGCCGCCGAGCACGGCCTGCCGGTGCTGGTGCACACCCCGCACCGGGACAAGGCGGCCGGGACCCGGCGCACGCTCGAACTGGTCGCCGAGTCGGGCCTGCCGCCCGAGCGGGTGCTGGTGGACCACCTCAACGAGACCACCGTGGACCTGGTCGACGGCTCCGGCTGCACCCTCGGGTTCTCCATCTACCCCGACACCAAGATGGACCCCGTCCGCATGGTGCGCATCCTCCAGGAGCGCGGCCTGGAGCGGGTGGTGGTGAACTCCGCCGCCGACTGGGGCCACAGCGACCCGCTGTCCACCGCGCACACGGGCGAACAGATGCTGCGCGCCGGGTTCACCGAGGACGACGTGGACCGGGTGCTGTGGCGCAACCCCGTGGAGTTCTTCGCCCGCAGCGGGCGCCTGCTGCTGGAGGAGGCCGTCCCCGACACCGGCGGCGCGTTCGCCGGCAACTCCGTCCTGCGGGGCCGGCACGCCGAACCCGATCCCCCCGCCACCGAGCCCCGAGAGGACTGACGCGCGTGCGCATGCGGCACCCCGACGGCACCACCGTCCACATCGCCTACTGCACCAACGTGCACCCGGCCGAGGACGTCGACGGCCTCATCGCCCAGATCCGCCGCTACGGCTCCGGGGTCCGGCGGGCCCTGGACACCGGCCGGCTCGGCCTGGGCCTGTGGCTGCCCGCCCCGGCCGCGCGCGAGCTGGCCGCGTCGGCCGCCGAGATCAAGCGCCTGCGCGCCGCCCTGGACGCCGCCGGCTGCGAGGTCGTCACCCTGAACGCCTTCCCCTACGCGCGCTTCCACGCCCCGCGGGTCAAGCACGACGTGTTCACCCCCGACTGGACCGCGCCCGAGCGGCTGGAGTACACCCTGGACTGCGCCCGTGTGCTGGCGCGCCTGATGCCCGACGACGCGGTGCGGGGCAGCGTCTCCACCGTGCCGCTGGGCCGGCGCGAGGGCTGGGGGCCGGAGAGCACCGCCCGCGCCCTGGCCAACCTCGACCGGCTCGCCGGCGGGCTGGACGGGCTGGCCGCCGAGGAGGGGCGCACCGTCCGCGTCGGCCTGGAGCCCGAACCGGGCTGCGCGGTGGAGACCGCCGAGGACGCCGCCGCGCACCTCGGCGGCCGCTCCGGGGCTTCCCGAGTGGGACCGCGGGTGGGCGTGTGCCTGGACACGTGCCACCTCGCCGTCGGCTTCGAGGAGCCCGGCGAGGCGCTGGAGCGCGTGCGCGGCGCGGGCCTGCCGATCGTCAAACTGCAGGCCTCGGCGGCGGTCGAGGCGCCCCGCCCCGGGGACCCCGGGCAGCGCGCGGCGCTGCGGGCGTTCGCCGAGGACCGCTTCCTGCACCAGGTGCGGGAGGGGCCCGCGAAGGGCGGCGGCCCGGGGGCCAGGGACGACCTGCCCGATGCGCTGGACGGGACCGACCCGCTGCCCGGCGCGGCCCCCTGGCGCGTCCACTTCCACGTGCCCGTGCACCGTCCGCCCGCCGCACCGCTGCTCGGGACCGGGGACCACCTCTCCGCGGTCCTGCTCCACGCCTTCGGCGGCGCCGCTCCGCTCACCGACCACGTGGAGGTGGAGACCTACACCTGGTCCGTGCTGCCCGAGCGGGAGCGCCCCGCCGGCGACGACGGGCTGATCGCGGGGATCGCCGCCGAGATCGCCTGGACCCGCGACCGGCTCACCGCGCTCGGCCTGGAGGTGGCGTCCTGATGCCCGCCCCGCACCCGGTCCTGGTGGTCGACGCCGTCGGCCTCACCCCGCGCCTGCTGGAGCACGCGCCCCGCCTGAAGGCGCTGGCCGACCAGGGGTGGCAGGCGCCCCTGGACACGGTGCTGCCCGCGGTGACCTGCCCGGTGCAGTCGACCTTCCTCACCGGGGGCCTCCCCCGCGACCACGGCATCGTCGGCAACGGGTGGTTCTTCCGCGACCTCGGCGAGGTCATGCTCTGGCGCCAGCACAACCGCCTGGTGCAGGGGGAGAAGGCGTGGGAGACGGCCCGCCGCGCCTTCCCCGGCTACACGGCGGCCAACGTGTGCTGGTGGTACGCCATGGGGGCGAGCACCGACTGGACGGTCACCCCGCGCCCCGTCTACCACGCCGACGGCCGCAAGTCCCCCGACTGCTACGCCCGGCCGCCCGCCCTGCACGAGGAGCTGACGTCCTCGCTGGGGCCCTTCCCGCTGTTCGACTACTGGGGGCCGACCGCGTCGCTGCGCTCCACCGCGTGGATCGTCTCCGCGACGCGCGCCCTGCTCCCCCGGGCCGACATGACCCTGTGCTACATCCCGCACCTCGACTACGACCTGCAGCGCCACGGTCCGCACTCCGAGCAGGCCCGGACCGCCGTGCGGGACATGGACGCCGCGCTGGCGCCCCTGCTCGACGACGCGGCCGAGCGCGGGACGCGGGTGCTGGTGGTGAGCGAGTACGGGATCACCCCGGCGAGCCGCCCGGTGCACGTCAACCGGGCGCTGCGCGAGGCGGGCCTGCTGGAGGTCTACACCCAGCACGGCATGGAGTACCTGGACCCGTGGGCCTCGCGCGCGTTCGCCGTGGCCGACCACCAGGCGGCGCACGTCTACGTCGCCGACCCCGCCGACGTTCCGCACGTGGCGTCCCTGGCGTCCTCGCTGCCCGGTGTGGACCTGGTGCTCGACAAGGCGGCCCAGGCCGACCACGGGCTGGACCACGAACGCTCCGGCGAGCTGGTGCTGGTCGCCGGGCCGGAGGCCTGGTTCACCTACTACTACTGGCTGGACGACGCTTCGGCGCCCGACTTCGCGCGCGGCGTGGAGATCCACCGCAAGCCCGGATTCGACCCCGCCGAGCTGTTCCTCGACCCCGCCGCCCCGAACGCCGCCAAAGCGCGCGCCGCGCTCAACCTGGCGAAGAAGAAGGCCGGCCTGCGCTACACGATGAACGTCGTGCCGACCGACGCCCGATGGGTCCGCGGCACGCACGGGCGCATGCCGGACGACCCCTTGGACGGTCCGGTCGCCGTCTGCGGCGACCCGTCCTTCTCCCGGGACAGGATCGCCGCGACCGACGTCCGCGACCTCATGCTCGGCCTCGCCGGTGTGCCGGCACCGGCGAGGCCGACCCGCCCGTGACCCCTGAGGCCCCGACCCCCTAAGGAGCCGACACCATGCCCCGACCCGTCACCCTGTTCACCGGCCAGTGGGCCGACCTGCCGTTCGAGGAGGTGTGCCGCCTGGCCTCCTCGTGGGGCTACGACGGCCTGGAGATCGCCTGCTGGGGCGACCACTTCGACGTCCGCCAGGCGGTGGAGGACCCGTCCTACGTCGACGCCAAGCGCGCGGTGCTCGGCAAGTACGACCTGAAGGTGTGGGCGATCTCCAACCACCTCACCGGGCAGGCCGTGTGCGACGACCCGATCGACCACCGGCACAAGGACATCCTGCGCCCGCGCATCTGGGGCGACGGCGACCCCGAGGGCGTGCGGGGGCGCGCGGCCGAGGAGATGAGGCTGACCGCGCGCGCGGCCGCCCGGCTCGGTGTGGACACCGTGGTCGGCTTCACCGGGTCGCCGATCTGGAAGTACGTGGCGATGTTCCCTCCGGTGGGAGCGGACGTCATCGAGGCCGGGTACGCCGAGTTCGCCGAGCGCTGGAACCCGATCCTGGACGTGTTCGACGAGGTGGGGGTGCGCTTCGCCCACGAGGTGCACCCCTCCGAGATCGCCTACGACCATTGGACCACCGAGCGCGCGCTGGAGGCCGTGGGGCACCGCGAGGCGTTCGGGCTGAACTGGGACCCCAGCCACATGGTCTGGCAGGACATCGACCCCGCCGCCTTCCTGTGGGACTTCCGCGACCGCATCTACCACGTGGACTGCAAGGACACCCGCAAACGCGTGGGCGGCGGCCGCAACGGGCGGCTGGGCTCGCACCTGCCCTGGGGCGACCCCCGCCGGGGGTGGGACTTCGTCTCCACCGGCAGGGGCGACGTGCCGTGGGAGGACTGCTTCCGCACGCTCAACCGGATCGGCTACCACGGGCCGGTCTCGATCGAGTGGGAGGACGCCGGGATGGACCGGCTGGAGGGGGCGGCCGAAGCGGTGGCGTTCGTGCGCTCCAACCTGTTCGACGCCCCGGACGCCTCCTTCGACGCGGCGTTCGGCTCCGCCGAAGAGGAGGACGAGCAGTAGTCGTCCGAGGAGAGGATCCGTCCCCGGCACGCCGTTCCCGCCTGCCGGGGACGGCCTCCGCTTGTGCGACTGGCCAGTAGCCCTAAGACTGGCGTGGCTTACACATGCCAAGGCCCAGAAGGCCTGACATAGCGGGGGAAAGACGAAACATGACCGGGTCGCGGATCGTGGCGCTCGGCCACTACCAGCCCAGCACCGTGCTCACGAACGACGACGTGGCCCGGCTCACCGACACCAGCGACGAATGGATCCGCAGCCGCGTGGGCATCCGCACCCGCCACGTGGCCGCGCCCGGCGAGACCGTGGACGAGATGGCCGCGAACGCCGCCGCCAAGGCGCTGGCCAACGCCGGGACCGAGGCCGCCGACGTGGACATGGTCGTGGTGGCCACCTCCACGGCCGTGGACCGGAGCCCGAACATGGCCGCTCGGGTGGCGGCCCGGATCGGCGCCCCGGCCCCGGCCGTGCTGGACGTGAACGTGGTCTGCTCGGGCTACCCGCACGCCCTGGCCACCGCCGACCACGCCGTGCGGGCCGGGGCCGCGCGCACCGCCCTGGTGGTGGGCGCGGACAAGATGACCGACGTCGTGGAGTGGGCCGAGCGCTCCACCTCGGTCCTGGTCGGCGACGGCGCCGGGGCGGCGGTCCTGGCCGCCTGCCCGGACGGGGCCGAACCGGGGGTGGGCCCGGTGCTGTGGGGCTCCTTCCCCGAGATGGGCGACGCGATCCGGATCGGCGGCACGCCCACCCGCTTCGTGCAGGAGGGCCAGGCCGTCTACCGGTGGACCACCACCCGTCTGCCGGCCCTGGCGCGCGCGGCGTGCGAGCGCGGCGGCGTGGCGCCCGAGGAGCTGGGGGCGCTGGTCATGCACCAGGCGAACCTGCGCATCATCGAGTCCATCGCCCGCGGCATGGGCGCCCCGCAGGCGGTCCTGGCGCGGGACGTGGTGGAGTCGGGCAACACCTCGGCGGCGAGCATCCCGCTGGCCTTCTCCAAGCTCCTGGAACGGGGCGAGGTGGAGAGCGGCGTCCCGGTCCTGCTCTTCGGCTTCGGCGGCAACCTGTCCTACGCGGGCCAGGTCGTCCGCTGCCCCTGACGCCGGGGCGGCCTTCGGGCCCGATGGTCTCCGGAAGGGGTGGATTCTTCTCAGGGGTGGGAAAGTGAAGCGTGCTCCCGCCCCCGGACACGACGAGGATCCCCATGAGGGTCCCCCTTTCCACGGTGAGGGCCGCAGTGCTGAGGGCAGGGCGCCTCAGGCGTCGTAGTCGACGGCCACCTCGGCCCCCATGGGGCGGGACTGGCAGGTGAGGATGTAGCCCGCCTCGATCTCGGCGGGCTCCAGGGCGTAGTTGACCGGCATGTCCACCTCGCCCTCGCACAGTTTCGCCCGGCAGGTGCCGCAGACCCCGCCCCGGCAGGCGAAGGGGGCGTCGGCCCGGACCCGCAGGGCCGCCCCCAGCAGGGGTTCGGCGTCGCCGTCGGTGTCCACCGTGCTGGTGCGGCCGTCCAGGGTGAAGGTGAACCGCGTCGACGCCGCCGGGGCCGGGCCGCCCGCCGCGCCTCCCGCCTCGGAGGTGCGGCGCCTGCGCGGCGGCGGGGCCCCCTCGACGTGGAACAGCTCGAAGTGCACGCGCTCCCGGGACACCCCCCGGTCGGTCAGCACCTCCGTCACCGTCTCCACCATCTCCTGCGGACCGCACAGGTACCAGTGGGCGACGCCTGCGGTGTCCGGGAGCACGCCCAGCAGCTCCCCCATGCGCTCGGCGTCGATGCGCCCGCTGGTCAGCGGGGCCTCTCCCTGCTCGCGGCTGAGCACGTGCAGCAGCTGGAAGCGCGCGGAATGGCGGTCCTTCAGGTCGTTCAGCTCCTCCAGGAACATCACGTCCCGGGAGGTCCGGTTGGCGTAGACCAGGGTGAAGGTGCTCTCCGGCTCCCGGGCCAGCGTGGTCGCGGCCAGGGAGAGCACCGGGGTGATGCCGCTGCCGGCCGCGACGGCGACGTGCGCCCGGGCGGCGCCGGGGTCGAGCGGGACGTTGAAGCCGCCCAGCGGAGGCATCGCCTCCAGGGCGTCCCCCGGCTTGAGGGCGTCGTTGGCGAAGCAGGAGAACGCGCCGCCCTCCAAGCGCTTGACGCCGATCCGCAGCGGCCCGTCGGGCGCCGGGGAGCAGATCGAGTAGGTGCGCCGCACCTCCTCCGCCCCGCCGGGGCGGCGCACCGTCAGGTGCTGCCCCTGCACGAACCGGAACTCCTCGGCATGCTCGGGCGGGACATCCAAGGTCACCGCCACCGCGTCGTCGGTCAGCCGCTCCACGGCGGACACCGTCAGCGTGCGGAAGGCGGCCCTGCGGCGGCCTGCGGTCATGACTCTCCCGTCTGGTCCGTGCCGGCACTGTGCTTGTGCGGACCGTGTGCGGACCGTGTGCGGACCTGCGCACCTCCGCCCGGCCCTCTCCGGCGCCCTACAGCGGTTTGACGTGGTCGAAGGGCTCCTTGCACGACGTGCACACCCGCAGCTCCTTGCAGGCGGTGGAGCCGAAGCGGCTGAGCGTCCGGGTCTCGGGCGAACCACAGCGCGGGCACTTCACGCTCAGCCGGACCGGGACCGGCCCCACGGGCGCGGACCCGCTCGGCGGAGCGATCCCGTGCTCGGCGAGCTTGCGCCGCCCCTCCTCGGTGATCCAGTCGGTGCTCCACGCCGGCGACAGCACGGTGCGCACCTCGGCGTCCTCGTGGCCCAGCCGCGCCAGCCGCTCGCGCACGTCCTCGCGGATCGCCTCCATCGCCGGGCAGCCCGAGTAGGTCGGGGTGATCACCACCACCGGCCGCCCGTCCGCGCCGCGCTCCACCCCGCGCAGGATGCCCAGGTCGCGCAGGGTGAGCATGGGCATCTCGGGGTCGGGCACCGCGGCCGCCTCCTCGGCGACGCGCTCCAGCGCGGCGTCCCGGGTGCGGGCCGGCCCGGTCACCAGAGTGCTCCCGGGTGCGACCGGTGCAGGTGCTGCATCTCGGCCAGCAGGTAGCCGAAGGCCTCGGTGTGCACGCCCTGCCGGCCGCCCCTCCCGGCGGGGCCGGTGACCGGCGGCACCTCCGGGCGGGCCAGGCCCGCCTCGGCCAGCACCCCGTCCACGCAGGCCTCCCAGGCCGGGCGCAGCTCGGGAGGGTCGGCGCCGAGCCCGGCCGCGGCGACCGCGGCGAACACCGGGTCGGAGGCGAAGAGCTCCGCGGTGGAGGGCCAGGCCGCCTCCAGCGCCGCCGCCATCCGCTCGCTGCTCTCCTCGGTGCCGTCGCCCAGCCGCACGGTCCACCCGGCGGCGTGGTCGCGGTGGTAGGCCACCTCCTTGACCGCCTTGCCGGCGATCCCGGCCAGGGTCGCGTCGGCCGAGCCCGCCAGCCGCGAGTAGAGCTCGAACTGGTAGGCGGAGAACAGCAGCTGACGGGCGACGGTGTGCGCGAAGTCGGTGTTGGGCAGCTCCACCAGCAGGCAGTTGGCGAACTGGTCCTCGCCCCGCAGGAACGCCAGGTCGTCCTCGGTGCGCAGGACGCCGGTGAGCCGCTCCTCCAGGGAGCCGGCGTAGGTCAGCAGGGAGCGCGCCTGGCCGAGCAGGTCCAGGGCGGTGTTGGCCAGCGCCACGTCCTCCTCCAGCTGCGGCCCGCGGGCGGCCAGCTCGGCCAGCCGGTGGGAGGCGACGAGCGCGTCGTCGCCCAGCCGCAGCACGTAGGCGGCGAGCGCGGTGTCCGGCCCGGCGTGGGCCGATCCCCTCTCCTGGCCGCTCACAGGTGCTCCACCCCCTCGGGGACCGGGTAGAAGGTGGGATGCCGGTAGACCTTGTCCTCGGCCGGGTCGAAGAACGCGTCCTTGTCCTCGGGCGCCGAGGCGCTGATCTCCGCCGCCGGGACCACCCACACGCTGACGCCCTCCTGCCGCCGGGTGTACAGGTCCCGCGCGTTGTGCAGTGCGTGCTCGGCGTCGGCGGCGTGCAGGCTGCCGACGTGCACGTGGGACAGTCCGCGCCGGGCGCGGACGAAGACCTCCCACAGGGGCTGGTCCGCCATCGTGTCTCTCCCGCCTCTCACCTCAGGCCGCCGCGGTCCGGCTCCGGGCCCGGCTCTTGGCCGCGTGCGCACGGGCCGCCTCGCGCACCCAGGCCCCTTCGCGGTGGGCGTCGCGCCGGTGCTCGATGCGCTGCTTGTTGCAGGGCCCGTTCCCCTTGAGGACCTGCATGAACTCGTCCCAGTCGGGGGTGCCGAAGTCGTAGTGGCCGCGTTCGGCGTTCCAGGCCAGGTCGGGGTCGGGGAGGGTGAGCCCGAGCGCCTCGGCCTGCGGAACGATCATGTCGACGAAGCGCTGGCGGAGCTCGTCGTTGGAGAACCGCTTGATGTTCCAGGCCATGGACTTCTCCGAGTGCGTCGACTCCGAGTCCGGCGGGCCGAACATCATCAGCGAGGGCCAGTACCAGCGGTCGACCGAGTCCTGGGCCATCCTGCGCTGCGCCTCGGTGCCGCGCGCCAGGGTGTACAGGAGGTCGAAGCCCTGCCGCTGGTGGAAGCTCTCCTCCTTGCAGATGCGCACCATCGCGCGCGCGTAGGGCCCGTAGGAGCAGCGGCACAGGGGCACCTGGTTGGTGATCGCGGCGCCGTCGACCAGCCATCCGATGGCGCCGACGTCGGCCCAGGAGACGGTGGGGTAGTTGAAGATCGACGAGTAGCGCTGGCGCCCCTGGTGGAGCAGGTCGAGCAGTTCCTCCCGGGCCACGCCCAGGGTCTCGGCGGCGCTGTACAGGTACAGGCCGTGCCCGGCCTCGTCCTGCACCTTGGCGATGAGCACCGCCTTGCGGCGCAGCGAGGGGGCGCGGGTGATCCAGTTGCCCTCGGGCTGCATGCCGATGATCTCGGAGTGGGCGTGCTGGGCGATCTGGCGGATCAGGGTGCGCCGGTAGTCGTCGGGCATCCAGTCGCGCGGCTCGATCCGCTCGTCGGCGGCGATCCGCTCCTCGAAGCGCCGCTGCTCCGGCGCGTTCTCCGGCGCCGCCGTCGCCGTCCCTCGGTCCGTCATCGCGGGTCCTCCCCCGGCCATAATACCGACCGAACGTTCAGTGAGAAATTACCGCCCGGAGAAGGGCGGGGTCAACGGCGCGACCCCGCCCTCTCCGGCCGCGGAGCGGCCCCGTTCGGCCGTACTGCTCAGCCGTGCCGCCGGGACTGCACGAAGCTGAACCGGCCGGCGACGAACGCCGGGTCGGTCAGCGCGGCGGTCGCCGCCCGGTTGGCGCCGCTGCCGTGGTAGTCGCTGAAGGCCGCCGACTGGTTGACGAACACCTGCCCGGTGAGGTTCTCCGACAGGTTCACCCCGGCGTCCAGGGCGGCCTTCTCCGCCTCGGCCAGCACCTCCTCGGAGGTGGAGTAGACCGCGGCGGTCAGTGCGCCCCGGCGCTCCACGCTCCGGCGCAGCAGCCGCAGCGACTCCCCGGTTCCGGAGGTGGGCACGAGGAAGGAGACCGGGCCGAAGTGCTCGCGGCCGAACACCTCCTCGCGGTCGGCCTCCACCCGGACCACGGCCGGGGTGCGCACGGTGGCGTCGGCGAAGTCCGGGTGGGCGACCTCCTCCGAGCGCCGCACCGGCTCACCCAGCCCCTCGGCCCCGGCCAGCCGGTCCATCACGCCCTCGTTGGCGATGGCGCCGAGCACGCCCGCCGCCTTGGCCGGGTCGCCCAGCAGGCGCCCGAGCGCGCCGGACAGGTCCTCGCCGACCTGCTCGGCGCTCTTGCGGCCCTCGTCGGTGTCGATCCCGGCGGCGGGCACGAAGATGTTCTGCGGGGTGGTGCACATCTGCCCGCTGTACAGCGACAGCGAGAACGCCAGGTTGCCCAGCATCCCCGCGTAGGAGTCGGTGGAGTCCACCACCACGCAGTTGACCCCGGCCTTCTCGGTGAACACCGCGGCCTGGCGGGCGTTCTCCTCCAGCCACTCGCCGAACTCGCTGGAGCCGGTGAAGTCGACGATCCGCACCTCGGGCCGCAGCGCCAGGTCGGCGGCGATCCGGTCCTCGGCCCGCTCGGCGGCCAGCAGCACCGCGTTCGGGTCCAGCCCGCACTCGGCCAGCACCTCGCGGGCGACGGCCACGGTGATCGCCAGCGGCAGCACCGCCCGCGGGTGCGGCTTGACGATGACCGTGTTGCCGGTGACCAGGCTGGCGAACAGCGCCGGGTAGGCGTTCCAGGTGGGGAAGGTGTTGCAGCCGATGAGCAGGGCGGTGCCCCGCGGGACCGCGGTGAAGCGCTTCTCCATCACCAGCGGGTCGCCCTTGCGCTGGGGCTTCTCCCAGCGCACCGCGCCGGCGTAGCCGGTGGTCATGTCGTGGCCGTAGGCGAGTGCCTCCAGCCCGCGCTCCTGGGCGTGCGGGCCGCCGGCCTGGAAGGCCATGACGAAGGCCTGGCCGCTGGTGTGCTGCACGGCGTGCGCCATCTCGAAGCTGCGCTTGTTGATCCGGTCGAGGATCTCCAGGCAGATCCCGGCGCGCGCGTCCGGGCCGGCGTCCCGCCACGGCCCGGCGGCCTGCCCGGAGGCGGCGATCAGCGCGTCGGCGCCGGCGCGGGGGTAGCCCGTGCCCAGCGCCAGCCCGTACGGGGAGCGCTCGGTGACCACGCGGTCCCCGGTGCCGGGGTGGCCCTCCAGCGGGAAGTCCCGCCCCAGGTAGGCCTCGAAGGCCGCCTTTCCGGCCGGCGCCGCCTCCTCCCCGTACACCTTGGGGCTGGGGGATTCGGGGTAGGGCGACCAGAAGTGCCGTCCGCGGATCGCGCCGACCGCCTCCTCCAGGGTCTTGCGGTGCCGTTCGTAGAGCTCGCTGGGGTCCATGGGCGGCCTCTCCCTACGCGTCGTCGCGTCCTGCTGCGCTTTCCAGCACCGATGTCCGCCGGGCCCCTTGACAGCGCCCCGGCCGGTGGTGCTTGTCTATGCCGTACTTACTAACCGACCGTTCGTTCAGGCCGCAAGGGTCCGTCCCCGCGCCCCGCCGGGGTGCGCCAGCCGAAAGGACGACGCCGTGACCGACCCGTCCCCCCACCCCGCCGGCGGCAGGCGCCTCGGACCCGCCCCCGGCCCCGGGATGCTCGACCCCATGGAGCGCGCCGACCGCGGGATGCTGGAGGAGCACCAGCTCAAGCGGCTGCGCTGGACCCTCGCCCACGCCTACGCCCACCAGCCCTTCTACCGGCGCAAGTGCGAGGCCGCCGGGGTGCACCCGGACGACCTGGACTCACTGTCGGACCTGCGGCGCTTCCCCTTCACCACCAAGCAGGACCTGCGCGACGCCTACCCGTACGGGGCGCTGGCCGTGCCGCACGACCGGGTGCTGCGGCTGCACGCCTCCAGCGGCACCACCGGGCGGGCCACGGTGGCCGGGTACACGCGCGGCGACCTGGACATCTGGTCGGACCTGGTGGCCCGGTGCATCCGCGCCTCCGGCGGGCGGCCCGGGGAGAAGGTGCACGTGGCCTACGGCTACGGGCTGTTCACCGGCGGCCTGGGGGCGCACTACGGGGCCGAGCGGCTCGGGTGCACGGTCATCCCCGTCTCCGGCGGGCAGACGGCGCGGCAGGTGCAGCTCATCGACGACCTGCGGCCCGAGACCATCATGGTCACCCCCTCCTACCTGCTCACCATCGCCGACGCCATGCGCGAGCAGGGCATCGACCCGCGGGCGAGCTCGATGCGCACCGCGATCCTGGGCGCCGAGCCGTGGACCGAGGACATGCGCGCCGAGATCGAGGAGGCCTTCGACCTGCACGCGGTGGACATCTACGGGCTCTCGGAGGTGATGGGGCCCGGGGTGGCCAACGAGTGCGTGGAGTCCAAGGACGGGCCGCACGTGTTCGAGGACCACTTCCTGCCCGAGACCGTCGACCCGGTCGACGGCGCGCCGGTGCCCGACGGCGGCGAGGGGGAGCTGGTGTTCACCTCGCTCACCAAGGAGGCCATGCCGGTGGTGCGCTACCGCACCCGGGACCTGTCCCGGCTGCTGCCGGGGACCGCCCGGCCCGCGTTCCGGCGCATGGAGCGGATCGGCGGGCGCAGCGACGACATGATCGTGCTGCGCGGGGTGAACCTCTTCCCCACCCAGGTCGAGGAGCAGGTGCTGCGCGTCCCGGCACTGTCGCCGCACTTCCAGCTGGTGCTGCGGCGCCCGGGACGGCTGGACGAGATGACGGTGCGGGTGGAGGCGCGGCCGGGCATCGCCGAGCAGGAGCGCGCCCGGGCCGGGGCCGCGCTGGCCGAGGCGGTGCGCGAGCACACCGGGGTGGGCGCCGCGGTCGAGGTGCTCGACCCGGGCTCCCTGGAGCGGTCCACCGGCAAGGTGCGCAGGACGATCGACGAGCGGCCGTGACGTCGGACACCGTTGGCGGCGCGAGCGGCGATGCGCGCACGGGCACGGTCGCGGCCGGGGTAGATTCACCCTCTGTGTCCCGCTCCACTCCCCCCGGCCCCGCCACCCCCGCGCGCCGCCGCGCCGGACGTCCCGGCCACGACGCCGACTCGGTCCTGCGGACGGCGGTGCGGGTGTTCAACGAGCGCGGGTACGACGGCACCAGCATGGAGGACCTGGCCCGCGCGCTGGGCGTGACCAAGTCCGCCATCTACCACCACGTCTCCGGCAAGTCCGAGCTGCTGCGCCAGTCGCTGGACCGCGCGCTGGACGCCCTGTTCGCCGTCACCCGCGAACCGGAGGCCCGGCGCGGGCCGGCCCTGGGCCGCCTGGAGCACGTGCTGCGCGGCAGCGTGCTGGCGCTCGCCGAGGAGCTGCCGCACGTGACGCTGCTGCTGCGGGTGCGGGGCAACACCCCGGTGGAGCGGCGGGCGCTGGAGCGGCGCCGCGAGTTCGACCGGTTCGTCGCCGACCTGGTGCGCGAGGGGATGGCCGAGGGCTCGATCCGCCCGGACGTCGACCCCGACGTGGCGGGGCGGCTGCTCTTCGGCATGGTGAACTCCCTGGTGGAGTGGTACCGCCCCGGCGGCGGCCTGGACCCCGAGGCCCTGGCGGCGCAGGTGGCGGCGGTCGCCTTCGAAGGCCTGCGCAAGGAGTGAGGGGCTCCCGTCCCGCCTCCTCCGTCCACAGGGTGCGTGGCACACCCGGATAGGGCGTGCCCGGACCGCTACGGTGTGCAGCAGAACGCCCCCGGAGCGAGGAGGATGCCGTGTCGGCTCCGGCCGCCGCCCTGGCCGCCGCACTCGCCGTGGCCGCCACCGTCCTCGCCGCCGTTCCGGGCGCTCCGGCGCGGGCCGCGCCCGCCGCGCAGGAGCCCCCCTCGGGCGGCCCGGCCGTGGTCGTCGGGATCCCGGGCCTCATGTGGGAGGAGGTCGACCGGGACACCATGCCCGAGCTGTGGTCGCTGGCCGGCCGCAGCGCGATCGGGGACATGTCGATCCGCACCGCCACCTCCCGCACCTGCCCCGTCGACGGGTGGCTCACCGTCTCGGCCGGGCAGCGCGCGTTCAGCGAGCGCCAGCGGCACTCCATCTGCGAGCTCCCGGTGCCCCCCGAGCGCGACGGCGAGGGCGCGGTCGTCAAGGACTACGACGACCACGTGGCGGTCAACGCCGCATCGCCCTACACCGCCCGCGTCGGCCTGCTCGGGAGCACCGTGCACGAGGCCGGGGGCAGCACCCTGGCGGTCGGCCCCGGCGCCGCCCTGGCCGCCGCCGACCAGGACGGGCGCGTCGACCGCTACCTGGCCAACCCCGCCGCCCTCACCGAGTCGCAGATGGCCGAGGCCCGGCTGACCGTGGTCGACCTGGACGGCCTCTCCGACCTGTACCTCGACCCGCCGGTGGACCCCGAGGCCTCCCCCTCCGGCCCCGCGGCCTCCCCGGAGGGGGAGGCCGAGCCCGAGCCCGACCCGGTGCAGCACGAGGACCGGCTGGAGGCGCTCTCGGCCATCGACGACCGGCTCGCCGAGGTCGTGGACGCCCTCCCCGAGGACGCGACGCTGATGGTGGCCGGGGTGTCGGTGGAGGCCGGGCCGTCCAACCTCAACGCGGCGCTGCTGCACGGCCCCGGCCCCGTCACCGGCGACGGGTACGGCGGGGGCTACCTGACCTCCGAGTCCACCCGGCGCGACGGCCTGGTCACCCTCACCGACGCCAGCCCCACCGTCCTGCGCTCGATGGGGCTCACCCCGCCGCCCGCCATGGTCGGGCGGACCTGGGCCTCCGTCGAGCGCCCCGGCGAGCTGGAGGCCGCCGTGGACGAGCTCGCCGAGTTCAACACCGCGGCCAACGTGGTGGGGTCGCTGATGGCCGGGTTCTTCAGCCTGCTGGTCGCCCTACAGCTGCTCATCTACGCCGCGGCCGCCTACGCGGTGCACCGCTACGGCGAGCGCGACCGGGACAAGCGCGCGACCGTGCTGGCGGCGACCCGGGCGGTGGCGCTGGGCGGGGCGGCGGTCCCGGTCGCCAGCTACCTGGCCAACCTGGTGCCCTGGTGGTCCTTTCCCGCCCCGGAGGCGGCGCTGCCGCTGTGCGTGCTGCTGTTCGCGGCGCTCATCGTCACCGCGGCGCTGGCCGGCCCCTGGCGCCGGGACATCCTGGGGCCGATGACGGTGGTCGCCGGGATCACCACCGCGGTGCTGTTCACCGACATGTGCACCGGCGCGACCCTGCAGATGAACTCGCCCATGGGGTACACGCCCATCGTGGCCGGGCGCTTCTACGGCCTCGGCAACATCGCCTTCGCGACCTTCGCCACCGGCATGCTGATGACGGTCGCGGGACTCGCCCACTACCTGATCGCGGCCGGGCACCGCCGGGCGGCGGTGGCCGTCGCCCTGGCCATCGGGGGCGCGACCGCGCTGGTGGTCGGCTGGCCGGGGCTGGGCACCGACTTCGGCGGGCTGTTCGCCCTGGTGCCGGGGCTGGCGGTGACGGTCCTGATGATCGCCGGGCGCACGGTGACGATCACCCGGATGGTGCTGGTCTGCGCGGCCGGAGCCGCCGTGCTGGCGGCGATCGCCTACTGGGACTACCTGCGCCCGCCCTCGCAGCGCAGCCACTTCGGGCTGTTCGCCTCCCAGGTGCTGGAGGGCGGCGCGTGGCCGGTGGTGGCCCGCAAGCTGACCGCGATGCTGGGCACCCTGGGCAACTGGCAGCTGACGCTGCTGGCCGGCTGTGCGCTGCTCTTCCTGTTCGCGGTGCTCAACAAGCCGACCGACTGGCGGATGGGGGTGCTGCAGCGGGCCTACGAGCGCGCGCCCACGCTGCGCGCCGGACTGACCGGGTCACTGGTGACGGCGCTGGTGGGCTTCGCCGCCAACGACTCGGGGATCGCCATCCCGGCGCTGGCGCTGACGGTGGCGGTGCCGCTGACGCTGTCGGCGGCCACCTGGGTGCTGCGGTGCGACGGGCCGGGCGCGCGGCTCAGTCCTCGAAGCCCTTCGGGAAGTCCACCGTGACCCGGTGCATCTCGCGCCGCTCGGTGTAGTCGGGCACCGCGTAGTGCTGCACCGCACGGTTGTCCCAGAAGGCGATGGTGCCCACCTCCCAGTGCAGCCGGACCTGGTACTCGGGGCGGCGGATCCGGTCGCACAGCATCGGCAGGAGCGCCTCGTTCTCCCACTCGTCCAGGCCGGTGATCCGGGTGACCGAGCTGCGGTGCACGTACAGCAGCCGGCGGCCGGTCTCGGGGTGCACGCGCACCACGGGGTGCTCCCGCGGCGGGAAGCGGCGCTGCAGGTCGGCGAGGTCGAGCGGGTGGCCCTTGGACACGGCCTTGCGGACGCCCGGGGTGATGTCGTGCACGGCGGTCAGGGAGTCGGCGAGCGTGCGGACCTGGGGCGAGAGGCCGTCGTAGGCGGCGCAGGCGCTGGCCCACAGGGTGTCGCCGCCGACCTCGGGCAGCACGACGGCGCGCAGGATCGATGCGTGCGGCGGGTTCGGCATGAAGGTGTTGTCGGCGTGCCAGCTGTCGCCGCCCTCGCCCTTGGGACTGGTCTGGTTCAGCACGTGCATCGCGTCGGCGACCGGGTCGCCGGAGGGCTCCGCGGCCTTCATCGGCGGCGTGTTGCGCTCGCCGAACCGGAGCGCGAAGCGGACGTGCTGCTCGTCGGTGATGTCCTGGCCTCGGAAGAAGAGCACTCCGTGGTCGAGCAGGCCGCGGTGGACGGTGCCGACCTCTTCGCCGGACAGGTCCTGGCTCAGGTCCAGGCCGGTGACGTAGGCGCCGACGCGCGCGGTCGCCTTGGTGAACTCGATGGCCATGCCGGGACGCCTCCCCATGAAGCAAGCAGTTGCTTGGTGTGGTGAGGCTAACACCGCACCCCGTTCATGAGCACGCTCGCGCTTCACTCATGTCACGAATAGGCCACAGCCGTGTGGTATCGTCCGGGGCGGAGGCTTGTTCTAAGCTCCTTAGCATCCAGCGGGCGTGTGAGAGTTCCAGCCCACGGGTCGCCCCGCAGGCCGCCGCGTCCGGCCCGGCCACCCGCAACCCGGCCGCCCGCCCCGGAGTCGAGCGATCGCCGACGACGAAGACCACGCAGATGCCGGTCCCGCCAGGGGCCCGGCATGAGGGGTAGAGCCATCACGATGAGTCAGCAGTCCCGCCGCGACCATGCGCCCGCTCACGCGCGAGCACACGCGTTCGGCGCCCGCCCGGAGCAGGGCGCCCCGCGGACCGCTGCCCGGGCCGGGGGCGCCGAGGGCGCCCGACCCGGAACTCCCGGAGCCGCCATGCCCGCCCTGACGATCACCAGCCACGCCCACGACGAGGGCCTGGTCCTCACCTTCGAGGGCGAGGTCGACCTGGCCACCGAGCGGCGGTTCCACACCGCCGCGCGCGAGGCCGTCGAGTCCATGCCGCACGGACGGGTGGTGCTCGACTTCTCCCGCCTCGACTTCATCGACTCCAGCGGGCTGCGCGTGCTCATCCAGGCCCACAAGCTGGCCAAGGAGCACTACGCGGCGGTGATGGTCGCCGCGCCGAACGAGCGCGTCGCCCAGATCCTGCGGGTCACCGCGATCGACACCCGGGTGCCGGTCATGCCCGACGTCGCCGCGGCGCTGGCCGCCCCGCTCAACGCGCCCAGCCCCTGAGTCCGCCGGCCGGTGTGCCCGGTGTGGCCGGTTCCGGCCACACCGGCCCCGGCCCCGTCCCTCACGCCGCGTGGCCCGCAGAGGTCCACAGCAGCCACACGCCCAGCGCCAGGACACAGAGGTTGACCGCGCCGAACACCACGACCCACGCGGTTCCGGGCATCCCGGTGAGCCGGTGCAGCTGGTCGGCGTCGGAGTGCGGGGAGGGCTGGCGCCGCCGCTGGGACTGCAGCTCCAGCACCGGCCGCACCCCGGCGACCAGCATGAACCAGGTGAAGAAGTAGGCGAAGCCGGCCTGCACCTCGGCGGGGGTAAACCAGGAGACGCCGAACACCAGGGCGCCCGTCCCCACCACCGACACCACGCCGTACAGGTTGCGGATCATCACCAGCAGGGCCGCCAGCACCAGCACCGAGAGCCACAGCAGCGCGGTGATGCGGTTGCCCAGCAGGAACACCACCCCGATCAGGCCGACCAGCGACGGGGTGACGTAGCCGGCGAACACGGTGAGGACCATCCCGATCCCCTCCGGCCGGCCCCGGGAGACGGTGACCCCCGAGGTGTCCGAGTGCAGCCGGATCCCGGTGAGCCGGCGCCCGCTGAGCAGCGCCACCAGCGCGTGCCCGCCCTCGTGGGCGATGGTCACCGCGTTGCGCGCCAGTCGCCAGGGCCCTGAGGTGGACACCAGCGCCAGTGCGACCACCCCGGTGGCGACGACGAGCCACCACGGCGGCGCCGTCTGGGTCGAGAAGACCTCGGACACGACATCCTCGAAGGAGGTTCCCTCCATGGCGCGCTTTCCCGTCCTCGCTCGGTGGTGGTCGGCGGCCGGTCGTCCCCGGCCGTCCGCACGGGGCGTGGGCCCCGCACCTGAAGGGGAGGGTAGGCCATCGGCCGCACCGCGGAAGCCGCGGCGGCGCTGATCGCGGGGCCGGGGCGGCCCCGCCCGGCGCCGACGGGCCTCAGTCGTCGGAGCGGACCTCGACCGCGCCGCTGGTGGAAGAGGCCCGGATGCTGCTGTCCGAGCCGCCGTCGTCCTCGACCCCGACGTCGACGGCGCCACTGGTGGACTCGGCCTGCACGTCGTAGGCGCCGTCAGGGACCGTCAGCTCGACCTCCCCGGAGGTGGTCTCGGCGCGCAGCGAGTCGAAGCGCTCGCGCGTGAGGACCTCGACCATGCCGGAGGTGCTCTCCAGCTCCGCCGCGGAGAACGCGCCCTCGACCTCGATCACGCCCGAGGTGCTCTCGGCGGACAGCCGGTCGACGTCCAGGCCCTCCATCTCCATCTCGCCGGAGACCGAGCGGGCCTCCACCGACCCGTCCGCCCCGTCCACCTCGATCATCCCGGAGACCGTCTCCAGGACCGCGCCGCCGCCCAGGTCCTCGACCTCGATCGGGCCGGACACCGACTCGGCCCGCACCGCGCCGTCGACGCCGACCACCTCGACCTCGCCGGAGGCGGTGCGCACCTCGACCTCGGTGCCCAGGGGGACCGTCACCTCGTAGTCGACCGCGCACACCGACATCAGTGCGGCCCGGCACCCGGCCTCGGCGCGGACCACCCCGCCCCGCTCGTCCAGGCTCTCCTCCGGCTCGAACAGCAGGGACCGCCGCAGCTCGGTGCGGACCTCCACCGCCCCGGTCTCCGCCCCGGTGACCGTCACCCCGCCCGGCGTCCGGTTCTCGACCACCACCCGCTCGGCGCCCTCGAAGCTCTGGGGGGCGCGCTCCTCGCTGCCGACCGGGACCGCGCCCAGCGCCACCGCCGCGCCGAAGAGCACGGCGGCGACCGCCGCCACGATCCCCAGCCACATCCAGCGGAACCTCCGCTGCCGCGGGACCTTGCTCGACGAGGCGTAGAGGCCCCGCGCATTGAACGTCATGGCTTCCTCCCTTCGGGGGCCGCGGCCTCCACGCCGCGGAGGTACTCCAGTACGGCGCGCACGCGCCGGTGGTCGTGGTCGTCCTGGCCCAGGTCGAGCTTGGTGAAGATGGAGCGGATGTGCTTCTCCACCGCCCGCTCGGTGATCACCAGGCGCTCGGCGATGCCGGCGTTGTTCAGCCCTTCGGCCATCGCCGCCAGCACCTCCCCCTCGCGCGGGCTGAGCCGCTCCAGGGAGCTGTCGGCGCGCCGGCTGAGCAGCTGGGAGACGACCTCGGGGTCGATGGCCGCACCGCCGCCGGCGACCCGCCGCAGCGCCTCCATGAACTCGTCGATGTCGGCGACCCGGTCCTTGAGCAGGTACCCCACCTTCGACGCGCCGCCGCCGAGGAGCTCTCCGGCGTAGCGGCTCACCACGTGCTGGGAGAGCAGCAGCACCGCCACCCCCGGGTGCTCGCTGCGGATGCGGATGGCCGCGTCCATGCCCTCCTCGGAGTAGCCGGGGGGCATGCGGATGTCGACCAGGCACAGGTCGGCCTCCGGGTGGGCGGCGACGGCCCGCATCAGCGCCTCGGCGTCGCCCGCCTGGGCGAGCACCTCCACCCCCTCGTCCTCCAGGAGCCGGGCCATGCCGCTGCGCAGCAGCACCGAGTCCTCGGCGATGATCACCCGCATCGCTATGCCTCCCATGGGATCTCCGCGGTCAGGACGGTCCCTCCGCCCTCGGGGCCGGCGATGTGCAGGCGCCCGTCCACGGCGTCCACCCGGTCCCACAGTCCGTACAGCCCGGTGCCGCCCTCGGGGTCGGCGCCTCCGACCCCGTCGTCGCCCACGCTGATCCGCAGCAGGTCGCCGCCGCGGCCGGGGACCCGGCGGACGGTGATCCGCGCCGCGGTGGCGCGGGCGTGCTTGGCGACGTTGGTGAGCGCCTCGCTGGCGACGTAGTAGGCCACGCCCTCGGCGCGCGGCGACGGGCGCCCGTCCAGGTCCACGTCGACCTTGACCGGCACCGGCGCGCGCCCGGCGGCCACCGGCAGGGCCGCCTCCAGCCCGTGGTCGGTGAGCACCCGGGGGTGCAGGCCGCGGGCGACCTCCCGCAGCTCCTCCATGACCTCCTTCGCCTCGGCCTGCGCCTCCTCCAGCAGCCCGCGGGCGCCCTCGGGGTCGCGGTCGAAGCGGGAACGGGCCCGGCTGAGGGTGAGGGTGACCGCGAGCAGCCGCTGCTGGGCGCCGTCGTGCAGGTCGCGCTCGATCCGGCGGCGCTCGGCCTCGGCCGCGTCCACCATCCGGGACCTGCTGTCCTGGACGTGCATGAGGCGGCGGCGCACCCGCACCTCGGGGGCGTCGAAGAGCATCGTGCGGGCGACCGCGTACTCCAGGCGCACCGCGAACGGCGCCAGCCACAGGGCCAGCGGCACGCCGAGCGCGGCGATGGCGAGGTTGACCGACAGCTCGCCCAGGTAGGCCTGGCCGCCGAGGGCGACGAAGCCGGCCACGATGAGGGCGGCCGCGGCGCCGCCGATGCCGAAGGCCACCAGGGCCAGCACCAGGCCGCCGGCCAGCAGCCCCTGGAGGCCGGCGACCGTGCAGTAGAGCAGGTTGCCCCAGGCCTCGGCGCCGAACAGGTGGTTCAGCACGCGGCCGGGGCGGGAGGAGGGGACGTCGGGGTCGGGCGGGCGGGTCTCGACGACCCCGAAGGCGTCGCCGAGCCAGCGCCGCTGCAGGGCGCAGCACAGGCGGGCGGTCAGCATGCCCAGCACGGCCAGCCCGGCGACCAGGCCGGCCTGGCGGGCGACGTCCATCGGCCCCTGGGCGCCGTAGGGGGTGCCGGCGAGGAAGTAGTAGGTCTCGAACGACACGGCGGTCGCGGCGACCAGCAGGAGCGCGCCGGGGACCAGGTACAGCACCGACAGCACCAGCGAGGTGAGCAGGTGCAGCAGGGCGAGGAGCCGCTCGGCCCATCCCGGCCGAAGGGCGCGTGCGGCCGCGGCCGCATCTCCGCTCGCCATCGCTCCCGGCCTCCCGCCGTCGTATCCGCCCCTCACCATGGAACCTATGGTCGCGCGGCCGGGGTGCGCCATGGCGCTGCCACGTGGAGAGGGGTAGTGGCAGCACGCCCCGAGGTTCAGAGGATCCTCCGAACCGCCCGGCCCACCCCCTCGCATCTGCTGGATGAATCCCCCTTTCTCATCGCAGATGCGAGCTGTAGTGTGCCGGACATGCCGACGTTCCGGATCAGCGAGGTCGCCGAGCTCGCCGGGGTCAGCCCGGACACCGTCCGCCGCTGGGTCGACTCGGGGCGGCTGCCCGCCGAGCGCGACGCCGCCGGCCGCCGCCTGGTCGACGGCGCCGCGCTGGCCGCCTTCCTCCGCTCCCCCGACGCCGACCCCGGCCTGGGCCGCTCCTCGGCCCGCAACCGGCTGCGCGGGCTGGTGACCGGCGTGCGGCGCGGGGACGTGATGGCGCAGGTGGAGATCCAGGCGGGGCCGCACCGGCTGGTGTCGCTGATGAGCCGGGAGGCCGCCGACGAGCTGGGCCTGGAGCCCGGGGCGGTGGCCACCGCGGTGGTGAAGTCGACCAACGTGATCGTGGAGAGCGGGGCCGACCGGGGAGCGCGCCATGACTGAGCCGGCCGTTCGCCGGCGGGGGCGGCGCGCGGCCGCGGCGGCCGGGGCCCTGCTACTGGCCGCCGCGGGGTGCGCGGGCGGCGCCTCGGGCGGGGACCGGCTGACCGTGTTCGCCGCGGCCTCGCTGACCGAGGTCTTCACCGGGCTGGGCGAGGAGTTCGAGGCCGAGACGGGCGTGCCGGTCGACTTCTCCTTCGCCGGCAGCTCCGACCTGGCCCTGCAGATCGCCGACGGCGCGCCCGCGGACGTGTTCGCCTCGGCCGACACCCGAACGATGGACGACGTCGCCGACGCGGGGGCGGCCCGGGGCCAGGCGCGGGTGTTCGCCCGCAACGAGCTGCGGATCGCGGTCCCCCCGGGCAACCCGGCCGGGATCACCGGCCTGGAGGACCTGTCCGGCCCGAACGTCCGGGTCGCCCTGTGCGCCCCGGAGGTCCCGTGCGGCGCGGCCGCCCGGGACCTGCTGGACGCTCACGGGGTGCGGGTGGCGGGTGCGTCCGAGGAGGAGGACGTCAAGGCGGCCCTGACCCGGGCCCGCCTCGGCGAGGCGGACGCGGCGCTGGTCTATGCGACCGACGTGCGGTCGGCCGGGGGCGACGTCGAGGGCATCGACGTCGACGGCGCCGAGGAGGCCGCCAACGACTACCCGATCACGGTCGTGAAGGGGGCCCAGGCCCCCGAGGCGGCGCAGGAGTGGGTCGACCTGGTCCTGTCCGACCAGGGGCGGCGGGCGCTGGCCGACGCCGGCTTCAGCCCGGGAGGCGGGGCGGGCGGCCGACCCCGCGTTGATCTCGGGGAAGTCGGCCTTGAGAGCGCCCTTTCAAGGCCGACTTCCCCGAGATCAACGCGGGGTGCCGGGGCGGAGCGGGCGTGCTGAGCGGCGGGAGGAAGGCCCGGCCCCCGCGCGGGCGGATTCCCTGGCTCCTGGTGGTCCCCGCGCTGCTCGGGCTCGGGTTCCTCGTCCTGCCCTTCGCCGGGCTGCTCATCGGCGCGCCCTGGGGCGACCTCGTCCCCCTCGCCGCCTCACCCGGGGTACGGGGCGCCCTGTGGCTGTCGCTGTCCACCGCCACCGCCGCCACGGCCGTTTCCCTCCTGCTCGGGGTTCCGCTGGCGTGGCTGCTGGCCCGCACCGAGTTCCCCGGGCGCCGGGCCGTGCGCGCCCTGGTCGCCGTCCCCCTCGTGATCCCCCCGGTGGTCGGCGGCGTCGCGCTGCTACTGGTGCTGGGCCGCAACGGGCTCCTCGGACGGCACCTGTACGAATGGTCCGGCCTCTCGCTGCCCTTCACCCCCGCCGCGGTGGTCGTCGCCCAGGTGTTCGTGGCCATGCCGTTCCTGGTGATCAGCGTGGAGGGCGCGCTGCGCGGGGCCGACCGCCGCTACGAGGAGGCCGCCGCCACGCTGGGCGCCACCCGCTGGACCGCGTTCCGCCGCATCACCCTGCCCATGGCCGCCCCGGGGGTGCTGGCCGGCGCGGTGCTGGCCTGGGCCCGGGCGCTCGGCGAGTTCGGCGCCACGATCACCTTCGCCGGGAACCTGCCCGGCCGCACGCAGACCATGCCGCTCGCCGTCTACCTGGCGATGCAGCAGAGCCCGGAGGCCGCCGTGGTGCTCAGCCTGATCCTGCTCCTGGTCTCGGTCGCCGTGCTGGCGGCCCTGCGCGACCGGTGGACGACGGCGTGAGCGCGCTGCAGGCCCGGATGCGGGCGCAGCGGGGCGGCTTCCTGCTGGACGCCTCCATCACCGCCGACCGCGGCGAGGTGGTGGCGCTGCTGGGGCCGAACGGGGCGGGCAAGTCGACGGCCCTGCGCGCCCTGGCCGGGCTCCAGCCCCTGGCCGGCGGCTCGGTGGTGCTGGAGGGGCGCGACATCACCGCGCTGCCGCCCGAGCGGCGCCCCATCGGGGTGGTGTTCCAGGACTACCTGCTCTTCCGCCACATGTCCGCGCTGGACAACGTGGCCTTCGGCCCGCGCTGCCGGGGCGAGTCCAAGGCCGCCGCGCGCGCCCGCGCCGCCGGGCTGCTGGAGGAGATGGGACTCGCCGACCGCGCCCGGTCCCGGCCGGGGGCGCTCTCCGGCGGCCAGGCCCAGCGCGTGGCGCTGGCCCGGGCGCTGGCGGCGGGACCGCGCCTGCTGCTGCTCGACGAGCCGCTGTCGGCCCTGGACGCCCACACCCGCGAGGAGGTCCGCGCCGGCCTGCGGGCCCGCCTGCACGCCTTCGACGGCGCCACCGTGCTGGTCACCCACGATCCGCTGGAGGCGATGGTGCTCGCCGACCGCATCACCGTGCTGGAGGAGGGCGCGGTGGTGCAGGACGGCCCTCCGGCGGAGGTCGCCCTGCGCCCGCGCACCGAGTACGTGGCCCGCCTGGTCGGGCTCAACCTGTACCGGGGGCACCAGGAGGGGACGACGGTGCAGGTACCGGGCGGTGCCCGGATCGAGGCGCCGTCCCCGGGCGCGGGCCCGGTCTTCGCGGCCTTCCCCCCGCGCGCGGTCGCCCTGTACCCCGACCCGCCGTCGGGCACCCCGCGCAATGTGTGGCCTCTGGAGGTGACGGGGGTCGAGCGCTTCGGCGACCAGGTGCGGGTCCGGCTGGGCGGCGCCCTGGAGGTGGGCGCCGACGTCACCCCGGCGGCGCTGGCCGAGCTGGACCTGGCGCCGGGCGCCCGGGTGTGGGCGTCGGTCAAGGCGGCCGAAGTGCACTGCTACCCGGCCTGACGTGCTGGTGATCGGCGCTCGACCCGCCTAGGCTGGTCACCGTCAGTCACGGATTGATCACGCAAAGGAAGGCTCGATCATGTCACTCACGCGCACGCTCGCCGCGGCCGCCGTCACCGCCGCCGCCGGAGCCGCCATCGCCGCCTCGGCCGGGCCCGCCTCGGCCGCAGGCAGCGGCGACGGCTACGACGGATACGACGGCTACCGCGTCGGCGCCGCGGAGACGCTGCTCATGGGGCACGGCTACGACGGGTACGACGGGTACGACGACGGCGGCATGGGCGGCGGCGGGTACGACGGGTACGGCTACTAAGGATGCCGCCGGGCGCGCCGGCGACGACCGAGGCGCCCTCCCGAGTGCCTGAACGGCGTGTCGGCCTCCCGGACCCGGTTCACCGCCGGCCCCGGGAGGCCCCGGCCCCGCCCCCTGGCGTTCACCGCCGTCCGACGTAGGCTCGTTCCCAGAGACGGCGGCCACGACGCCCGAAGGAGCGATGAGGATGACGGCACCCCTGCCGCAGAGGTCGCAGAGGTCGCAGAGGCCTCACCGACGGTCCGGTCGACGGCTCGCCCCGGTCCTGGCCGGCACCGCCCTGGCGGCGGCGTTCGCCGCCACGGGATGCGAGGGCGCCATCGACGGTGAGCGCCTGGAGGAGGAGATCGCCTCGCAGCTGGAGTCCGAGCTCGGCCGCGTCCCCGACTCGGTGGAGTGCCCGGGCGGCAGTCTCGACGCCGAGGACGGTGCGGCGATCGAGTGCGAGGTGACCGCCGGTGAACAGACCTATGACGCCACGGTCACGGTCACCGGGGTCCAGGACGGCAACCTCGAGTACTCGGTCGAGCTCGACGAGACGCCGTCCTCCTGACCACCGCCGCCCGCCGCCGGGCCTCGCGCCGGCGCCCGCGGCGTCAGCCCTCGACGAGCTCCTTGAGGCGGACCAGGGTCTGCTCGATGGAACGGCCGTTGCGCGCCGGCCAGCCGGTGAGGATGTAGCCGAACCTCAGCAGCGGACCCCCCGTCGAGTAGTCGAAGGTCTCGGTCACCCGGCAGGTCCCGTCGGACAGCGGCTCGGTCTCGAACCGCCACCGGTGGACGCCGAAGTGCCGCCAGGCGATCAGCCGCCCCTCCTGGTACTCCACGACCCGGTTGGACATCCGGTAGGGCAGGCCCATCCGCATGTCCATACCGAACTCGTCGCCGAGGCCGAGCCGCTCCGGCCCGTGCACCGCCTCGCGAACCGTGCCCGAACCGTCGAACTCCGCGTGCCTGCGGGGCGAGGCGAGGACCTCGAACACCTTCTCCGCGGGGGCGTCGACCACGACGCTCCGCGCCACTCTGTGCTGCGCCATGCCGGAATCCTCTCAGTGCCCCGTCCCCCCGGCGCACCGGGGCCGCTACCGGGTCGCCTCGTGCCTCTCGACCGCCGCCAGGGAGCGCTCCTGCCCGGACGTGATGTGCAGCACCCAGAACGTGCCCTTGCGCAACGAGATCTGCTGCGTCACCGGGGCACCGAGCCGGGCCAGCGCCTCCTTCATCAGGTCGGCCACCAGCTCGCCGTGGATGCACACCAGGGTCGGGCGCCCCTCCTCCACCAGGGTCGCGAAGGCCCGGCGCGCCGCCGCGGTGTCCACACCGCCGCCGCCGGGGTGCACGCCGGCGGTGAACGCCGGCACCGTGCGCACCTCGGCGCCCGTGGCCGCCGAGTACGGCAGCACGGTCTCGGTGCAGCGCGCCGCCGCCGAGGACACCACCCGCATCGGGCCGTAGGGCTCCAGCACCCGCGCCAGCTCCCCGGCCGTCTCCCGCCCGGTCTCGTCCAGCGGGCGCAGCAGGTCGTCCCCTTCCCACGCGCGCTTCTCCCCCGCCGGGGCGTGCCGCAGCAGCACCAGCGGGAAGGTCTCCAGCGGCCCCGAAACGAAGTTGTCCAGCACGGAGACGTCGTGGTCGTAGGTGAGCCGGTCGCGCGCCTCGGCCAGCGGGACCCACTCCACCCGGTCGATCTCCTCGTTGGGGGTGAACTCCGAGGCCCCCGGACCGGCCTCGGCCGCCCACCAGTCGACCAGCTTGGGCCAGCCCCCGCGCAGGTAGCGCTGCGGGGGCAGGCGCCGGCCGAGGACCGGCCGCAGCCCCGTCTCCTCGGCCACCTCCCGGGCCGCGGCGGTGACCAGGTGCTCGCCGTTCTTCACCTTGCCCTTGGGCAGCGTCCAGTCGTCCCGGTCCGGGCGGTGCACCAGCACCGCCTCGCGCCCGGACTCCCCCTGCCGCCAGAGCACCGCGCCCGCGGCCCGGATCGGCTCCATGTAGCCGCCGGGCGCGGTGTCCCGGGGCGGCCAGGCGCTCGTGATCTCGGCTTCGTCGAACGGGTAGTCGTCAGCCATCCATCGCCCTCACATGCCGGTCGCGGCGCAGGGCGCTCTGCAGGTCGCGCAGGGGCGCCCCTTCGGCGTCGCGGGTGTGGCGGGTCCACTCCCCGTCCGGCCCCAGGTGCCAGGAGGAGGTCCCCTCGTCCATCGCCGTGTCCATCAATTCCACCAGCCGCGCGCGGTGCTCGGGGTCGGACACCCGGATCAGCGCCTCCACCCGGCGGTCCAGGTTGCGCGGCATCAGGTCGGCGCTGCCCAGCCACACCTGCGGGTCGCCGCCGTTCTCGAACACGAACACCCGCGAGTGCTCCAGGAAGCGCCCCAGGATGCTGCGCACCCGGACCGTCTCCGAGACCCCTTCCAGGCCCGGGCGCAGCACGCAGCTGCCGCGCACCCACAGGTCGACCGGGACGCCCGCCTGGGAGGCCCGGTACAGGGCGTCGATGATCTCCTCGTCCACCAGCGAGTTGACCTTGATCCGGATGTGCGCCGGGCGCCCCTCGGCGTGCGCGCGCACCTCGGCGTCGATCCGGTCGGTGAGCCCGGACCGCAGCCCGTCCGGGGCCGCCAGCAGCCGCCGGTAGCTGGTGGTGCGGGAGAAGCCGGTGAGCCGGTTGAACAGGTCGCTGAGGTCCTCGCCGACCTCGGGGGCGGCGCTGAACAGGCCGAAGTCCTCGTAGACCCGGGCGGTGCTGGGGTTGTAGTTGCCGGTTCCCACGTGGCAGTAGCGGCGCAGCGAGCCGTCCTCCTCCCGGCGCACCACCAGGGACAGCTTGCAGTGCGTCTTGAGGCCCACCACGCCGTACACCACGTGGCAGCCGGCCTCCTCCAGCTTGCGCGCCCAGGCGATGTTGCTCTGCTCGTCGAAGCGGGCCTTGATCTCGACGAGGACGACGACCTCCTTGCCGGATCGGGCGGCCTCGATGAGCGACTCGACGATGGGCGAGTCGCCGCTGGTGCGGTAGAGCGTCTGCTTGATCGCGACCACGCTGGGATCGGTCGCGGCCATGGCGATGAACCGCTCGGTGGTGGTCGCGAACGACTCGTAGGGGTGGTGCACCAGCAGCTCGCGGCCGCGGATGGCGGCGAACAGGTCCTCGCGGTCCAGGCCCGGGGGCTCGGCCGGGACCATCGGGGAGAAGCTCAGCTCGGGGCGGTCCAGGTCGGCGATCTGGTGCAGGCCGGCCAGGTTGAGCGGGCCGGCCGCCGCGATGACCTCCTCGTCCTCGGCGCCCAGCTCGCGCTTGAGGATGCGCAGCACCTCCGGGGAGATGTCCTCCTCCACCTCCAGCCGGACCAGCGGGCCGAACCGGCGCCGGAGCAGCTCCTTCTCCAGGGACTGCACCAGGTCGTCGGTCTCGTCCTCGTCGACCTCCAGGTCGGCGTTGCGGGTCACCCGGAAGGCGTGGTGCTCCAGCACCTCCATGCCGGCGAAGAGCTGGGGCAGGTGCCCGGCGATGACGTCCTCGACCGGGACGAAGCACTCGCCCTCCAGCCGGATGAAGCGCGGCAGCGCCGAGGGCACCTTGATCCGGGCGAAGGCGGTGCGGCCGGTGCGCGGGTCGCGCACGGTCACCGCCAGGTTGAGCGAGCGCCCGGAGATGTAGGGGAAGGGGTGGGCGGGGTCCACCGCGAAGGGGGTGAGCACCGGGTAGACCGAGCCGCGGAAGAACCGGTGCATCCGGCGCCGGTCCTCCTCGCTCAGGTCGTCCCAGCGCAGAATGCGGATGCCCGCGTCCGCCAGGGCGGGGGCGACCGAGTCGTGGTAGCAGCGCGCGTGCCGGCGCATCAGGTCGTGGCTGACCTCCGCGACGCGGGTGAGCAGCTCGCGGGGGTGGTGGCCGCTGGGGCCGGGCACCGCGACCCCGGTGGCCAGGCGGCGCTTGAGCCCGGCGACCCGCACCATGAAGAACTCGTCCAGGTTGCTCGCGAAGATGGCCAGGAAGCGGACGCGTTCCAGCAGCGGCATCGCGGCGTCCTCCGCCAGCTCCAGGACCCGCTGGTTGAACCGGAGCCAGTCGACCTCCCGGTCCATGAACCGCCCCTCGGGGAGGTTCCCCGCCTCTTCTCCCATGAACACCGCTTCCGTTGCCATGGTTCGCACGCTGCCCCATTCCGGTGAACGAACGGCGAACCGTAACTCTCACGATCGATTGTGGCGTATCGCCCTTCCGGCCCGCGCGAGGCGGGGCCGCCCTGCACCGCTCCGCCCCCGTCTGGAGGGGGGCGCGGCGCGCCGCCCCCCGCGGGCCGCGACAACCGCAGGGACGCGCGGCGGTGCCGTTCGGCCGGGCCCGGCGCGGACGTGCGACCCTACCGTTTTGTCCCGGTAGAAGGTCGAATCGGCGGAATTTAGGAGGGAGGACAGGTGCCCGCATCCTCGCCCCCAGGGGACCACGAGACCGGCCCCCGCACACGGGTTCACCGGGGCGCGTCGCCGTCGGACCCTCCGGTCCCCCACGGTCCTCGGAATCGGCCGACGGGCATCAGCGATCAACGGCCGCCCGCCTCGGCGCGGACGGCGGGACACGGGGAGGACCCCGCCGCCCGGAAGGAAGGGACCCCCTCCCGAAAGCCCCCTAGACGAACGCGGCGGTCGGCGGGAACACCGCCAGGGCGGTGACGCCCCCGGCCAGCAGCAGGCTCGCCCACAGGTTCCGGTACCGCGCCCAGAGGTACCCGTAGACCAGGAACGACGCCCCCTGGACGGCGACCGCCGAGGCCAGGTCGTGCGCGCCGCCGGTGAGCGGCTCGCCGACCAGCGACGAGAGCCCGTAGAGCACCGCCGTGGCCGCGACCGCGGCCCGGCGGCCGAACAGCGGCTCCAGCCGGGTCTGCAGGAGCACCGCGAAGAACAGCACGTCGATCACGGCGACACCGGCGAAGGAGAGCGCGGCCGCCGCGCCCAGCGCGTAGTCGGCGGGCAGGGCGCCGGGGAGCTCCGGGCGGGCGATCCAGGGCAGGGCCAGCAGCAGCGGGAAGACCGCCGCCGGGACCGCCGCCGCCCAGCGCCAGGGCTCGCGGACCACGGCGGACAGGCGGAGCAGGTCGGGTCCGCTGGAACGGCGCATGACGCCGCTTCCGCCGGTGAACATCAGCGGGATGAGCAGCAGGAAGATCGTCTTGGCGGCGTAGTAGGCCAGCGGCGGCGCGCCGGGGCCGATCAGAGCGAAGACCGGCGACAGCAGGGCGTCGCCGACCGTGAAGGCGGCCAGGCAGCCGACGAGCAGCGCCGCCTCGGTGCCGAGCGAGCGCCCGGCCATGCGCTCCCGGACCCGTTCGGCCATCCGGGCCTCCGGCACCCGGGGCGGGAGCAGCCGGATCAGCGCCATGGCCAGGGCGATCGAGGGCCACAGCAGGGCGACCCGGGGATCGAACCCGCCGGCGGCGAGCGACCCGGCGGCGTACACGGCGGCGCAGGCGGCGAACGCCAGGGCGGCGGCCCCGCCGACGGCGCGTGCCGCGCGCGGCGCGCGGTCCGCGGCGGGCGCGGTCCTGCCATGGGCCGTGCCGTGAATGGGGATCCCCGCCTTCGCCGTGCGTCCGGTCCGGTGACCGGGGCGTACGCTCGCACACCGACGAATATTTTACCGGTTCGACACGGTTACGTGACTTTCGGGGGATGTGCGACCGCGGTCGGACGTCACCCGACGCCGCCGGCGGAGAGGCTCGGGAGGAGCACCAGAAGCAGCGGAACGCCGTGCAGCAGGATGTTGACCCACATGTTCCGGTAGCGGATCCACACGTAGCCGAGCAGCAGGCCCTGCACCCCGTAGGTGACCAGTGCCACGCTCACCTGCCCGGACGTCCCGTCCCCGTCGAGGGGGGCGTAGGCGTTGTAGTAGCTGCCCACCGCGTGGGCCAGGGCGTACAGGATCGCGGTCACCACCACCGCCGCTGGGCGGCCCGCGACCAGCTCGAGGCGGGTCTGCACCATGCCCCGGAAGAAGATCTCCTCGATGGTGCTGACCCCCACCAGCACCGCCGGGACGACGAAGAGTGCGGCGGTGGGCGTGGGCACCTCCGCCGCGTGCAGGCCGACCAGCACCGGGGCGCCGACCGCGGCCACGGTGATCAGCCCCAGCCACCGCCACGGCTCGCGCACCGCCATCGACAGGCGGGGCATGCGGGTGCCGTGCCCGCTCAGGCTGAAGCCCCCCTGGTCGACGAAGAGCACCGGCAGCACGAACAGGAACACCAGCCGCGTCACCGGAAGGGCGGCGGAGGCCGGGAGCTCCTCGCTCACCAGGCGGAACAGGGCGTAGAGCCCGGCGGTGCCCACGGCGAAGCCGAGCAGCATGCCCAGCAGCAGGGCCAGCTCCAGCCGGACCGGGTGGCCCTCCATCGCCTCGCGCACCCGCCGGTCCAGCTCGCCCTGGCCGGTTCGGCTGCCGAGCAGCCAGGTCAGCAGCGCACCCGCGGCCACGGGGAGCCAGACCCCCCAGAACGCCTCGGAGCCGTGCCAGGTCACCTCGGACAGGGAGACGGGACCGCCGACGATCCCGACCGCCGCGAGCAGCGCCCCGCCGGCGACGGCCAGTCCGGCGAGCGCCAGCCCGGCGGCACCGGTTCGGAAGGTGCGCCCTTGACCTGCGTCCACGTGCCCACTCCCCCTGTCAGAGCCTTCAGTCTGACCGGAGAAACACGCATTGTGACGGATCGTGTGCGGAATGTCGCGGACTCGGTGAGTGGCGATGTTCGCAGCGAATGGCCTCGGGCGTGCCCGTGTGGGGCTTTCGCGGGCGAGAGCACCGTATTACCAGGCGATGGCGAACGCTTGGAGAACGGCCCGGCCGCGTGGTGGGCCGACGACCGCGCCTTGACCTTCCCGGGGACGGACGAAGGAGCCCGAAGAAGAAGGGCGGCGGGGTGCACGCCCCGCCGCCGAACCACGCCCTATGTGCGGGGCGGGAGCGGTACCCGGCTCAGTGGTCCCCGGCGACCTTGTTCAGCTCCATCTGGTAGTAGAGCGGCGTCAGGCCGAACACGAAGAGCAGGAGCACGCCCATCCCGCCGCTGCAGGAGGGCGCCTGGCCCGCGGCCCGCTGGGCGGCGGCGATGTGGCCGCCGGCCTTGTGGGTGGCCACGATGGGCCAGATGAACAGGGTCAGCGGAGCGATCAGCGCGGCGATCATCGGGCTCCCGGGGCTGATCTCCCGCTCGGGGGTGGCCCGGCTCATCTCGTCGTGGATCTTGTAGATCCAGACGAGCAGGTAGATGCCGATGGTGATCAGGGGCAGGCCGATCCACACACCGACCGGGTTGCGGCGCTTGATGTGCTCGGACGGGTGGTCCCCGGCACCGTGCTGGGCACGGTGCCGAGGGGCATGGTGCTGACTGTTCTGCATGGCCACGACGGGGTCCTCCTGGACGTGTCGGGGGATGCGACCGGAGAAGTGTGCACGGGTCGGGCGCGACCTGACGCAGGCGGGGGTGTCCGGCGGCCCAGTGGCCTTCCGGCACGACCGGCTGCGCGACACCTTCCGGCGCCGGCTTACGGGGTACGCGCAAGCGCCGCCGCGTTCGGCACACGTGCGCACGGCGGGCATGGCGCGCATCGGGCGCGCTCCGGGCGACGGGGACGTCGGAGCAGAGGAGCGGGAACATCCGCCGTCGGACGCGACACCGCGTCGAACGGAGCCGTCCGCACACCATCGGAAGACGGCGCCACGGAACTCTTGGGGACACTACCGACACAAGTGGCACAGCGTGCCGATTCAGCCGCTTCTGACCGAGAGAGGCCCCGAGGACAACCGACCGCCCCTCTCGGCCGTCGCAGGAGCCGCCCCGCAGCGCATCAGGCCGTACGGACCGGCGAGGCCGCCAGGGGCGCCCGCCCCCGCGCGTGCAGGGAGCAGCCCCACAGGTCGAGTGCCGCAAGCGCCTCGTGGGCGCCTGGCAGGTGGATCCGGTTCGGGCCGGGCTTTCCAGGATCGCAGGGGCGTGCGCAGTCGGGATCGTGGAGGTGGATGGACCCGGCGGCGAACCCTTGATCGAGGAGACGCTTCGCGGCGGTGCCGGTCCACGGGTCGCCCCTGAGGGTCATGATCCCGTGGTTGTCCCTCCGACAACCAGGAAGGCGGCGACTCCGGAGGCGAAGCCGGCAACGAACCCCTTGATAACCGTCTACTCCATCACGGAAATTCCGTATCGAGCGCTGCTTTTCTCCGCCGACTCCACGGAGGCTGAAGAACTTGACCGCAACAACGCAGGCCAGCGAGATCAGCGGCGAGAACGCCGTTGCCCACAGCGAATGGGAGCCGCCCCTGCCAGCGCCCTCGACGGCAACGGTTTCGCGGAACCGCACGGTCGGCTACTGGACACCGACCATAAGGCGGATCAACGAGGTGAAACCGGAGACGACGACCTGGCCGGACTCGGCCACGGCGACACCGGCGAGCGCATCAAGTATCTGCAGGTCATCCTCATGAAGGCCGGGTTCCCGCCCCCATGTACCGGTCGGACGGGGACTACGGCGGCGAGACGGCGGCCGCCATACTGACCGCGCGCAAGTCCCAGGGCTCCAGGCAGGATTCAGCGACCGGATCACCGGCCGGGCCCCGCCCGGATCATGACCGCCCAGGCCCCGGGGACGTTACACCCACACCTCAGGTAAAGCCTGAGAGAGCAAGACAGAAGAGGGAAAGTCACACAATGAGCGACGCCACCGAGACCGAGTACGACGTCCATGTCGGCGCCCCCTACCGGTACGCCATGACCATGCCCGAGATGTACGAGGGGTGGCTGGAAGTGACCGTGGACGACACCGCGTCGCCCGACAACGCCCGCTACTCCCCGGAGACGCTGGATGCCGCCATGCGCGCGTTCTGCGAGGTACTGAACGGCGTCAGCCCGATCGAGGTCACCAAGCGCGCGACCGCCTCCGCCCGCCGCCCGGGAGTGTTCTTCCCCGCCGAGTAAACCTCGTCCACCCCGCCGAAAGCCCCGGCCGACCAATGGCCGGGGCTTTCACATGCTCGCAGGAGGCCCCACGTGCACCGTGGGAACCCGAGCCGGCGCCCGTCCCCGCGTGTGGCGCACCGCTCTCCAGAGCGCCGTGTCCACCGCCCTGGTCGCCGTCGCCGGGAACACCATCGCGGGTGCGGGGCCGACCTCTGGGTGCGCTCACGATCCCGTGTGCGGCGCACGGTGAACGCCTTCGAGGTATTCGTCAGTGAGGAGTTCAGCGTCCGGCCCTCCTCGCTCGTGCGGGGAGCAGGCTCTCTGAGCAGCTACGTTAGCGTGAACAAGCTCTTGTTCTCGGCACCCCGTGGCCGACAGAGGAGTCTCGGAACCTCTTCTTGCCGGTCAGGTCTCTCCCAGTGCCGCCAGTGCCATGAACGCGCCCAGCTCCCAGCACGCGTCCCTGGCATCTCGACCGACCTCGCCAATGATCTCTGCCGGCGGGCGGACACGCTCCCAGCCCATGCCCTTGGTGATCTGCTCGACCGCCCGCACCGCCCCGGCCGTGTCGTTGTTGCCATGGACGTACAGCCCGTAAGGCAGCCCGGTGGTGTCGTTCAGGCACGGGTAATACACACCGTCGAAGAAGTGCTTGAGCGCGCCGGACATGTAGCCGATGTTCGCCGGGGTCCCCAGGAGGACCGCGTCGGCGGCCAGCACATCGGAGGCCGTCGCCGCCAGTGCCGCGCGCGCGGTGACCTCGACCCCTTCGATCTCGTCGTTCTCGGCCCCCGAGCACACGGACTCGAAGAGGTCCTGCATCCCGGGTGAAGGCGTGTGGTGGACGATCAGCAGGCGTGCCATGCCCACAGCCTGGCACAGCGCTCCAAGCCCGGTCCGTCATGGCCTCCGAAACGGCCGGGGCCCGCCACGCCGTCCTCGTGGCGGGTCCCCGGGGTTCCCAGGTCGAGGTTCCCAGGTGAGGCTCAGTCGCGCTCAAGGAACGGCGCGAGCAGCCCCGGAACCGCCTCCTCCGCGAAGGCCAGTCCTTCCCCGCAATCGACGTCCGGGGCGTCGTGCACCCCTCGCCCCGCCGCGACCGTCGCGCCCAGGGTCGCCAGGCCCGACCATCGCTGGAACGGCGACCGCCGCACCGTCCAGCCGATGACCGACTCCCGCTTCAGGGCGACCGTGGAACGCGCCGCCATCCCCTTGCGCAGCAGCAGGAAGCGGCCGTCGAGACCGTGCCCCAGCCCCCGGAAGCAGCCGACCGCGTAGGGGATGCCGACGAGCAGCGTGAGGAGGGCCGTGCCGAAGAGGGCCGCGCCCACGGCCCCGCCCCCGATGTCCAGCGGTGTCACAGCGGCGAGCGTCCACAGTCCCCCGCCGACCACCGAAGCCACCACCGCCGCGCAGGCAAGCGCGCGCACGATCCGCCGCCGCAAGGCCGCCCACGGGTGGGCCCTCAGGCCGTCGAAGGCGATCCCGCTCCGGGCCCGGACCGCCGCCTCCGCCGCGTTCCGCGCCCCCTTCCGGGGCATCTCCGGCGTCAGCGCGCGCTTCGGCACCAAGCCGCCCTTGCTGCCCTGCCCCTCCTGGGCCTGGTCGAGCCCGGAGGCCACCGCCGCCGCCGAGGCGACGCCCATCCAGCGGAGCGGCAGCCGCTCCACCAGCTCCACACCGCGAAGGCGGCGCTCCTCGATGGAGACCGACGTCCGGGTGAGCAGTCCCCGCCGCACCCGCAGGGTGCCGTCGGATTCGCGGGTGAGCTCGTAGTCCCACCACGACTCGGTGTGCAGGGCCAGCGCCACGGCCGAGGCCACCGCCACGAAGACCGCGAGCGCCCCGACCGCCCACAGGGTCAGCGCCACGGCCGACGCCCCTTCGGTGCGGCCGAGGACCCACGGCAGCGCCACCCTGATGATCAGCTCGGTGAACGACCCCAGCAGTGCCGCCAGACCGCCGTACCCCACGGCGGCCGGGCCCCACGCGAAGAGCCCGTACCCGTACCAGCGCGGCGCCATCCGGACCAGCGGTGCCGTCCCGCCGTCGACGACGTCGGCGCCGCCGGTCGCCCCGCCCCGGTCCAGGAGCACACGACGCAGCCGCTCCCCCTCGGCCACCGGCACCAGCACGAGGTCCATCGCCTCACCCGCGCCGGCGCTCTCCCCCGTGCCGATCTCCACCCGGCACAGGCCGAACGGCCGCGCCCACAGCGGAATCGCGATGTCGACGCTGCGGATCCGGTCGCGCGGCAGCGACTTGTGGCTGCGCGCGATCACCCCGGAGGCCGCCTCGAAGCGCTCCTCCGTCACCCGGTAGCGCGTGCGGCGGTAGCGGAGCACGTCGGCACCGACGGCCAGGCCGACGACCGCCAGGCCTCCGACCACGGTGAGCAGCACCCACACCGCCGGGACGCCCGCCACCGCCAGGATCACGGCGGTGACGGCGACGGGCAGGCCGATGGCCGAGCCCATGACCGCCGCGCCGGCCCACACCGTCAGCGGGCTCAGCAGCAGCCAGTCCTCGCCGCGCGCGCCCGGGGCCGAGGTCGGCCCTGTGGTCCCCGCGGCGCTCTCGTCCACGGTCCCGTCCATCGCGTCCGCCCTCTCTCCGGTGTCCGTCCGGTCGTCGCGTCCGCCCGTGCCGCTCATGTCCCGTCCCCCGGTACCGCCTGGGTGACCTCGGTCAGCTGCTGCGCCAGGTCGGAGGCCCGCTCGGACTCCAGTCCGTCGATGCGCAGCGCTCCTGCCGCCGAGGCCGTCGTCACGGTGAGCGTGGACAGGCCGAGCGCGCGCTGCAGCGGCCCCCGCTCGGTGTCCACGGTCTGGATGCGCGCCATCGGCGCCACCCGCCACTCCTGCCAGAGCCAGCCCGAGGCGGTGTAGACGGCTTCGCCGGTGACCTCCCAGCGGTGCACCCGGTAGCGCCACTGCGGCACGACCAGGACCAGCAGCACCCCCAGGGCGCCGACGGCGGCGGTCAGGGCCCACAGCGGCACCGTCGCCTCCGGGAGGAGGCCGGTCAGGTCGGCGGCGATCGCGGCGGCCGCGGCCACCAGCGTCGCGGGCAGCCAGAACGCCGCCCAGCGCAGCGTCCACAGCGCGATGGCCCGAGCCGCGACCCGGTGCCGTGGCGGGCGCAGCCGCACCGGCGTGCCGGCGCCCGCGGTGAGTGTGCCGTGCTCCGTGGTCATGTGGGCCTCCCGAGATGGTCGCCTGCGCGGCAGACGGCGCCGTCCGGTCCGACGCCTTCAATAAAGTGATATCACAATGCTAGTCTACGGCAATCACGTAATCTGGAACCGGAAGGAGCGCCGATGACCGACACCGCCTCCCCCGCACCGGGGGTCGAGCTGCCCGAGCCCGTCTACCGCGAACGGGCGGCCTTCACCCTGCCCGGCATCCCCATGGCGGCCGCGGCCGTGGCCCTGCTGGTCGCCGGGGCGGCGCTGGTCCTGGTGGGCCTGGGCGACGGCGACATCCCCCTGATCGGCGCCGGTGCCGTGGCGGTCCTGGCCGCCGCCGTGCTGGGGGTCGGCCTCACCGTCGTCGCCCCGAACGAGGCCCGGGTGCTGCTCTTCCTGGGCCGCTACACCGGCACGGTGCGCCGCGACGGGCTGCGCTGGGTGAACCCGCTGACCACACGCCAGGCGGTGTCCACCCGCATCCGCAACCACGAGACCTCGGTGATGAAGGTGAACGACGCCGAGGGCAACCCGATCGACATCGCGGCCGTGGTGGTCTGGCAGGTCGAGGACACCGCCCGGGCGGTGTTCGAGGTGGACGACTTCGCCGAGTTCGTCTCCACCCAGACCGAGGCGGGCGTGCGGCACATCGCCAACCGCTACCCCTACGACTCCCACAGCGAGGACGTGCAGTCCCTGCGGGACAACGCCGAGGTGATCACCGAGCAGCTCTCCAAGGAGCTCGCGGACCGGGTCAACGCCGCCGGTGTGCGCATCGTGGAGTCGCGCTTCACCCACCTGGCCTACGCTCAGGAGATCGCCCAGGCCATGCTGCAGCGCCAGCAGGCCGGCGCGATCGTCGCCGCCCGCCGGATGATCGTCGACAACGCCGTGGGGATGGTGGACATGGCCCTGCAGCGCCTCGCCGAGGAGGACGTCGTCGAGTTGGACGAGGAGCGCAAGGCGGCGATGGTGAGCAACCTGCTGGTGGTCCTGTGCGCCGACCGCCCGACCAGTCCGGTCGTCAATACGGGATCGCTCTACCAGTAGTTTCGGCGACCACTCGCGATATTCGGGACACCAGAGGACGGCACGATCACCTTGGCCGAGCGCAAGAAGCTCCTCCTGCGCCTGGACCCCGCCGTGCACGATGCGCTCGCGCGGTGGGCGAACGACGAGCTCCGCAGCACCAACGCCCAGATCGAGTTCGTCCTCCGCAAGGCCCTGGCCGACCACGGCCGCATGCCCAAGAGCGCGGGCTCCCTCCCCCGCCGCGGCCGTCCCCCCAAGGGGCGCCCCACCGACGACCAGAACGACTACCGGACCGGGGCGGACGCCCCGGAGGCGCCGGAGGGCGAGGACGGAAGAACATGAAGAAGCGGCGCGGCCCTACGGCCGCGCCGCCCTCGTCGCCAGGACGACTGATCAGCCCTGCTCCAGGACCGCCTTCAGGAAGCTCTTCGTACGGTCCTCCTGGGGGTCGCCGAAGATCTGCTCGGGCGGGCCGGACTCGGCGATCCTGCCGGCGTCGAACATGAACACCCGGTCCGACACGTCGCGCGCGAACCCCATCTCGTGGGTCACGCACAGCATCGTGATGTCGGTCTCGCGCGCGATCTCGCGCAGCACGTCCAGCACGCCGGCCACCAGCTCCGGGTCCAGAGCCGAGGTGACCTCGTCCAGCAGGAGGATCTCCGGGCGCATGGCCAGCGCGCGGGCGATCGCCACGCGCTGCTGCTGACCGCCCGACAGCTGGGTCGGATGTGCGTTGATCTTGTCCTGCAGGCCGACCATCTCCAGGAGCTCGACCGCGCGCTCGGAGGCCTCGTCCTTGGAGATGCCCAGGCTGTGCACCGGCCCCTCGGTGACGTTCTGCAGGACGCTCATGTTCGGGAACAGGTTGAACTGCTGGAAGACCATCCCGATGGTCTTCCTCCGCGCCCGCAGGTACTTCTCGGAGGCGGGGACGAGCTTGCCGCCCTTGTACATGTGGCTGAACGGCTCGCCGCCCACCCAGATCGTTCCGCCGTTGACGTACTCCAGCGTCATCAGCAGCCGCAGGATGGTCGTCTTCCCTGAGCCGCTGGGCCCGATGAGGGTCACACGCTCACCGGCGTTGACGTCCACGTTCAGCCCGTCCAGCACGACGTTGTCGCCGAACCGCTTGACGACGTCGTCGAACCTGATCAGCGGCTCGTTCTGGGATTCCATCTCGGGGGCCTCTCCCCTCGGGTCAGACTGCTGCATATCGGCGCTCCAAGCGGCGGATCACCACCGCGGACGGCACGCTCACGATGAGGAACGCGATCCCGACCAGGGTGAAGGCCTCGAACGAACGGAAGTGGTCGCCGCCCAGGCCCTTGGCGACCGAGAGCATCTCGGGCACGCTGATCGCGAACAGCAGGGGCGTGTCCTTGAACAGGGCGATCAGGTAGTTCCCGAGGGCGGGGATCACCTTGCGGATCGCCTGCGGCAGAACCACCCCGCCCCACACCCGGTGCGGGGGAAGGCTCAGCGCGCGGCAGGCCTCCCACTGCCCTTTGGCCACCCCCTCGATGCCGGAGCGGTACACCTCGGCGGTGTAAGTCGCGTAGTGCACGCCCAACACGACGATGCCGATGGTCAGCGCCGGGACATCGGACAGGGCGCTGAGCGAGAAGATGAACACGAGTTGCACCAGCACCGGTGTGGTGCGGATGAACTCGGTGAGCACGAAGACGATTCCGCCGACGACCCGTATGCGGCGCACGAGCGCCACGACCAGGCCCAGAACCAGCGCGAGCGCGTACCCGAGCACCGTGGCCTGCACGGTCACCCACAGCCCCTCGAGCAGGGCCGGGATGAGCAGGCGTGTGAACTCCACGTCCCACACCATCAGCGGGCACCCCCCGTCGTCGTTCCGATGGACGGCGGCCGCAGCAGTCCGAGCAGGCTGTCGTCGGTCGGCCGCCCCAGCCGCCGGTTGGCACGCCGCTCGAGCAGCCGCACGAGCACGATGAGCACCTGCGCGAACAGGAAGTACGCCACCAGGGCCACCGTGTAGACGGTGAAGGTGTCCGCGACCGCAGAGGCCCGGAAGTCGTCGGCGACCTTGGTCAGGTCGGTCAATCCGAGGATCGAGACGATGGCGGTCGCCTTCATCAGCTCGATGACGAGGTTGCCGAAGGTGGGCAGCATCTGCGCCCAGGCCTGCGGGAAGATGACCCGCGAGGTCCGCCGCCACCACGACATGTTCAGCGCGACGGCGGCCTCGGTCTGCGCCCGGGGGACCGCGTTGATGGAGGACCGGACCACCTCGGCGCCGTAGGCGCCGACGTTGAGGCCCAGCGCCAGGATCGCGGCGAAATCGGTGGTCAGGCGGAACCCGGTGATCTCCACGAAGGAGTACCCGAACCAGAACAGCAGCACGATCGCCGCGACTCCGCGGAAGACCTCGGTATAGACGGTGGCGACGGCCCGCGCGATCGGGTTCCGCAGGGTCCCCATGGTGCCCACGACGACCGCGAGGACGAACGCGAGCACGGCACCGAGGACCGTCAGCCGAATGGTGAGCAGCGCTCCCTCCCAGTACTGGGGGAGCGCGTTGATTACGAAATCCACTGTGGTGGTGTCACCTCGACGCTATTCCGCGCAGAGCTGCTCGGTGGTGAGGTCGCCCGGGTCCGAGGACTCGTCGAACCCGAAGGGCTCGACCGTCTCCCGGAGCGTGCCGTCCTCCTTGAACGTGCTCAGCACCCCGTTGAACTCGTCGCGCACCTCGGTGTTCTCCTTGGGGAACGCGAACCCGCCGGCGGGGCTGACCTCCTCGCCGTTCTCGTCGACCGGGATGAAGCCCTCGGTGACCTCGAAGTCCTCGCCCAGCTCGCGCTCCTCGAGCTGGTAGTTGAGCGAGAAGGTGCTCAGCGCGACCGCGTCCACCCGGTCGTTCTGCAGCAGCTCGATGGCGTCGGCGGCGCCGCCGACGGTCTCCATCTGGCCCTCCGGGACCCCGGCCGTCTCGGCGTAGCCCTGCTCGACCGAGGCGTTGAGGACCGCGATGGTGACGTCCTCGTTCTCGGCGACGCTCTCGTAGGAGTCCAGCTCCTCCGGGTTGCCCTTGGGCACCATGAACGCCTCCTGGACCCGGTAGTCGGGCTCCATGAAGGACACTTCCTCGCAGCGCTCCGGGGTGATGTACATGCCGGCCGCGACCACGTCGAAGCGCCCGGACTTCAGGCCGGGGATGAGGGCGTCCCAGTCCACCGACTCGGCGCGGACCTCGTCCACGCCCAGCTCCGCGGCCATCGCCTCGAGCAGCTCGGGCGCTGCGCCGGTGACCGAGCCGTCGTCGTCGATGTACCCGAAGGGCGGCTCGTTGTTGATGGCGGCGGTGATGTACCCGCGCTCCTGCATCTCCTCCAGCGTCACCGGGCCCTCGTCCGCGCGGGAGCACGCGGAGAGCGACGCGGCGGCGACGACGGCCGCCGCCCCGATCGCGCCCGCACGGAGGACGTCGCGACGCCCGGACGCGCCGCGGGCGGCGCTTCTGCGGGATTCGTGGTCGGTCATTGCCATCTCCTTTTTCGGGGGCTGTGAGGGATGCGAACGGCGCCCCGCCCCGCGTCGAGGGGAGACGCGGGACGGGGCGCCGTGCGGTGTTCGGGGAATGGGCGCCCGAAGGGCGGATGCGTGCCCGTCGAGCACCGGAGTCCGATCTCGCACGACGCGGCAGGGCCCCGGGGGGCCCATGCCGTGCGCTGCGGACTCACGTCCCCATTGTTCGGCGCGCCCTAACGGGTCGGGAATGCGGCGTTATGCACTGGTTATCGGCCGGGGTGGCCGACTCCGGCCCCGTAACGATCGGGTCGCGCAATTCGGTGACCCTGTGAAACGCATTGTTCACAGGGGGGCGTCGTCATTTCACCGGTGTGAAGTCGCGGGCACCCAGGAATTCCGGCCGCGGCTTCGGCGCGGCGAAGGGCTCCGTGCAGGTGTTCTCCACGCTGTTGAACACGATGAAGATGTTCGACCGCGGGAAGGGCGTGATGTTCCCGCCCGAGCCGTGCATGCAGTTGGAGTCGAACACCGTGGCCCCGCCGGCGGGGCCGGTGAGCACGTCGATGCCGTGCATGTCGGCCAGCACCGCCAGGCTGTGCTTGTCGGGGACGCCGATCTCCTGGCTCTTGAGAGAGGAGCGGTGGTGGTCCTCAGGGGTCTCGCCGACGCAGGACACGAAGGTCTTGTGCGAGCCCGGCATGATCATCAGGGCGCCGTTGTGCGCGTAGTTGTCGGTCAGCGCGATGGAGATGCTCGCGGCGCGCGGGGCGGGCATGCCGTCCTCGGCGTGCCAGGTCTCGAAGTCGGAGTGCCACCAGAAGTCGCCTCCGCCGAAGCCCGGCTTGTAGTTGACGCGGCTCTGGTGCACGTAGACGTCGCCGCCCAGGATCTGGCGGGCGCGGCCGACCACGCGCGGGTCGCTGACCAGGTCCGCGAAGAGCTTGCTGATCTTGTGGACCTCGAAGACGGACCGGACCTCGTCGGAGGAGCGCTCGACGATCACGCGCTCGTCCTTCTTGAGCTCCTGGTCCTGGCTGAGCCGCCGCAGCTCGGCGCTGTAGGACTCCACCTCGTCGGGGGTGAGCAGCGCCTCGGTCTGTGCGTAGCCCTTGGCCTCGTAGGAGGCGAGCTCGTCGGCCGTGTAAGGGCCGTCGTGAGGGCCGCCGTCACCGGACTCCCACACGACGGGGCACGTCCGGTACAGCAGCGCTGGGGTGCTGTCCTTGCGGGTCGGGTACTCGTCCATGGTCTTCTGCTGGATGTCCATCAACGCAGTCATGGCGTTGCCCCGAGGGGTCTCGCTCCTAACTCCTCAATCGGCGTCGCTTTCTTCCCAAGCGGTTGCGGGGCCCCGGCCCAGGGAGCCGGGGCGGTGGTTCGGTTCGGGCGGTGGGGCGGGGCCGCGCGGGCGGCCCCGCCCCGGGGGGCAGCCGCCCGGCTCAGGCCTCGGTGATGAGCGGGTACACGCCGTTCTCGTCGTGCACCTCGCGGCCGGTGACCGGGGGGTTGAAGACGCACAGCACGCGGAAGTCGGTCTTCGGGCGCACGGTGTGCTTCTCGTGGCCGTCGAGCAGGTACAGCGTGCCGGGCGTGATGAGGTGGGTCTCGCCGGTCTCGTCGTTGGTGACCTCGGCCTCACCCTCGATGCAGTGCACCAGCTCGATGTGGTTGGCGTACCACATGCTGGTCTCCGTGCCCGCGTACAGCACGGTCTCGTGGAACGAGAAGCCCACGCCGTCCTTGGCGAGGACGATCCGGCGGCTCCGCCACGTCTCGGTCTGGATGTCCGCGTCGGTGCCGTCGACGTCCTTCAGGCTGCGCACCTTCACTGTGGCTGCTCCCTCACTACACGTTCTTCGCTGCAGGGCCCGCGGGTCCCGTTAGAGGACCCGCGGACCGTTCCGGATGATGCAACCCGGTCTATCAGGGGACTAGGCCGGCTGGGGAGCCTTCACGGCCACACGGGCCGATTCGGCGATGATGTCCAGCCCGCGCTCCAGGTCCTCCACGGTGGTGGTGAGCGGCGGCAGCAGCTTGGCGACCTCGTCCTCGGGACCGGAGGTCTCCAGCAGCAGGCCGCGCTTGAAGGCCTCGGCGGAGATCGCCTTGGCCGCGCCCTCCTGCTCGAAGGCCAGGCCGCGGGCCATGCCCCGGCCGCGCACGTGCGCCCCGGCGTCGGTGTACTCCGCGGCGATCTCGCCCAGCCGCCGCTCGATCAGCGCGCCCTTGTCCAGGGTCGAGCGCTCCAGGTCCTTGTCGGCCCAGAAGGTGCGCAGTGCCGCCGTGCCGGTGGCGAAGGCGGGGTTGGGGCCGCGGAAGGTGCCGTTGTGCTCGCCCGGGTCCCACACGTCCAGCTCGCGCTTGAACATGGTCAGCGCCAGCGGGATCCCGTAGCCGCTGATCGACTTGGACAGGGTGACGATGTCCGGGGTGATCCCGGCCTCTTCGAAGCTGAAGAAGGCGCCGGTGCGGCCGCACCCCATCTGGATGTCGTCGACGATGAGGAGCATGCCGTACTCGCGGCACAGCGCCTCCAGGCCGCGGAGCCACTCGGCGCTGGCGGCATTGATGCCGCCCTCGCCCTGCACGGTCTCCACGATGACGGCCGCGGGCTTGTCCAGGCCGCTGCCGCTGTCCTCCAGCAGGCTGCGCAGCCACAGGAAGTCCGGGGTCTGGCCGTCCATGTAGTTGTCGAAGGGCATGGTGGCGGCGTGGCCCAGCGGGACGCCGGCGCCGCCGCGCTTCATCGAGTTGCCGGTCACCGCCAGGGCGCCCAGCGTCATGCCGTGGAACCCGTTGGTGAAGCTGATGATCGTCTCGCGCCCGGTGTACTTGCGGGCGAGTTTGAGGGCCGCCTCGACGGCGTTGTTGCCCGCGGGGCCGGGGAACTGGACCTTGTAGTCCAGCCCGCGCGGCTCCAGCAGCACGTCGCCCACGGCCTGCAGGAAGTCCCGTTTGGCCGTGCTGTAGGCGTCGAGGCTGTGGACGATCGAGTCGCCGATCAGGTAATCGAGCAGCACGGATTTGAGTTCGGGGTGGTTGTGCCCGTAGTTGAGCGAGCCCGCCCCGGCGAAGAAGTCGAGGTAGGGGCGCCCCGATTCGTCGTAGACGTAGCTGCCCCGCGCCTCGTTGAAGACGACCGGCCAGCCACGGCAGTAGCTGCGGACTTCGGACTCGAGGCGGTCGAAGATCTCCATCGTGAGTTCCTTGGTTCCTTTCCCCAGGTTCGTGGGCTCTCGGCTCGACTGATCGGGGTTTTTCAGGACGTCATCGGGGGTCGCATCGTTCGTTCTCGCCTCCTCCCGGCGGCGCCGGGCGGGCCGCGGTCAGCGGCCGGCGGGCGGCCGGACCAGCGGACCGATCCGGACCAGGTCCTCGGGCTCGTGCTCGTCGCCGGCCTCCCCCGGCTCGGGGAAGTGCGCCGCGGCGAACAGCGGGGTCCACACGGCCTCCACCCCCCACGCTCGGGCGAAGGATCCGAACAGCGCTCGTGAGGCCGCGTTGTCCGGGGTGACCGTCGCCTCCAGGTAGCTCGCCTCCAGGGAGCCGAACCGCTCCGCGAGGTGGTCGAGCATCCGGCGGGCGAGGCGGCGGCCCTGCATCCGGGGGTGCACGCCCACCTGCCACAGGAAGTACGTACCCCGATCGTCGGGTCGCATGAATCCTGTGACGAATCCGACGGCGCGTCCGTCGGCCTCGCGGGCGATGACCGTGGTCCGGGCGAAGTCGCGGCACCAGAGCGTGTAGGCGTAGGGCGAGTTGAGGTCCAGTCCGCAGTCGCGGGCAAGGCGCCACAGCTCCGGGCCGTCGGCGGGCTCCGGTGCGGACATGCGCAGTCCGTCGTCCGGCCCGCCCTCGGCGGTCCGGCCGGTCGCCTGTCCGGTCACGGAGGGGTGATCCCCCGTCGCGGTCCGGGCGGTCTCTGCGTCGTCGCTGCGTTGATGTGGCACGTCGAAGAAACTTAGCGAACGTTCCTGAGCAGCGTTTCCGGCCGATTCGCCGGAAATGTTTCGGTGCCGTTGCACCGGGTAGGGCTTGTCTATTTAGCGCCCGCCGTCACCGTGCGTCGACATCGCACGGGGGGTGCGCCTGGGCCCCCGAGGTGCGGATCGCTCCCGACTCACCTGGGGTTTCGGGCCGCTCACGGGGGGCGGCCCGGGGCGCCGGGGCGGAGGGACGCGGCGGCCGCTCCCCGCCCTCACCGGGTAAACATACGCCAACCGCAGCGAATCTTAAGGGTGGGCTAAGTCACACGAATTCGGGTGAAAGCCCGCGACAGACCAGGCCCAGTGTTCCCGATCGGCGCACCCGACGCCCAAAGATCTTCATCTGTGCAGGTCAGAGTGGTTAAGCGAGGGTTGCGACCCCATTGCGGCGGCATGACGCGCAGCACATCGCCGCTCACCCCCGGGGGCTTGAACCCGGCGCCGATCTTTAGCAGACTGCGCGTAGTACGACTCAATGTAGTACTACGTGCGGTGGCGACATCCGCCTCCGCGCGCCCCAGCTCCGTCGCCGACCGGCGTCGCGGATCGAGAACGGGAACGGAGGCACCCGGTGAATCGCCTGTACCACGAGAGCGAAGACTGGGTCCGGCACGGAGCCTGCCGGCAGTACGACCCTGAGCTCTTCTTCCCCGTCAGCTCCTCCGGCCCCGGTCACCAGACCGTCGAACTCGCCAAGGCCGTCTGCCGCAGCTGCCCTGTTCGCCGAGAATGCCTGCGGTGGGCGCTGAGGGCCGGGGAGGCCGACGGCGTATGGGGCGGCACCACGCCCGAGGAACGCCGCTACATGCGCCGCGAACTGGTACCGGCGGCGAGCTGAGGCGCGCCCCGTCGGCGGGCGCCCGGTGTGGAGGCCGGGCGCCCGCCGCTTTCCCGTGCCCGACGCCTGGGTTAGGTTCGATGACCGTGGAGACCGTCGGCCACGGGCCGCTCCAGGCCCTGCGCACGGCCCTGCTCGCGGCATCGTGCACCGCCGTGGCGTGGGCCGGACACGCGGTGTGGGGCGGTGCCCCCGTACCGGCATGGGCGCCCCTCAGCGCGGCGGCGCTGCTGGCGGGGCCGCTGGCCCGGTTCACGCGCGGGCGGCGCGGGTTCGGCGAGATCTTCGCGGTGCTGGCCGCGGCCCAGCTGCCGGTGCACCTGCTGTTCCTGGCGGCGGGCTCCGCGCACCCCGCGCCGGAGGCGGCGCTCGGCGCCCCCGCGGTGCACGGGGCGCACGCCGCGCACGGAGGCCCTTCCCTCTTCGGGTACACCCCGGGCATGCTCGCCGGACACCTGTGGGCCGCGCTGGCCGGCGCCGCCCTGCTCTCCCGGGGGGAGGACGCGCTGTGGGGGCTGCTGGGGATGCTCACCTGGGCGCTGCCCCCGCTGATCGCGCCGGCGGCCGTGCCCGCTCCCCCGGCGGCCCGCACCGCGCCGGGGGCGCCGGAGCGCGGGGTCCGGTACGCGCCGCGCTCCGGAATCCGCCCGCGCGGCCCGCCCCTGCGATCGTGACCGAGGAGTCCCTGACCGCGAACGGGCCGAAAGGGCCGACCACCATGACCATTGCGTCCATCACGAACACCGCCCCCGCCTCCCCCGCCGTGCCGGGAGCAGGGGGCGGGTGCGGCACCCGCCGCGCCGCCGCGCTCGCCGGAGCGCTGGCCGCCGCGACCGCGCTGGGGCTGGCCACCGCCCCGGCGGCGAGCGCGCACGACGTCCTGCTGTCCTCCACCCCGGAGGAGGGGGACACGCTGGACACCGCGCCGGAGACGGTCGAGCTGACGTTCAGCGCCGACATCGGCGACGGCGGCAACGCGATCGCCGTCAACGGGCCCGACGGGGACGACCACGCCACGGGCGGCATCACCATCGACGGGCCCGACGCCGAGATCGGGATGGAGCCGCTGACCGAGGCGGGCGACTACACGATCGCTTACCGGATGGTCTCCTCCGACGGGCACGTCATCGAGGACACCGTCGAGTTCACCGTCTCCGACGAGGCCGTCGCCGACGAGCAGGAGGCCGCGTCCGAGGAGGGCGGCGAGGAGTCGTCCCCCACCCCGGAGGACGACGGTGCGACCGACGAGGCCCGGACCCAGGAGGACGCCCCGCCGTCCAGCGACCCGGTGTCCCTCTTCGGGCCGGTGGGCGGAGCGATCATCGGCATCGCGCTGCTGGCGCTGGTCGTGATCGCGATCATCCGCCTGCGCAGGCGCGGCGGCGGCGACTGACCGGTCCGCGCCGAACCGCCGATGAGCCCCGGACCCACCTCGTGGTGGGCCCGGGGCTCTCGTCGTCCCGAACGAAGCCGGTCCCGCCGCTCCCTGCCGTCGAAGGGCTGTCGGTTCCACCATGGTCCGAAGACCATGCGGCGACGGAACGGCAGGTACCCCGCTCGTGGGCTCCACCCGGGCGGCGGGGCGGCAGAGTGCCGGGTGAAGAGCGGCGACGAAGGAGGCGGGGGCCCGGTCGATCCGGACGCGCAGCGGGTCGAATCCGCCGGTGACCGGGCCGGGAGGCCCCGCCCCTGGGGGGCGGCTCTCTTGCCCCGCCCGACGCCCCCGCTTCTGCCGCTGCCTTTGCCTCTACGGACAGGAAACGCCGACGAACCAACGATCAGCAGGTGCTTCGCGCCCCTGACCGGGAGTACCGTCCACGCCGAAGAGCGATGATCGTCCCTGCGCACAGAGCCGAACATCGGATCTTCCGGCTTCGGTGCTCCATCCCGCCTCCGCGGGCGCCGACCGCTCCTTCGGATACCGGCGCCGGCGGGCCCGCCTTCATGACCCGCCCTGCCCTGCCTCGCCCCCGCCTCGCCCCGGTCCCGGAGCTCGAACGCGGGAGGGCGGCCCTCGGACGACCTACATGCGGCGGGCGAGAAGGATGCTGATGTTGTCGCGCCCCGAGGCGTGCATCGCGGCGCGCCACAGGGCGTGGACGGCGCCCTCGTCGTCGGACGCCTCGGCGATGATGCGCTCCATCTCGTCCTGGGCGACCAGGTCGCTCAGGCCGTCGCTGCACATCAGCCACGCGCTCGGGTCGGGCTCGGCGTCGCGGTCCACATGCGGCACCATCGCCGTGCTGCCGCTGCCCCCCAGCGACTGGGTGATGAAGTTCGTCGTGACCGGCTTGCCGTCCTCCGACGGCGGCAGCGGCGGGGAGTCGTCCTGGGAGAGCTGGCGCAGCCGGTTGCCCTCCAGCCGGTAGGTGCGCGAGTCGCCCACGTTGAACCAGAAGTTGCCGTCGGTGTTGAGGAGCATCCCCGCCACCGTGGTCCCCATGCCGGAGAACTCGGCGTGCTGGGTGGCGTGGTCCTTGATCTCCTCGTCGATGTTCTTCAGCAGCATCGCCACGTCGTCCGGGCCGGTCATGAGCGGGCTCATCTCCGCCATCCGGTGGACCGCGTGCTCGGAGGCGATCTCCCCGGCCGCGTGGCCGCCCAGGCCGTCGGCGACCGCCAGGACCACCGGCTCGGTCAGCGACAGGACGCAGCGCACGGGAACGTTCATGTTCGCGCTGGCGACGGTGAGGGCCCCCATGACCACGGCGTCTTCGTTCGCCGGCCGGACAGCGCCCCGGTGCGTCAGGGCAGTGACCGTGACTTCCCCACCAGCGACACCCATGCGCCCTACCTCCCGTTCACAACGGCAGCGACTGCCGTACGCGTCTGCGCGGCGCCCCGCCGGACGGTGGGCCGGGGCGCGTTGATCTTGTAACCGTATCGGGGGACCGTTGTCCGTGGCCAAAGTCCGCGTCCATCATGGCGGAAATCGCCCGGCGCCGCAGTTCCGGGATCAGCCGCGCGCCATGGGCGAGGGCACCCCGTTCCGGGCGGCCGCCGCCACGCACGACCGGGCCCGCTCCTCCGGGCCCGCGGCGGGCCCCGCCCCCGCCGTCTCCACCCGGATGCCCCGGCTCCGCAGCGGCCCGCCCAGCGACCGCGCCCACCCCACCGGGTCGACCGCCCACGCGCCGCCCACCAGCACCACCGACGACCCCGCCGGCATGAAGTCGCGGGCGGCGCGGACCAGCCACGCCACCGCCTCCCGTGGGGCCCCGGGCCCCACGGGCGCCGCCGCCACCAGCACGTCCAGGGCCCCGAACTCCAGCGCGGCGTGCGCCACCGCCGCACGGCAGGCCGTCTCGCTCCCCATGGGGCAGTGCAGCGCCAGCGCCCACGCCCCCAGCCGGGCGGCGTCCCGCGCCGCCCGTTCCACTCCGCTCGGCGCACCGCCCGCCCGGCCGCCGGACTCCGGTCCGGGGACGACGGGGAGGGGGCCGGCGACGACCCCCGGCCGTCCCGCGTCCCCGGCGGCCGCCACCGCCGCGCCCTCCTTGGCCAGCGCGGCCGCCACCGCACCGGGCCCGTCCTCCTCGAAGTCTCCGGCGACCAGTGCGCGCCGTCCGGCCAGTCGCCCCGCCCCCCGATAGTCGGGGAGGGGATCCGTGAACCCCATACCCCTGTCCTCCGTCCTGCCGGGGCTCCGTCGCCGCCACCGTGCCCGAGTCCTTGCACTGCAAACGCCCGGCACCGCCCGCGACCCGCCCCGCGACCGCGTTCCCGCACGCCGGAGGCGCGTTGTCGGCCCTCGAACCGCTCTGGCAGAATGGGGTCCGCTGGGTGTCTAAGACGCAGACACACCTCCTCTGAGCGCTCCCTCCCGGGGTTCACTCCCGGTGCTGAGGCGGGCGCTACACGTGTTTCCTCAGGAACCCGTTAGGTGTGATTCCATGCGTCCCCATTTCTCTCTCACCGTTCTCCGGACACCCGTCCGTTCTCCGTCTCCGTCACCATGCGGCCCGGCCTCCGTGCCCCCACACGCTCCCGGGCCCCTGCCCCCCTGTGCTCCGCCCCCCGCTCGCGGAGCACGCCCTTCCGACTCCATCGCCACGAGGAGCACTCCGTGAAGATCGCCCTGATCGCCGAGCACACCGCCCCCCTCGCAGCACACAGGGGCGAGCCCACCTGCGGTGACAGCGTCCACGTCGCCTCGCTCTCCCGCCACCTGGCCAAACTCGGCCACCGGGTGACCGTCTACGCCCGCAAGAGCACCTCCGACCCGGTGGGCCGCTCCCGGATGGGGCGCGGCGTGCACGCCGAGATCCTCGGCGCCGGCCCCGAGCGCCCCCTGCAGGAGCACGAGGAGGCCGACCACACCGGCGCGTTCGCCACGGCGCTGACCGCCTCCCTGAAGGACGACGCCCCCGACGTGGTCCACGCGCTCGGCTGGACAAGCGGCCTGGCCGCACTGTCCGCCGTGCACGGCGCCGGGGGCCTGGGCGACGTGCCGGTGGTGCAGACGTTCCACTCCCTCAACGCGACCGAGCAGCGGGCCGGCCTGCCCGAGCGCCCCGAGCGGGTGCGCCTGGAGGCCGCCATCGCCGGCCGGGCCGACGCGGTCGCGGTCAGCTCCGCCGACCTGCGGTTCGAGCTCGCCCGCATGGGGCTGCCGCGGCACCGGGTGGCCGTGGTGCCGTTCGGCGTGGACACCGACCACTTCAGCGTCGAGGGCGGGGCCGCCGCCGAGCCGTGGAGCCAGCGCCGCCAGGACCGCACCCGGGTGATCACCGTCTCCGGACCGGCCTCGGGCGGCCCGGACCGGCTCATCGACACGATGGTGCGGCTGCCCGACGCCGAGCTGCTGGTGGTGGCCGCCGCGCCGCTGGAGGTGGCGCTGGACGAGGACGCCCGCCGCCTGGAGCTGCGCGCCAAGGAGGCGGGGGTGGACGACCGGGTGCACCTGATGGGCCCGGTGGAGCGCAAGGAGCTGCCCCGGCTGCTCCGGTCGGCCGACATCTTCGCCTCGGCCGACCGCTACGACCCCTACGGCGGCGCCGTGCTGGAGGCGATGGCCTGCGGGCTCCCGGTGATCGCCCGGGCGGCCGGCGGTCCCACCGGCGCGGTGCTGGACCGCACCACCGGGATGCTGCTGCGCTCGGCCCGCCCCGACACCCTGGCCCGCGCGGTGCGCGGGATGATGAACGAGGCCACCACCCGCTCCGCGCACGGCATCGCCGGCGCCGACCGGGCGCGCTCGCGGTTCACTTGGCAGCGGGTCGCCGCCGAGACCGAGCGGGTCTACCGCACCGCCCTTCCGGGCGCGGACGGCCTCCCGCTGGCCGCGGGCGATGATGCACACTAGTCCGGAGACGGCCCCGTGATGGGGGGCCTGCGCCTGCGCCGCCACGTTCCCGACGCGACCGGGAGGACCGTCCGGGGTGATGCCATGACGTCGCACGCCGCGCCCCCGGACGGCGGGGCCGCAGCCGTGGAGCACGCCGCGGTGTTCGGCGGGTCCGGCGCCGGGCTGTGCGCCCCCGTGCTGCCCCGCATCGCGGCGGGCGCCGAGGGCGGGCGGCGCGTGACCGTCGCGGTCGGCGACCGGCTGCGGGAGGCCCTGCGGGAGGCCCTGCGCGCCCGCCTGCCCGAGCCCCTGCTGCGCCGGGTGCGCTTCGCCGACCGCGCGGAGTACTACGACGCCCCGGGACGCACGGTCGGGGCGCTGCACCGGCTGGCCGTGGAGGCGGGCGGCGCGGGGGCGCTGTTCGTCGGTGAACCGGCGCCGCCGTCGGGGACGCGGCTGGAGCGCGACCAGTGGCGGCGCATGGAGGCGGCCGTGCACCGGGCGCTGGCCGGGGACCGGCTGGCGGTGCTGTGCCTGCACGACACCTCCGCGCTGGACCCCGCGGCGCTGCGGGGCGCGCTGGAGGCGCACCCGCTGCTGCTGGCGCAGGGGGGCGTGCGCCCCAACCCGTCCCACCGGACCGCCGAGGAGGCCGCGGGCGCCGCCGCACCGCCGGTCCCGCCGCCCGCCGACCCGGTGCTGACCATGGACATCCGCCCGGACCTGCCGTCGGTGCGCGAGGAGGCGGTGGGCCTGGCCGAGGCCGCGGGCCTGCCGCAGGGGCGCCGGTCCGACCTGCTCGTGGCGGTCAACGAGCTGGCGGCGAACGTGCTGGAGCACGGCGCGGGCAAGGGAACGGTGACCTTGTGGCGCGAAGGGGGCCGCCTGGTGTGCGAGGTCCTGGACGGCTCGGCCGCGCTGGACGACCCGCTGGTGGGCTTCCGCCCCGCCGACGGCCTCGGCGGCCGGGGCTACGGCCTGTGGATCACCCGGCAGGTCTGCGACTTCCTGGAAGTCCTGCCCGGCCCGGACGGCACGCGGATGCGGGCCCACTTCCGGATTTAGCCCCCCGCCCGGCCCGACGACGGTCGGCGGATCAGGCCGCGGACCTTTGCCGACCGGCTCAGGTGCCGGCCAGGACCGCCTCTCGGGCGTCCCCCGGGTCGTCCTCGATGGTGATCACCTGGTCGATGCCGGCGATCACGAACAGGCGGTGCACCGCCCGCTGCGGGGCCGCCACCGCGAGGCCGATGCCCCGGTCGCGCGCCTGCCGGTAGGACTGGACCAGCACGCCGATGCAGCGGGAGTCGCAGAAGCTCACCTTGGCGAAGTCGATGACGATCCCCCGCGGCGGCACCTCGGCGGTCAGGAGGCCGTCGAGGACCTCCGCCAGGGCCGGAGAGGTGACGGCGTCCATGTCCCCCTCGGGGGCGACGACCACCGCGTCACCGTCCCTGCTGACCGGGATCTGAGACGGCACGCCCACACTCCTCGCTCGCGCCTGTCGTGGACTCCACCCGCCCACACTAGCGCCCGCCCGAACGGCGAGACAGGTACGGCCGTCCACCGTCACCACACCGATACACCGCGTCGCCCTCCGCAACCCCTCACCGCGCCCGCACGGTCGCCTCGGCGTTCTCCTCCACCAGGCGCCGCGCCACGTCGGCGACCTTGATCCGGTTGCGCTGCGCCACCCGGCGCAGCTCCTCGAACGCCTCGGCGGCGCCGCACCCGCGGGCGTGCATCAGAATCCCCTTGGCCTGGTCGATGACGGCGCGGGCGGACATCGCCCTGCGCATGTGGGCCGCCTCGCGTGCGGCGTCCACGTACCTGCCCGCGCTGTGCAGCGCCATCGCCGCGTGCTCGGCCAGCAGCGCCACCAGCGGCGCCACCGCCTCCACGTCGAAGGCGTCGCCGCGCCCGGAGTGCACCCCGAAGGTGACGACCTCCTCCTCCATCTGGCACGGGAAGGTCACCGAGGACCGGTCCCCGCACTGCACCGCCGCGCTCAGGTAGTCCGGCCAGCGGTCCTCGCGCAGGACGTCGCCGACGGTGACCGCGCGCATCTCCCGCACCGCCTCCACCGCGGGCCCCTGGTCGACGGCGTACTGGCGCTCCAGCGCGGTCGCCAGGTCCGAGTGGGAGGCGCCGTAGTCGACCACGACGTGGCTGCCGGCCGCGCAGCGCTCCCCGCCGGCCCCGTCCTCGTCGCCGGGGCGGACCCCCCGCCAGATCACCACGAGCGCCGCCGAGCAGCCGGGCACGCCGCGCGCGGCGGCCGCGCTCATCCGGTCCATCGCACGCTCGGGCCCACTGCCCTCGGCCTGCCCCAGGGCGCCGATCTCGCGCGCGAGCCGCTCCACCCACGCGGGTGTCGCCGCGTCGCTCACCTGCCGCCCCCTTCCGGCCGTTCGCCGACTCCACGGTAACCGCAGAACCCGGGGGGCCGCGCATGCGTTAGCGTCGGTAGGGGCCCGGCGGCGCGCACCCGCCGCCGACCCGCATGATCATGCATTTTCACAGAACAGGGGCTGGAGTCCGAGAGCGTGCCGGAGAACCTCGCCGATCTACAGCGGGAGATCGCGGAGCTGAACGAGCGGGCGGACGCGCTGCGCACCACCCTGGGCATGTATCCGGACGACGCCGCGGGCACCGCCGAGGCCGCGCTGGCCGAGCTGTCCTACGCCGGAACGCTGCTGCGGGACTGCGGCGAGCGGCTCGCCGCGGACGCCGCCGACACCGGACCGCGCCGGGCGCCCTCCGGCGACGACGAGAAGGCGGTGCTGCGCGCGGCCTTCAACGAACTCACCGTGCCGGTGCTGCTCCTGGACCACGAGGGCTACATCCGGCGCATCAACACCCTGGCCGCCGAGCGGCTGGGCAGCGCCCCCGGCTACCTGACCGGCAAGCCGTTCTCCAACTTCGTGGACCTGCGGCGGCGCGCCCCGATGCGGTCGTGGCTGGCCGCCGTGCTGCGCGGCGGGGAGACCGCCTCCTTCGAGTCCCGCCTGGCCCAGCGCGGCTGGGCCGAGGACGTGCACCTGACCCTCACCCGGCTCGACGTGACCACCGAGGCCAACCCCCTGGTACTGGCGGTGGTCTCGCCGGCGGCCGACGGGGGCGGCGACGAGGGTCCCGCGCCGCTGGAGCCGGAGGTGGAGGACCAGGTGGTGGTGCTGGCCGCGCGCCGCCTGGACGTGCTGACCCGGATGACGCGGCTGCTGCTGGCCTCGGCCGGCCCCGGCGGCGCCGGGCGGCCGCTGGCCCTGGACGAGGCGGCGGCGCTGCTCGCCGACTCCTACGCCGACTGGGTGCTGGTGGACGTGTGCGACCTGCCGGGAGACCCTTCGCGGGCGCGGCGCGCCGTGGTGGCCGCCCCGGAGGCCCACGGCCACCGGGAGCTGCTGGAGGGCCGCGACCCGGGTGCCACCGAGGTGCCGGGGCAGGTGCTGGCGACCGGGACGTCGGTGCTGGACCAGCAGATCGAGGACGAGACCGCGCTGGGAGCCGCCGCCGACGGGGCGCCGCTGCTGAGCGTGCTGGGCGCGGGGTCCCTGCTGAGCGTTCCCCTGGTGAGCAGCCGCGGCGTGCGCGGCGCGCTGACCCTGATCCGGCGCAGCAACCGGGGGGCGTTCCGCCTGGCCGACCTGGGTCTGATCGAGGAGATCGGCGAGCACATCGGCCTCGCTCTGCCGCCCCGTCCGACGAGCTGACCGGACCGGGGCCGACCGCCTCTCTTCGATGCCGCCTCGCTCGCCCGCCGATCGCGTCCGGTCTCGCTGTGTCGTCATGTTTCGCCGTGTGATCGTGGCCGCCTTACGCCGGGCGGGCGTCGGCCCCGACGGTGGCACGCGCTCTGGTCGCCGCGCCCGGCGGTCGATGTGCGTCGGTTCGCGCAGCAGCCGTGACGACCTGGACAGGGGCACGCTGCGCCGCTCCGACCGACGCGGCCGTGGCCTGCCGGGACCTGCCGGGACCTGCCGGGGTCGCGGACGGAGGCCGCGGACGGGCGTTCCCGGCGGGCGGCGATCTCGTCCCGGTCCGGCGGCGCGAGGGGTGCTCCCCCTGGGGAATCCCGCCCGATACGCCCGTCGGCCCCCGTTCGGCCGCGAATCGGCCCCGGAAACAAAAAAGGCGGGGAGAAAAGTTCCTCCCTGCCACTTTCAATGTATAGCAGCCCCCGGGGCTTGCGGCAAGACCCCGGGCGTCGTGCAGAATCCTGCAGGTCAGAACCGACGTACGGGGGAAGTGGCGCATGCTCGAGACCAATGGCGGTACGGAGGAATCCGTCCGGCACGATTCCTATGTGCTGGACCTGCGGGAGGCCGGCCGGGACCGGATCGCGGACGTCGGCGGGAAGGGCGCGCACCTCGGTGAGCTCTCGCGGATCGACGGCGTCAGCGTCCCCGACGGCTACTGCGTGACGACCGCCGCCTTCCGGCGGGTCGTCGCCGGCGTACCGGAGATCGGCGGCCTGCTCGACCGGCTCGCGGCCGCGGCGCCCGGCGACCGGGACGAGATCCGCACCCTCAGCGCGCAGGTCCGCCGCGCCATCGAGGAGTGCCCGGTCCCCGACGACCTGGCGGCGGCCGTCACGCGGCCGCTCGCCCGGCTCGGCGAGGACGCGGCCTACGCCGTCCGCTCCAGCGCGACCGCCGAGGACCTGCCGGCGGCCTCCTTCGCCGGACAGCAGGACACCTACCTGAACGTCGTGGGGCCCGCCTCGGTCCTCGAACACGTCCGCCTGTGCTGGGCGTCGCTCTTCACCGAGCGGGCGACCGCCTACCGCCTGCAGAACGGCTTCGACCACCGCAAGGCCGCCATGGCCGTGCTCGTGCAGCGCATGGTCGCCTCGGAGGCCTCCGGCACCCTGTTCACGGCCGACCCCGTCACCGGGAACCGGAGGGTGTCCGCCGTGGAGTCCGTGTTCGGCCTGGGCGAGGCCCTGGTCTCCGGCCGGGTCAACGCCGACGTCCACAGGGTCCGCGACGGCGCGGTCGTCGGGAAGGAGGTCGCGGCCAAGCGGTCGGCCCTGGACCCCGTCCCGGGCGGCGGGACGCGGGAGCGGCCGATCGGGGGCGATGAGCAGGAGCGGCAGGTGCTCACCGATGAGCAGGCGGTGCGGCTCGCAGAGCTCGGCCGGCGGATCGAGGCGTACTTCGGCCGCCCGCAGGACATCGAGTGGTGCCTGGCCGACGGCGGCTTCCGGATCGTGCAGAGCCGACCGGTCACCACGCTGTTCCCCGTCCCCGAGGCCCGGGGCGGGGACGGGGACGGGGCCCGGGGGAACCGCGTCTACATCTCCGTCGGCCACCAGCAGATGATGACCGACCCGTTGAAGCCCTTGGGCCTGTCGTTCTGGCAGATGACGACGCCGCGCCCGATGGCCGAGGCCGGCGGGAGGCTGTTCGTCGACGTCACCGCGGCCCTGGCGGCGCCGGCGAGCCGCGCAGCGTACCTGGAGGTCTTCGACCGGTCCGATCCGCTGATCGGGGACGCGCTCCGGACCGTCCTCGACCGCGGCGGCCTCATCCCGCCGGCCGAGGACGGGGCGGCACCCGCGGCGCCTCCCTCCGGCGGCGCACCGGGCGAGGTCGACGCCGACCCGGCCGTCGTCGCCGAGCTGGTCGCGCGCGGCCGGGAGTCGACCGCCGCCGCCGAACGCGCCGTCGGGGCCGCGTCCGGCCCGGAGCTGTTCGACGTCATCGTCGAGGACCTCGCCGAACTGAAGCGGCTCATGTTCGACCCGCACTCCACACGGGTGATCATGGCGGCGATGGAGGCGTCGGCGTGGCTCAACGACAAGCTGTCCGCGTGGCTGGGCGAGCAGAACGCCGCCGAAGCGCTCACGCAGTCCGCCCCCGGCAACGTGACCTCGCAGATGGGGCTCGCGCTGCTGGACGTGGCCGACGCGGTCCGCCCGCACCCGGAGGTCGTCGCCCACCTGCGCACCGTCGGAGACGCCGGAGCCGAGGACCTCCTGGAGGGGCTGACCGGCCTGCCCGGCGGCCGGCAGGCGCGCGACGCGATCCAGGCCTACCTGGACGACTACGGCATGCGCTGCGTCGGGGAGATCGACATCACGCGCCCGCGCTGGAGCGAGCGCCCCGCCACGCTCGTGCCCGTACTCCTGAGCCACATCGACAACTTCGAGCCGGGGGCCGGGGCACGCCGCTTCGAGCAGGGGCTTCAGGAGGCGCGGAAAAAGGAGCGCGAGGTGCTGGAGCGCCTGCGGGCGCTCCCGGACGGCGAGGGCAGGGCCGAGGAGGTCGAGCGCAGGATCGGTCTCGTCCGCACCTTCATCGGCTACCGCGAGTACCCGAAGTACTTCATGATCAGCCGCTACCTCGTCTACAAGCGGGCTCTGCTGGCGGAGGCGGACGGGCTGGTGCGGGCCGGGGTGCTCCGCGACCGGGAGGACGCCTTCTTCCTCACCTTCGAGGAGTTCCGCGACGCCGTGCGCACCGGGTGGGCGGACGACGGGCTCATCCGCCGCCGCCGGGAGGAGTTCACGGGCTTCGAGGCGCTCACGCCGCCCCGGGTGCTCACCTCCGAGGGCGAGGCCGTCACCGGGTCCTACCGGCGCCGGGACGTGCCGGACGGGGCGCTGGCGGGCCTGCCGGTGTCCTCCGGGACCGTCGAGGGGCACGCCCGGGTCGTCCTGGACATGGAGGAGGCCGACCTGGAGGCGGGAGACATCCTGGTCACAGCTTTCACCGACCCCAGCTGGTCGCCCCTGTTCGTCACGCTCGAAGGGCTGGTGACGGAGGTCGGGGGCATGATGACGCACGGCGCGGTGGTCGCCCGGGAGTACGGCCTGCCGGCCGTCGTGGGGGTGGAGAACGCCACCGCGCTGATCCGGGACGGGCAGCGGATCCGGGTGAACGGAACGGACGGCCACGTCGAGATCCTGTCCTGAGCCGCCGGCAGGGGATCGCGGCGACGGATCCGGGCCCACGAGGAAGGCGGGCGCCTCACCGCGCCCGCCTCCTTGGAATCCGGTCGGTCACGACCCGGTCAGTCGTCCGCGCCCGGCCGCTTTCTGGCCAGGTACATGGCCGTGCTCCCCGCCCCCAAGGACACCGCACCGGCACCCGCCAGGCCCAGGAGCGCCGGGCCCGTCACCGGCAGGTCGCCCAGCGGCGTGGAGATCGAGCGGCCGTTCCCCCCGGCCGCCCGGTCGTCGCCGCCACCGGAACCGCCGCCGTCACCGCCGCTCGCGCCGTCCTCGGCGACCGTGAGTTCGAGCAGCGGGTCGACCGACTTCGCCGGGGCGCACTCGGTGACGGACTTGTCCCCCTCGGCCTCCACGACCATCTGCACCGCACCGGGCGTGAACGTGAGGGACCCGGCACGCTCCGGGGTGGTCTCCGCGGACGAGCCGTCGAAGTCCCACTCGAGCCCGAACGGCCCGTCGCCGCGCGTCGCGCGCACCGTGAAGTCCATCGTCTCCTGGGGCGCGGCCCTGCCGCCGAGCTCCACCGTCCCCGTCTCGGTCACGGCGTCCGCCTCGATGATCCCGCCGTCCTCATCGACCAGCCAGGAGTAGTCGCCGGCGAAGACGGCGCCGACCTGGACCCTCTGGCCTTCCGTCGGGTCCTCGGGCACCGCCCAGGCGCTCCACAGGAACTTCTGCTCCGTGGTCCCGCGGTCGTTCGGCAGGGTACAGACGTAGTCGAGTTCGGCGACGTGGTCCCCGAACTCCTCGGGGTCCGGTCCTTCCAGCTCAAGGGGATCGGCACCGTCGTCATCGGGGTCGCCGTCCCTATCGTCCGTCCCGTCGTCCCCCTCATCTCCGTCGGGCGAGGCTTCGTCCCCGTCCTGAGACGCCTCCATGTCCGGCGAGGGCTCCTGGGCGTCCGCGCCGTCGTCGTCCCCGGGCCGCTCCGTGGAGGGGGAGGCGTCGGGCGAGGGGGAAGGCGAGGGCGAGGGGGATGCCGACGGGCCGACGGGGGACCGTTCGGCCGTGGGAGAGGCGGATGCGGACGCGGACGGTTCCGCTTCCGGCGCGTCGGCCCAGGCAGGGGCGGATCCGGCAGCGACGAACGCCGCTAGTGCGGCGAGACCGGTTGCGATACGGGGGGACACGGGCCCACGCTCCAGTCATGATGGGGGATGTAGGGGGTGTAGGGGCGGTTGAGAGGCGTGTTCCTTCGCTCCGCATCCGATCCTATGCCGCCCGCAGGACGGGTGCGAGGGACCCGTACGATGCACTGCCCCGGGGAGCGGCGGCTTCCCCGGCCAGGGCGCTCCCCTCGTCCGAGGCACCGGAGCCGGTGGAGAGGGCGCCCTTCTTCCCACGGGTGGTGTACATCACCGCGCCACGGTCGCCCCCGCGAGCACCGCGGCCGTCGCAGCGGCCGCCCTGCCGGATGGTGACGGTTCGGAGGCGTGAACGACTTCCCTCCTCTGTTCGGTGGGAGGCGGGCCGTCCGAGCGGGAAGCACGACGGGCGACGGTTCCCCGTCGCCCGTCCGGTCCGCGCGGGGCCCGGGTCATCGCCGGGCGCCCGCGCGGGACTTCAGCTCACGTCGTCGGACACCTCAGGCATCGGTCTCGGACGCGGCGGCCTTCTTCCTGCGGGAGAAGTACATCGCCGCACCGCCACCGCCGACCGCGGCCACAGCCGCGGCCACCATGCCGCCCAGCGCCGCACCGGTCACCGGCAGGCTCCCGCCGTCGTCACCGCCGGCCGAGCCGTCACCGGGCGCAGGCTTGTCATCACCCTTGTCACCCTCATCGCCGTCACCCTGGTCACCACCGGGGTTCTGGCCGTCGCCACCGTCCCCGTCCCCGTCGTCACCGCCGGGGCCCTGGCCGTCGCCGTCGTCACCGTCGTCGCCACCCGGGTTCTGGCCGTCGCCGTCATCCCCGCCGTCCCCGTCGTCACCGCCGGGGTTCTGGTCTTCGCCGTCGTCGCCGCCGTCGTCCCCGCCGGTGACGGTGACCTCCGTCAGGACCGGGGTGGGGGTCGCGTCGGGGGCGCAGGTGGTGGTCGTGCTGGTGCCGTCCTCCTGCTCCGCGATGACGGTGATACCGGAGGGCCGGTAGGTGATGGAACCGGGGCGGGTGAGCTCGCGCTCGCCCAACATGCCCTCGTCGTCCCAGCCCTCCGTCTCCTCGAACGGGTCCTCGGCGCTGCCCGACCAGTTCGCCGTGAGGTGCTCCTCGGGGCCCGCCGCGCCATCGCCCTCGGAGCGGACCCGCCCCCGGAGGGACAGGGAGGTGACCGGACCGCCCTCTTCGACGGTCCAGTAGGTGAACCCGCCGAAGTACCCGCCGTGCATCAGGGTGCTGCCGACCTCGGCCTCACCGTCGACGGCACTGGTCTCGAAGAACCACCCCACCGTGACGGCCTCCTCGTCACCCCACTCGCTGGTGCAGGTGTAGGCGACCTCGGCGAAGGACTGCTCAGAGGGGGCGTCCATCGTCTGAGGGGTCTCAAGGCCGGCGTCCTGCTTCGCCTCGGGAGCCTCATCCGCCAGGGCGGGGGCCGCGCCCAGGGCGGCGAAGGCGAAGACGGCGAAACCGGCGGTCATGCGTCTGGTCGTACGGGACAACGTCGATCGCTCCAAATCATCGGGGGATCGCTCACCGCTGCGGCCTCCGGAGCACCCCTGGGGCGAGGGCTCTGGGAAAGGCGAGGGAACAGGACGCCCTCCGCTTGCGGAGGCCGGCCTCATGGCGCGTGAGCGGGCGCGCCGCCACGAGGGCGACTGAAAACATGACAAGCGTAGCGATGCGCGCGTTTTAGGACTTCAAGCACCGTCGCGCTCTGCTGCACGAGACCGGATCGATACGCCCCCGCTCCAGGCCCCCGAACGGCCTCCCACTCCCCTCGGCCGACGTCTCCGCAGGTGAATGAAGTCCCACTACGCCCCGCGACGCCACGTGCGGCGACGAATCCCTCGCTTTCGGCACAAGGTTCACATGGCCCCTCACCGTTGGCCGGATTCGGCCAGCCGCTCGTCGAAGGCACCACCGACCGAAAACAAGGGCGGCGGGGTCGCCCCGCCGCCCTCTCGTCGGTCGGCCGTTCAGCCGGGCCCTGCGTGGACCCGGGTCATCGAACGGTCACCGGCCACTCACAGACCGGGTCAGACCTCCGCGTCACCGGACGCCGCGGCCTTCTTCTTGCGGGAGAAGTACATCGCCGCACCTCCACCGCCGACCGCGGCCACAGCCGCGGCCACCATGCCTCCCAGCGCCGCACCGGTCACCGGCAGGCTCCCGCCGTCGTCACCGCCGGCCGAGCCGTCACCGGGCGCAGGCTTGTCATCACCCTTGTCACCGCCCTTGTCGCCCTCATCGCCGTCACCCTGGTCACCACCGGGGTTCTGGCCGTCGCCACCGTCCCCGTCCCCGTCGTCACCACCGGGGTCCTCGCCGTCACCGTCGTCACCGTCGTCGCCGCCCGGGTTCTGGCCGTCGCCGCCGTCCCCGCCGTCTCCGTCGTCACCACCGGGGTCCTCACCGTCGCCGTCGTCACCGTCGTCCGGGTCCTCCGGCTCCTCGGGGTCCGGCTTGCCGGACACCGCCACGCGGGTGATCTCGGAGTCGCCGGCCGGCGTGCACGAGGTGACCCAGTGCTCGCCGCTCTCGAAGAGCACGCTGGCGACGACGTCCCCGCCGCTGAACACCAGGTTGCTGCCGTCTCCGGCCCGGGTGCCCGCCTCCTGGCTCGGGTACTGCCAGTCGCCTTCCTCGGTGCCCTCCTGGAAGGCCTCCGCCGGCGCGCTCCCGGTCCAGCGGCTCTTGAAGGTGACCTTCTCGTCGGTGGCGGCGCCGCCGGACAGGTCGACCTCGTGGCGGACGGTCACGCGCTCGACGTTGCCGGCGCCCTCGGGGTAGGCGTAGCGCCACTGCGAGTTGCCGAGGGACCGGACCTGTTCGCCCGGGTCGAAGGAGTCACCGTTGGTGACGCCGAACGTCCATTCGATCTGCCCGCTCTCCTCCCAGCCCTGCTGGGAGGTGCAGTCGTAGTCGAAGGCCTTGGTGATCGGCTCGGGCTCCGCATGCGCGGACAGGGCGCTGCCCAGGGCGGCGAAACCGAAGACCGCGAAACCCGCGGCCAGGCGCTGTGGAGTACGCGACACGTTCTTGCTCCGATTCGGATCGGGATAGGGGAATGCTTCGCGCACCGGGGATGTGGGAGGGGGCGGTGCACCGATCGCGGCGGGGCGCCGGCAGGGACAGGATCGGGCCCGCATCGGGGAGCACCGGGGCGGCGGCACCGGCCGCGCGGCCTTCGGCGGCGCTCCCTGCGATGGGCTGAACGCTAGCAACGGGGAGCCCGCCTGGACAGCGGCGGAACATGAGGGCACCGCCGCCCCCCGACCCCCCTTCATGTGCCACACGTCACACCGGGCGGCCGGGTGATCGGGGGAACCGGATCGGGCCGACACCGCCCACCTGCGCCGACCGCCCCCGCCCGATCGGCCGTTCGAACACGTTCCGTCATGACACGGCCGACGGATCGTGGACCCCATATGCGAATGACCTGGGTGGCCGGATCCGGCCACCCAGGTCATTCCTACTCAGGGTGATGGGCGGGCTGCACCGAGCGCGGCCGCTGCCCGCCCGGCCCCTACTCCGCGCCGTGCAGCGACTCCACCATCGTGGACAGCTGCGCCATCGAGCGGTCCAGCGCGCGCACCGCCTCCACCGTGCGCGGGTCCGGGTCCCGCTCCGCGGTGACGATCAGCTCCCGCAGCTGCTCCAGGCTGGTGTTGACCTCGGCCATGCGCCGCGACAGCCGCCCGGTCAGCGACTCGGTCTCGGCCCCGGTCTCGTCGCCCAGCTGCCGCCGCAGCAGCCGGGCCTGGTCCTGCAGCCGCCGCTTGGTCTGGAACAGCTCCACGAAGACCTCCACCTTCGACCGCAGCACCCACGGGTCGAAGGGCTTGGTCAGGTAGTCGATGGAGCGCGAGGCGTACCCGCGGAAGACCTGGTGCCGGTCGACGCCCACCCCGGTCAGGAAGATGATCGGCACGTCGCGGGTCTTCTCCCGCTGCTTGATGTGGGTGGCGGTCTCGAACCCGTCCATCCCCGGCATCATCACGTCCAGCAGGATGACCGCGAAGTCCTCCTCCAGCAGCGCCTTGAGCGCACCCTCGCCGGAACTGGCGCGCACCAGGTTCTGGTCCAGTGAGGCCAGGATGGCCTCCAGGGCCGTGAGGTTCTCATCGCGGTCGTCCACGAGGAGGATGTTGGCCTTCTGCGCCACGTCCACTACTCCTGCTCTTCGGGGCCGTCCTCGCCGGAGCCGGGCTCCAGCCACTTCTGAATCACGTCGAGCAGGTGGTCCAGGTCCACCGGCTTGGTGACGTAGTCCGACGCGCCCGCCTCCAGGCTGCGGTCCCGGTCGCCCTGCATCGCCTTCGCGGTCAGCGAGATGATCGGCAGGTCGGCGAACTGGGGCATCTCCCGGATGGCGCGCGTCGTCGCATTGCCGTCCAGCTCGGGCATCATGATGTCCATCAGGACGACCTCGACGTCCTCGTTGGCCTCCAGCTTCTCGATGCCGGTGCGGCCGTTGTCGGCGAAGAGCACGGTGAGCCCCTGCGCCTCCAGCGCGCTCGCCAGGGCGAACACGTTGCGGATGTCGTCGTCGACGATGAGCACCGTGCGGCCCTGCAGGACCTCGCGGTGCTCCACGTCCGGCGCCTCCTCGCCGTCCTCGGCGTCCTCGGCCTCGGTCCCGCGCAGCACCGGGACCGCCTCGGGCTGCTGGTCCGGCTCGGGGTCGGGCTCCAGGTCGGGCAGGACGGTCAGGTCGGCCGGGCTGTCGGGCGCCTCGGGCATGGCCACCCCGGTGGTCAGCGGCTCGATCTCGGCCGAGTCCGTCGCCTCCAGCGGCGGGACCGCCTCCAGCCCGTCGGCCATCCGCTCCTCCACGCCCTCGGGCAGGCGCACCGGGAGCAGCAGCGTGAAGCTGCTGCCCTGGCCGACGGTGCTCTCCACCCGAATCTCCCCGCCCAGCAGCCGGGCGAAGTTGCGGCTGATGGACAGCCCCAGGCCGGTGCCGCCGAAGCGGCGCGAGGTCCCGCCGTCGCCCTGGTGGAACGCCTCGAAGATGACCTGCAGCTTGTCCTCGGGGATACCGATTCCGGTGTCGGCCACCGAGAAGGCGATGACCTCCTCGTTCTCCCCGAACAGGTCCAGGTCGGCGTCGTCGAGCGCCCAGGCCGGGCGGATCAGCAGCCGCACCTCGCCCGAGGAGGTGAACTTGACCGCGTTGGAGAGCAGGTTGCGCAGGATCTGCTGGAGCCGCTGCTCGTCGGTCCACAGGTAGTTGGGGATGTCCGGGGACACCTCCACGCCGAACGCCAGGCCCCGGTCGCTGGTCAGCGGCCGGAAGGTGGCCTCGACGTAGTCCACCAGCTGGCCGATGGCCACGTCGGCCGGCTGCACCTCCACCCGGCCCGACTCCACCTTGGCCAGGTCCAGGATCTCGTCGATGAGCTCCAGCAGGTCGCTGCCGGCCTTGTGGATGGTCTGGGCGAACTCCACCTGCTTGGAGGTCAGGTTCTGCTCGGTGTTGTCGGCCAGCAGCCGGGCCAGGATGAGCAGGCTGTTCAGCGGCGTGCGCAGCTCGTGCGACATGTTCGCCAGGAACTCGGACTTGTACTTGGAGGAGACCTGCAGCTGGTGCGCCCGGTCCTCCAGGGAGCGCCGCGCCCGCTCGATCTGCCGGTTCTGCAGCTCGATGGCGCGGTTCTGGCTGGCCAGCTGCCCGGCCTTGCTGTGCAGCTCGGCGTTCTTGCGGCGCAGCTCCTCCTGCTGGCGCTGCAGCTCGTTGGAGCGCTCCTGCAGGGCGATCGTCAGCTGGCGGGACTGGGCCAGCAGGTACTCGGTCTTGGAGTTGGCCAGCACCGTGTTGATCGTGGTGCCCAGCAGGTTGACCAGCTCGCGCAGGAAGTTGAGGTGGACCTCGCGGAACTCGCCGAAGGAGCCGAACTCCACCACGCCCAGGACCCGGTCCTCCGAGACGATCGGCAGGATCGCCAGGCTCAGCGGCGGCGCCTCGCCCAGGCCCGACTCCACGCGCACGTAGTCCGCCGGGACGTTGATGACGATCTGCTCGCGCTTCTGGGCGACCGCCTCGCCGGCCAGGCCCACCCCGGCGCGCACCCGGCGCCGGGCCTCCTCGGGCTGGAAGCCGAAGCCGGCGTAGAGCCGGTACACGCCCTCGTCGTCCTCGTCCTCGGGCAGGTAGCAGGCGCCGTGCTGGGCGTCGACCAGCGGCGTCACCTCGGTCATGATGAGCCGCGCCAGCTCGTTGAGGTCGCGGTGGCCCTGGATGCGCGCGGAGACGCGGGCCAGGTTGGACTTGAGCCAGTCGTCGTCGCGCTGGGCGGCGGTGGTCTCGCGCAGGTTGGCGACCATCAGGTTGATGTTGTCGCGCAGCTCCAGCATCTCCCCGCGCACGTCCAGGTGGATGTTCTGGGTCAGGTCGCCCGCGGTGACCGCCGCGGCCACCTCGCCGATCGCCCGCACCTGCGTGGTCAGGTTGGAGGCCAGCTCGTTCACGCTGTCGGTGAGCTGCTTCCAGGTGCCCGAGACCCCGTCGACCTTGGCCTGGCCGCCCAGCTGGCCCTCCGAGCCCACCTCGTGCGCCACCCGGGTGACCTCGATGGCGAACGCCGAGAGCTGGTCCACCATGGTGTTCACGGTGTCCTTCAGCTGCAGCATCTCGCCCTGGACGTCGACGGTGATCTTCTTGGTGAGGTCACCGCGCGCCACCGCCGTGGTCACCTGGGAGATGTCGCGCACCTGGTTGGTCAGGCTCTGCGTCATCGAGTTGACGTTGTCGGTCAGGTCCTTCCAGATGCCCGACACGCCGCGCACCTCGGCGCGCCCGCCCAGCTGGCCCTCGGTGCCCACCTCGCGGGCCACCCGGGTGACCTCGGCGGCGAACGCCGAGAGCTGGTCCACCATGGTGTTGATGGTGCCCTTCAGCTCCAGCATCTCGCCCTTGGCGTTCACCGTGACCTTCTTGGTCAGGTCGCCGCCGGCGACGGCGCGGGTGACCTCGGAGATGTTGCGCACCTGGTAGGTGAGCGAGTTCGCCATCGAGTTCACGTTGTCCGTGAGGTCCTTCCAGACCCCCGACACCCCTCGGACGTGCGCCTGGCCGCCGAGCGTGCCCTCGGTGCCGACCTCGCGCGCGACGCGGGTGACCTCGTCGGCGAAGGAGTCCAGCTGGTCCACCATCGTGTTCACGGTGTCCTTCAGCTCGAGCATCTCGCCCTGCGCGTCCACGGTGATCTTCTTGGACAGGTCGCCGCGCGCCACCGCCGTGGTCACCTGCGAGATGTTGCGGACCTGGTAGGTCAGCGAGTTCGCCATCGAGTTCACGTTGTCGGTCAGGTCCTTCCAGACCCCCGACACGCCCTTGACGTTGGCGCGCCCGCCCAGCTTGCCCTCCGAGCCGACCTCGCGGGCCACGCGGGTGACCTCGTCGGCGAAGGAGTCCAGCTGGTCCACCATCGTGTTCACGGTGTCCTTCAGCTGCAGCATCTCGCCCTGGACGTCCACCGTCACCTTCTTGGTGAGGTCGCCCCGCGCGACCGCGGTCGTCACCTGGGAGATGTCCCGCACCTGGTTGGTGAGGTTGTCGGCCATGGAGTTGACGTTGTTCGTCAGGTCCTTCCACGTGCCGGAGACGCCCTTGACGTTGGCGCGCCCGCCCAGCTTGCCCTCGGTGCCCACCTCCCGGGCCACCCGCGTCACCTCGTCGGCGAACGTGGACAGCTGGTCGACCATGGTGTTCACGGTCTCCTTGAGCAGCAGCATCTCGCCCTGCACGTCCACGGTCACCTGGCGGCTCAGGTCGCCGCGGGCGACCGCGGTGGTGACCGTGGAGATGTCGCGCACCTGCGCGGTGAGCCGGGAGGCCATCTGGTTGACCGCCTCGGTGACGTCCAGCCAGGCGCCGGAGACGCCCTCCACCTCCGCGCTGCCGCCGAGCTTGCCCTCGGTGCCCACCTCCCGGGCCACCCGGGTGACCTCGGTGGTGAACTTGCTCATCTGGTCGGCCATGCGGTTCACCGAGACCGCCAGGCGGCGCAGGTCCCCGTGCAGGTCGCCGCGGCGGCTGGTGAGTTCGGCGCGCTGGGACAGGTCGCCGCCGGCGACCGAGTCCAGGATCCGCGCCACCTCGGTGACCGGCTCGCTGACCTCGTCCAGCATGTGGTTGAGGGCGCGCACGCTCTTGCCCCAGGCCCCGCGGGCGGGGCTCACTGAGACCCGCTCGGTCAGCCGCCCCTCCTCGCGCACCACGTCGCCCACCCGCTGCAGCTCGCTGCTGAGCTGCTCGCAGTGGTCGAGGACCTCGTTGAAGACGGCGGCGATCTCGCCCGCCTTGCCGTCGGCGCGGGGGTTCAGCCGGACGCTGAAATCGCCGTCGCGCATACTGTAGAGGGCGCCGAGAAGCTCGTCGAAGTGCTCTTCCGTCGCCGGCGCCCGGGTCGCCTCGGGCATCGATCCCCTCCTAAGCGCTGCGTGCGGGGCCTCCGGCCGCCGCCCGCACCGCCGCGGAACACGGGGGGTGCGGGCACACGGGGGCCTCGGTGGTCACACCGCGCGGCCGGGCTGCTCGGCACAGGGCCGTTCTGCCATGATGACTTGCGTTGTCTCCTACTGTGCCCACGCGGACGCGTTTTCGACACCGCCGGGGGCCGGTAGCGGGCGAGATGGGGGTATGGGTGAATCATGCGGATGCGGCGACGGGGCTCGTCCGCCCTGAACCGACACTGAAGGAAACCGTACGGCTTCACAATGCCACATGACACGATGAGGGTCGCCCACAGGGAGTTCCCCCCTGTGCCGGAGGCGGCGGGAGACGCCCGCGTGTTCGTGCGGGAGACGCTGGACCAGTGGGCGGTCGGACAGTCCGCCGACGACGCGGTGCTGCTCGCCAGCGAGCTGGTCACCAACGCGGTGATCCATGCCGAGAGCCCGCTGGAGGTCACCGTCCGCCGGCTCCAGGGCGCCGTCGAGGTGGTCGTGGCCGACCGGGTCCCCGAGCGCGCGGTCCCCCAGGCGGGCCCGCTGAGCGTGGACACCACCCCCTCCACCGACAATACGCGCAACGGCGGGCTCGGCCTGGCCCTGGCCGCGGCCATCGCCTCCTCCTGGGGCGTGGCCTACAGCAAGCAGGACAAGGCCGTCTGGTTCCGGGTGCTCGACGCCGAGGACGCCCCCGAACCGCCGCTGGCCCCGCCCGACCCGGTGCACCCGCCGCGCCGCCGGGCCCCGCGCCCCGGCCCGTGGGCGGCGCTGGACGCCGCGCTCTCCGCCCGCCTGTCCCTGCCCGACCTGCTCGACCGCACCGTGGAGTACGCCCGCTCCGCGCTGGGCGGCGACGCCGCCTACATCTCCCTGGCCACCACCGACGAGACCGAGTGGGAGGTACGCGCCGGGGTCGGGCTGACCGACGCGCCGTGGCGGCCGTTCCGCAGCCGCACCGAGGAGACCTTCCCCTCGGCCGCCCCGGCGCCCGGAGCGGTGATCAACGACGACCTCATGATCGCCCGCGCGCACCGCGGGCGGCTGGCCAAGGCGGGCATGCGCTCGCTGGTGACCGCCCCGCTGATCGTGGAGGGGCGGATCACCGGGCTGATCGGGGTGGCCTCGCGGCGCATCCGGCACTTCGGCGACACCGCCGCCCGGAGACTGCAGGAGGGCGCCGACAAGATGGCGCTGCCGGTCGAGCGCGCCCGCCTGGCCGAGGTGGAGCTGCAGCGCCGGGCCTCGCTGAGCTTCCTGGCCGAGGCCAGCGACCTGCTCACCGGCACCCTGGACGAGCCGCTGACCGCCGCGCTCGCCGCCCAGCTCACCACCTCCCGGCTGGGCGACTGGTGCGCGGTGCACATCATCAACGACCTCGGGGTGACCCGCCTGGCGCACGCGGTGCACACCAACGAGAACTACAACGACGTGCTGCGCACCCTGCTGTCCACGCTGCCCCCGTCCGAGCAGCACAGCCCGCGCCCGCTGTGGAACCGCGAGATGGTCGCGGCCGCCGGGATGGAGGACGAGCTGAGCCTGGAGCTGGCCGAGAGCCCGGCCATCAGCATCCCGCTGATGGCGCACGGGCGCGAGCTCGGCCGGATGACGCTGGGCCGGCCGGCCGACGCCGACTTCACCCGCGAAGACGTGGACGTCGCCAACGACTTGGCGCGCCGGGTCGCCTCGGCGATGGAGAACGCGCGGCTGTACGCCGGGCAGACCGAGATGAGCGAGGCGCTGCAGCGCAGCCTGCTGCCGGCCAAGGAGAAGGAGCCGGAGATCCCCGGCGTCGACCACGCGGTGTTCTACCGCCCGGCCGACGAGCGGACCGTGGTCGGCGGCGACTTCTACGACGTGTTCGCCACCGACGGGCGGTGGTGCTTCGCCATCGGCGACGTGTGCGGAACCGGCCCGGAAGCGGCCGCGGTGACCGGCCTGGCCCGGCACACCCTGCGCGCGCTGGCCCGGGAGGGGTATTCCCCGGCGCACATCATGCACCGGCTCAACCTGGCGATCCTGGACGAGAACACCTCGACGCGGTTCCTGACGATGCTCTACGGGGAGATGACCCCGGCGGGCGGCCCGGGCGAGGGCATGCGCCTGCGCCTGGTGTCGGCGGGCCACCCGCTGCCCCTCAAGCTGGACCGCAAGGGCGAGGTGACGCCGGTGGGCACCTCCCAGCCGCTGCTGGGGGCGTTCGAGGACGTGGACTTCTTCACCGAGACGGTGGAGGTGACCCCGGGGGACGTGCTGCTGGCGGTCACCGACGGGGTGACCGAGCGCCGCAGCGAGACCAGCATGCTGGGCGACGAGGGGCTGACCGAGATCTTCTCGGCCTGCAACGGGCTGACCGCCCAGGCGGTCATCGTCCGCATCGACCGCGAACTGGAGGAGTTCGCCCCGGGCGGCCACACCGACGACACGGCGATGCTGGTGCTGCGGTTCCTTTGACATCCTCTCCCGCCTAAAGGCGGGAGAATCCAGCCAACGGGCCATGTCCGCCGCTGGTGGTTGACGCTTCGTCGCCCGGGTACCCCCGAAGGCTCCACGTCCTGACACCCGCAATATCCTGGGGCGCTTCCTGCTTTGCCGCGTGTCCGATGTTGCGCGCGGCATTGGTGTCTGCGTTCTCGGCGTGCCCGCATCCGGGGGCCTTGCACACGAACCGGTCTTGTGACTCCCGGTTGCCCGGGGTGGTGAACCCGCATACCGAGCAGCGGCGCGAGGTATCGGGGGCGGGCACCTTGACCAGGTGGCCGCCCCGGTCGAACAGCTTGTACTCCAGCAGGGCGACCGTTCGCCCCCACGCCTCTTTGCTGATCGACCGGTTCAATCCGGCTTTCTGACGGACGTTGGTACCCGGGCCATCCACGGTCCCCTTGGCTGACCTGGTCAAGTTGGTGATGTTCAGGTTTTCCGCCCCGATCACGCCGAAGGTCTCGGCGAGTACGGTGGTGGTCTTGTGCTGCCAATCCAGGGCGCGTCGCTTGGCTCTCGCGCGCACACCTGCGATCTGGTCATAGGTCCGCTTGAGCCGGTGCGAGGTCGTCTCGCCCGGCTCGCGGGAACGCCGCTGGCGTTCCTTCTTCTTCTCCAACCGGCGCAGGCGCTCTGTCTCACCTCGGCTCAGCCAGGGATCGTGTTCGCGGAAGCTGCCGTCTGAGAGCGCCAGCGGTTTGGCGATTCCCCGGTCGATACCGACCCCTGGGCCGACATGCGGGGCCGGTTCCTTCACCTCGGTGCGCACGCGGAACACCACATGCCACCCGCCGGCCTCTTTCACCAGTCGGGCACCGGTCACCCTGTTCTGCACGTCGGCGTACTTGCCGACCGGGAGATCTTTGGTCCACCGGAACCGGATCACACCGACCTTGGGAACCTTCACCACGCCCCATCGGCGGCTGATCCTCCTGATGCCGAGGTCGCGCCCCTGGGGGACGTCGATGCCCATCCGGGAGCGGAATCGCGCCTTGAACGTCGGTTCCCCGGCGCGTCCTTCCCAGCAGTTCACCCATGCCCGGAAGTACGTCTTCAGCACCGCTTGGGCAGCTTGGGCGGGAAGGTCGGACAACCAGCCGATGTCCTTGCGGGCTTGGCGGATGGCCGTGTCGGCGTCCTTCAGCGATACCCGCCGGTTCTCGCTGGCCATGGTCCACCAGTCGTGGAGGAGGTTTGTTTCGTGCCGGGTTCTTTAGAGGCTCGGAACCAACGCTTCGTCCT